>NZ_JBEXRO010000036.1:0-46553 GCF_040613095.1 Streptomyces sp. NPDC006309 | reverse complement strand
AAGGTCCTCGCCAAACGCGTCGAACCCGCCCTCACCGAAGGCACCGACGTACCCGGCCTCGACCCGTCGACGAAGGCCCTCGTCGCCACCTACCGTTCTCTCAGGAAGTGAAGTGACATGACAGCCATGCAGTTGGGCCTCATCGGTCTGGGCAAGATGGGCGGCAACATGCGCGAGCGGATCCGCCGCGCCGGCCACGAGGTCATCGGCTACGACCGCAACCCCGAGGTCTCCGACGTCAAGAGCCTCGCCGAACTGGTCGAGAAGCTGGACGCGCCCCGCCATGTGTGGGTGATGGTCCCGGCCGGCACCGCCACACAGGGCGTCATCGACGAACTGAAGGACCTGCTGTCCGAGGGCGACACCGTCATCGACGGCGGCAACTCCCGCTGGACCGACGACGAGAAGCACGCCGCCGAACTCGGCGTCAAGGGCATCGGCTTCGTCGACGCCGGCGTCTCCGGCGGCGTGTGGGGCCTGGAGAACGGCTACGCGCTCATGGTCGGCGGCGACAAGGAGCACGTCCGGCGCATCCAGCCGATCTTCGACGCGCTCAAGCCGGAAGGCCCGTACGGATACGTCCACGCGGGCCGGGTCGGCGCCGGGCACTTCTCGAAGATGGTCCACAACGGCATCGAGTACGCGATGATGCAGGCCTACGCCGAGGGCTGGGAACTGCTGGAGAAGGTCCGCTCGGTGGACAACGTCCGCGAGGTGTTCCGCTCCTGGCAGGAGGGCACCGTCATCCGCTCCTGGCTGCTGGACCTCGCGGTCAACGCCCTGGACGACGACGAACACCTGGAGAAGCTGCGCGGCTACGCGGAGGACTCCGGCGAGGGACGCTGGACGGTGGAGGCCGCGATCGACAACGCGGTGCCGCTGCCCGCGATCACCGCCTCGCTGTTCGCGCGGTTCGCGTCCCGGCAGGACGACTCGCCGCAGATGAAGATGATCGCCGCGCTGCGCAACCAGTTCGGCGGCCACGCGGTCGAGAAGAAGGACTGACCCGCCGTGGGGGACCTCCTGCTGGTCCGCCACGGTGAGACGGAGTGGAGCAGGTCGGGACGGCACACCAGCTGGACCGACCTGCCGCTGACCGGGCACGGCGAGGAACAGGCCAAGTCCCTCGTCCCGCTCCTCACCGGCCGGACCTACGCCCTCGCGCTGGCCAGCCCGCTGAGCCGTGCGATACGCACCGCCGAACTGGCCGGCCTGCCCGGGGTCACGACCGACCCGGGGCTGCGCGAGTGGGACTACGGCGGCTACGAGGGCATCACCACCGTCGACATCCACCGCGACCGCCCCGCCTGGGATCTGTGGACCGACGGCGTGCCGCCCGGCCCGGACGGCCATCCGGGCGAGTCGCCGGCGCAGGTCGGTGCCCGCGCCGACCGGGTCCTGGCCCGCGTCGACGCGGCCCTCACCGAGGACGCCGGTGACGTGGTGCTCGTCGCCCACGCCCACTTCCTGCGCGTCCTCACCGCGCGCCGCCTGGGCCTGCCGCCCGCCGAGGGCCGGCTGTTCCAGCTGGCCACCGGCACGGTCAGCCGCCTGTCGACCGAGCACGGCCGCCCGGTGATCGCGGAGTGGAACGTCCAGCCGTAACCGACGTCCCGTGTGCCCCCGGCCCGCCGATGCGGCGGACCGGGGGCACACGGCCGTCCGGGCACCAGGGCGCCGCGTTGACAGCCGCTCCCGGCCCGGGTCAGAGTCCCCCGGGTGGAGATCAGCGAGCTGACGGCGGCCGAGGAGCGGGTGTGGCGGGCGTTCCCGCGAGGGGAGTCGGTGGATCTGCGGGAGGACCCTGACGAGGACACCGCGGACGGCGGCGGCTGGGGGCCCGGACGGACGGTGCGCGCCCGGGTGCTGCGGGCCCTGCTGCTGGACGGGCCGCGGCACGACGGGGAGATAGCCTCGCTGAATCTGGCGGGCGCCCGGATCACCGGCCGGCTCGACCTCCAGTACGCGACGATCGACCACCCGTTGCGGCTGCGGCACTGCCACTTCGACGAGGCCCCGCGGTGCGACGGCGCCCGGCTGCGCGAGCTGAACCTCAGCGAGTCCGTCCTGCCCGGGCTCACCGCCCACGCCCTCCACGTGGACGGCGTCCTGCGGATGACCCGCACCCGGTGCCACGGCACCGTACGGCTCGGCGGTGCCCGCGTCACCGGCAGCCTGTACCTGGAGAGCGCCGAGGTGGCGGCGCCCGAGGAGGAGCACCCGGTGCTCCAGCTCAACCAGGCCGCCATCGGCGGTGACTTACGGGCGCCGGGCCTGCGCACGCACGGGCAGACACGGCTCAACGGCGCCGTGATCGCCGGGTCGGTCAACCTCTGCGAGGCGCGCCTGAACCATCCCGGGCAGGGCGCGCTCGACGCGCAGACGCTCTCCGTGGGAGGCGACATGCTCGTCCGGCACGCCGAGGTGCGCGGCTGGACGGGCCTGCGGGGCGCCCGTGTCGCGGGCCGGCTCGACCTGTCGTACACCCTCCTGTCCAATCCGGGGAGTCCGGCGCTGCGGGCCGGCAGCACGACGATCGGCGAACTGTGGCTGCGCAAGGGGCCGCCCATGGACGGCTCCCTCGACCTGCGCCGCGCCCAGCTGGAAGTCCTGCTCCTGGAACCGGAGTCGGTGCCCGAGGAGGTGCGGCTCGCCGGCCTGACGTACACCTCGCTCACCCCGCACGCGTCCGCCGAGTACCGCCTGCCCATGCTGGAACGGGAGCGGGACGGTTATGTCCCGCACGCCTACGAGCAGTTGACGGCCGCCTACCGCCGGACCGGGGACGACCACGCGGCCCGGCTGGTGCAGCTCGCCAAGCAGCGCCGGCACCGCCGCACCCTGCCCTGGTACGGCCGGGTCTGGGGCCTGGTGCAGGACGTCGCCGTCGGCTACGGGTTCCGTCCGCTGCGCGCCGCCGGCTGGCTGCTGTCGCTGCTGGCCCTCGGCTCCGCCGCCTTCGCGCTGCACCACCCGCAACCGCTGAACGCGGGCGAGGCACCGCCGTTCCATCCGGTGTTCTACACGCTCGACCTGCTGCTGCCGGTGATCTCCTTCGGGCAGGACTCGGCGTTCGCGCCGCGCGGCGGGTACCAGGTCCTCGCCTACGTCCTGGTGCTCACCGGCTGGATCCTGGCGACGACCGTGGTCGCCGGCGTCACCCGCACGGTGAGCCGCCAGTGACGCCGCGCGCCGGGTGCCCGGCCGCCGGGCGGCCGCGCCCCGCTTCTACAATCACCGGCACCCGCACGCGCACCCCGCCCCGGCTCCCCACGGCCCGAAGGAACCCGATGACCAGCGTCGAAGAACCGGCAGGGCCCGGCGGGCGGCCGCGCGACCCCGCCCGGACCAGGGCCGAGATCCTCGACGTGGCCACGCGCGAGTTCGCCCGGGCCGGCTACGACGGCGCCCGGGTCGACGAGATAGCGGCCCGCACCCGCACCACGAAGCGGATGATCTACTACTACTTCGGCGGCAAGGAGCAGCTGTTCACGGCCGTGCTGGAGCGGGCGTACGGGCTGATCCGGGACGCCGAGCAGCAACTGGACGTCGAGCGCCTGGACCCGGTCGCGGCCATCCGGCGGCTGGCCGAGCTGACCTTCGACCACTGCGAGCGGCACCCGGACTTCGTCCGCCTGGTCGGCATCGAGAACGTCCAGGGCGCCGGGCACCTCGCGGCCTCCGGGCGGCTCGGCCGGTCCGGTTCGCCGGTGCTCGACGTGATCCGCCGCGTCCTCGCCGCCGGGCGGGACTCCGGGGTGTTCAGGGCCGGCGTGGACGCGGTCGACCTGTACGCGGTGATCACGTCGTTCTGCTTCTTCCGGGTCGCCAACCGGCATACCTTCGGCACCCTGTTCGGCCGGGACCTGATGGATCCGGCGCAGCGCGCGCACTACCGGGCCATGCTCTCCGACATGGTGATCGCCTACCTCGCGGCGGAGCGGACGCCGGGCTGACGCCGACGCGCACCGGTCCCCCGCCACCTGGCCGGCCCCGCTCGGCGCCCTCACCCGGCGGGGTCCACCGCCGCGTCGAGCAGTGGGCCGAGTTCCCGGACGACGGTGGTCAGGGGCCGTACGTCCCGCTCGGCGCGCGCCATCAGGATGGCGCCCTCCAGGGTGCTGATCATGAGGGTGGCCAGTGACCCGGCCCGTGCGGCGGGCACGCCCAGGTCCGTCAGCGCCGCGGCGAGCGGGCCGCTCCAGGCCGTGAACGCGGCGGCCACGGCCTGGCGGGTCGAGCCGTCCGAGGAGGCGCGGTCGACCGTGGCGGCGGCGACCGGGCAGCCCGCCGCGAAGCCGTCCCGGCCGTACTCGTCGGTCCACTGCGCGGCCATGGCCGCGAACAGCCCGCTGGGCGCCGGCTGGTCCAGGGCCGCGAGGAACCGGGCGATGCGCCTGCCCGCGTACCGGCCGGCCCACTCGACCGCCTCGTTGACGAGCTGTTCCTTGCCGCCGGGGAAGTAGTGCTGGAGGGAGCCGCGCGGTGCGCCGGCGTGCGCGGCGACCTCGCGCATGCCGGTCGCGGCGACCCCGTCGCGCCGGATGAGCTGGGCCGCGCTGAAGACCATCCGTTCCCGCGGACCGCGCCGCGCCTGTGCCATCTCCACCTCCGGTCCCCGGTCCCCCACTCTATGACCATCGTCATAACGCACGCTACTATGACCGCTGTCATAGCAGGTTCGCGGCGGCGGAGGGCGGGCTCATGCCGGTCGGTTTCATCGGTCTCGGAGTGATGGGCCGGCCCATGGCCCTGCGCCTGGCGTCCGCCGGCACCGACCTGGTGGTGTGGAACCGCACCCAGGAGCGCGCCGCGCAGCTGCGCGCGGCCGGCGCCGAGGTCGCCGCGGACCCCGGCGAGGTGTTCGCGCGCGCGGAGACGGTACTGCTGATGCTCGCCGACGGGGCCGCGGTGGACGAGGTCCTCGGCCGTGGCACGCCCGCGCTGGCCGGGCGGGTCGCGGGCCGGACCGTCGTCCACATGGGCACGACCTCCCCGGAGTACTCCCACGCGCTGGAGGCCGAGATCCACGCCGCGGGCGGCCGGTACGTCGAGGCACCCGTCTCCGGGTCCCGGGTGCCGGCGGAACAGGGGCAGCTGGTGGCCCTGCTCGCCGGGGAGCAGGACGCCGTGACCGCCGTACGGCCGCTGCTGGCCCCGATGTGCCGGGAGACGTTCGTGTGCGGGCCGGCGCCGGGCGCGCTGCTGATGAAGCTGTCCGTGAACCTGTTCCTGATCACCCAGGTCACCGGGCTGGCCGAGGCGTTCCACTTCGCCGAGCGGCAGGGCCTGGACCGCGGGCTGTTCCTGGAGGTCCTGGATGCGGGCCCGATGGCCAGCGGGGTCTCCCGGATGAAGGCGCCCAAGCTGCGCGAGCGGGACTTCGCCGTCCAGGCGGCGGCACTGGACGTGCTCAAGAACAACCGGCTGATCGCCGAGGCGGCACGCACGGCAGGCCTGGCCTCACCGCTCCTCGACGTCTGTCACTCCCTGTTCGAGGAGACGGTGGCCCAGGGCCACGGCGGCGCGGACATGGTCGCCGTGCTGCGGGCGATCGAGGCGCGGACCGCCGGGTCGCCGTGAGCCGCGGCCGTACGGCGCGCGGTCAGCTCCGGGACACGCCGTACGCCCGCTCGACACGCAGCCGTACGACCAGACGGCGGTCGCGCACCATCGCGGCCCGGAAGTCGTCCCAGTCCGGGTGTTCGCCGATGACGTCCCGGTAGAGCCGGACCAGTTCCTCGACGGTCGCGTCGTGCGTGTCGGCGGCGACCGGCGTCAGCTCCGCGGTGCCCTCGGCGACGGTGTACGCCCAGCGGTCGGCGCTGGTCACGTGGTACGAGGCACGCGGGTCGCGGCGCAGGTTGCGGGTCTTGGCCCGGTCGTCGGTGACCGAGATCCGGATGACCCGCTCGTCCGGATCGTAGGCGTGGCTGACGTTGGACAGCTGGGGACGGCCGTCGCGACGAAGCGTGACCAGCACGCCGCCGTGACCTTCAGAGAGCAGGGCGAGCAGCGCGTCCTGCGGGGTGTCCTGAGTCATATCCGGATCAACTCACGGCAGCGGTGCGCGCATTCCCGGCCGGCGGAAGCCGGGGCGACGGCGCTGCGCGCGCTCGGGGTTGCGGTACCGGCCGGGGCGCCGTGCGGCCGCCCTCGCGTGCGGGTTCGCCCTGCTGGGCGGCGGGTTCGGCGCGATAATGGCGGCGGCCACCCACGTGACCGTCCGGCCGGGGCCTCAGTGGCGGGCGGCTTGCAGCGGACCGCGCTGACCGTCGGGCCCGCCGTCGGCGTGGCCGGGGCCGACCGCGCTGCTGGGCGCGGGGACCGGGCCGGCACCGCCCGTGCCGGCGACCGTGGCCGTGTGTGCGCCGGCGCCGGCCCGCGCGCTGCCCGGCGTCGCGCCTGTCCCCGGATCTCCCGGGCAAGCCGGTCCCCTCGGGTGGTCCTGCGCGACGATGAGAAGCGGGCGCGCCCCCGGAGGAAGACCGCCGGGCCGCGCCCCGGACGGCGACGCGAGCGGAGGAGAGAGTGATGGCACGGCTGCGACAGGACATCGGACCGGAGGAAGCGGGTCTGGACGCCGCGGCCCTGGAGCGCCTCGACCGGCACTTCGCCCGCCACGTCGACGAGGGACGCCTGCCCGGCTGTCTGCTGGCCGTGGCCCGCGGCGGCCGTGTCGCCCACCTGACCACGTACGGACTGCGGGACGTGGCGGCCGGGCTGCCGGTCGAGCCGGACACGCTGTGGCGGATCTACTCGATGACCAAACCCGTCACCGCGGTCGCGGTACTGCTGCTGGCCCAGGACGGCCGGCTGTCCCTGGACGACCCCCTGGACCGTCATCTGCCCGCGTTCGCCGCCCCCCGGGTGTACGAGGGCGGGGCGGGTGCCGGCGTGCGCACCAGGCCGGCCGCCGGACCCGTCCTGATCCGGCATCTGCTCACCCACACCGCCGGCCTGACCTTCGGCTTCTACCACCGCCACCCCGTGGACGCCCTCTACCGGGAGGCGGGGCTGGAGTACTCGGTGCCGCCCGGCGCCGGGCTCGCCGAGACCGTCGAGCTGTACGCGCGGATGCCGCTCCAGGCCGACCCGGGCACCGAGTGGAACTACTCGGTCGCCTCCAATGTGCTGGGCCGGGTGATCGAGGTCGTCTCCGGGCAGCCGCTGGACGCATTCTTCCGTGACCGCATCCTCGGCCCGCTCGGCATGACCGACACCGGCTTCCACGTCACGCCGGAACAGGCCGGCCGGCTGGCCGAGTTGTACGGCGAGACGGACGACGGCGGCATCGAGCCGGTGCCGGGACTGCCGGTGCGCGGCCGGCCCCGGTTCCTGTCCGGCAGCGGCGGCCTGGTCTCCAGCGCCCACGACTTCCACCGGTTCATGGAGATGCTGCGCCGGGGCGGCGAACTGGACGGCGTACGGCTGCTGTCGCCGCAGTGGGTGGCCCTGATGACCCGCAACCACCTGCCGGGCGGCGCGACCATCCGCTCCTGCGGCGCCCCGGTCCACCGGGAACCGGGCAACGACGGCCTCGGGTTCGGCTTCAACGTCTCCGTGGTCGTCGACCCCGCCCGCACCCCGGTCCCCTCACACCTGGGCACCTACGGCTGGACCGGCGTGGCCACCACCGCGTTCTGGGTCGACCCGGCTCACGACCTGACGGTGCAGTTCATGAGCCAGGTACGCCCGAAGACGCTGAAGGTCTTCCCCGAGCTGCGGCGGCTGGTGCACGAGGCGCTGGCGGACTGACCGCCGGCGGCCCGGCGAGCCCGAGCCGGCGGCGGGTGTCCCGTTCCGGGGGGCGGCACCCTGCCCGGGTGTCACGAACCGTGGGCGACGGCGTCCAGATGCGGCAGATGGTGGTCCATCCGCTCCCGCTTGGTCCGCAGATAGGTGATGTTGCTCTCGCACGGCTCGATCAGCAGCGGCACCTGCTCGGCCACCTGGATGCCGTGCCGCACCAAGGCCTCCCGCTTGCGCGGGTTGTTGGACATCAGCCGCACCGAGCGCACCCCGAGGTCGCGCAGGATCTCCGCGGCGACGCCGTAGTCCCGGGCGTCGACGGGCAGGCCCAGCGCGAGGTTCGCCTCCACCGTGTCCAGGCCCTCCGCCTGGAGGGCCATCGCCCGCAGCTTGGCGAGCAGACCGATGCCGCGGCCCTCGTGCCCCCTCAAGTAGACGACGATGCCGCTGCCTTCGGCGACCACGGCGCGCAGTGCGGCCTCCAGCTGATCACCGCACTCGCAGTGCCGGGATCCGAACGCGTCCCCGGTCAGGCACTCCGAGTGCAGCCGCACCAGCACCCTGTCGGTGCCGATCTCACCGTGCACCAGGGCCACTTGCTCGTCACCACGGTCGTGGTCCAGGTAGCCGATCGCCTGGAATTGCCCGTACACCGTGGGCAGCGGCGCATTCACGACGCGCTCCGCACCCGACCGCGGCGGGGACTTCTTGCCGAGTACGCCGATGTTGACGCCGGTGTTTTCTGTCATGATCTGATTCCTATGCAGAGACGAAAGGCCGTGGACGAGATGAGTGGTTCGGGCGCCCGCGCAGCGGCATACGAAGTGGCGAGCGGCGTGATGCCGACGGACACCACGGAGGACGTACGGGCGCGGGGGGCGGACGCGTCAGCACAGGTCGCGGTCCTTCCGGTCGGGAGCTTCGAACAGCACGGCGCGTTCCTGCCGCTGGCGACCGACACGCTCGTCGCCTGCGCCGTGGCGCGGGAGATCGCCGCCGCGTACCCGGTGCATCTCCTTCCGCCGGTGACGATCTCCTGCTCGCACGAGCACGCGGCCTGGCCGGGAACCGTCAGCATCTCCGCCGTGACCCTCCACGCGGTGATCACCGACATCGCGGCGTCGCTGCGCCGCTCCGGCGTCGGCGCGCTCGTCGTGGTCAACGGACACGGCGGCAACTACGTGCTCGGCAACGTCGTCCAGGAGGCCTCCGCGCGGGGCGAACGGATGGCGCTGTTCCCCGCCGGCGAGGACTGGGAGGACGCGCGGCAACAGGCCGGGGTGGTCACCTCGCTGCTCACCGACATGCACGCGGGAGAGATCGAGACATCGATTCTGCTGCACGCTCACCCCGAATTCGTCCGCCCTGGTAACGAGTCGGCCGATTTCACCGCCGACGACCGCCGTCATCTGCTCACCGTGGGAATGTCCGCCTATACCGAATCGGGTGTCATCGGCCGCCCCTCCCTGGGTTCGGCGGAAAAGGGAAAGGAACTCCTGGCGAGCCTCACGGAATCCTTCGCACCGTATTTCGCGCTGCTCACCGCGGCCACGGGACAGGAGTAGTCGGGCGCGGGAGCCTGCCGGCCGGGACCCGTGGGGGTGGCCCCGGCCGGCAGGTGTCCGGTGCCCGGCGCGGGGTCGGGCTCCCGCGCGGCGGCCGGGCCGCGCAGACCCTCGTACCAGCGCAGGACGAGTACGGCGGCGCCCGGCAGACTCGCGACGAAGCTCAGTACGCCGTAGACGACGGCGACCGCGACCCCGGTGTCCGCGCCGAGGCCCGCCGCGCCGAACGCCCACGCGGTGACCCCCTCGCGGGGGCCGAATCCGCCGACGTTCACCGGCAGGCCCATGGCCAGCAGGGCGAGCACCGCGAGCGGCAGCAGCACCGCCACGGGGGCGGCCGAGCCGCCGACCCGGGCCGCCACGACGAACATCAGCAGATGCCCGGCGAGGACGGCCGCGGAGGACAGCGCGACCCCCGGCCCGCTCTGCCGGGACGCCAGGCCACGGCGGGCCTCGCCGAGCACACGGCGCAGCGCCCCGCCCCGGCCGGCCGGCGCCCGGTTCATCCGGAGGGCGACGACGACGGCGGCCGCCCCCGCCACGGCCGGCACCATGAGCGGGGCGAAGGCGCGGGCCTCGGCGCGCACCGGGGACGGGAGGGTCAGCAGCACCACCGCGGCGGTCACGGCCATCGCGATCTGCCCCGCGACCCGCTCCAGGACGACCGCTTTCACGCCGCGCCGCACGTCCCCCGCGCTCCGCCCGTGCCGGACCGCCCGGTGCACATCGCCCAGGATGCCGCCGGGCAGCGCCGCGTTCAGGAACAGCGCGCGGTAGTAGTCGGCGACGGCGGCACCGAGCGGCAGCCGCAACCGCAACCCCCGCGCGACCAGTTGCCAGCGCCAGGCGCTGAACACCGTGGTGACCACGCCGATGCCCAGCGCGGCCAGCACCGTCACCGCGTCGATCCGCCGCAGTCCGTCCACCAGCACACCGGTACCGAGCCGCCACAGTAGGACACCGAGGATGACCGCGCCGGCGCAGGTCCCGGCCTGGCTCCGCAGAAGGCGCGCGACGGGGCGCCGGGGCGCGGGGGGTTGTGCGGGGACGGGTGCCGGGGTGCCGCCGGACCCGGTGGTGGGGACGGGTGCCGGGGCGGTGCCGGGCGTGCCCGCGGCAGGCACCCCGGTGAAGCGTGCGGGCGGGGGTGCCGGGACCGGGTCGGGCGTGCCCGCGGCAGGCACCCCGACAGAGGGGGCCGGGGCAGGTGGCGCCGGGCGTGGGCGTGGCGGGTGTGTGCCCGCGGGGGGTGCTTCGGCCACGTGGGGGCGGGCCGGGGCCGTGGATGTCGTACGGGCGCGGGTGCCGGCGCCCGCCACGGGGGCCGGCCGCGCGTTCATGCGGGGCCGCCCGTCGGCCGGGGCAGGGCCAGCAGGTCGGTGTGGTGGACGGTGACCCGCAGCTCACCGGCCTCGCAGGCGGCGAGCCGGGCGTCCAGGTAGCGCTCGGCGCGGTCCCGCAGCTCCGGCCGCTGCTCGACGGCCGCGCCCACCCAGCCGCGCAGCCACTGCCCGGTCAGCGCGGCCTCCCCGGGGCCGAGCCGCCACGGGCTCGGGTGCACCCGGACCGTCGCCCCGCGCGCGGCGAACGCCTCGCCGGCCACGGTGACCGCGTCCGGGCCGAGCAGCCCGCCGCGCCGCTGGTGGGCGTTGAACGCGTCCGCGATCCCGGTGTCCAGCGGGTCGGCCGGGGTGAGTTCGACGCGGCCGGCGACGGAGAGGGTGAGCAGGGCCGGGCAGCCGGCGCCGGCGCAGGCGTCGGCCAGGTTCTCGATCTCCTCCCGGGTGAGGACGTCGAGCAACGCGGAGGCCGTCACCAGCGAGGCTCCGGACAGCGCGTCCGGGGTGAGCCGGGCCACGTCACCGCGCCGGGTCTCGACCGTGACGCCGCTGCCGTCGGCGGCGGAGCGCGGAGAGGCTACGGCGGCGAAGTGCAGCAGGTAGGGGTCGCGGTCGTGCAGGATCCAGTGCTGGGCGCCGTCGAGGCGGGGCGCGAGCCAGCGGCCCATCGAGCCGGTGCCGCAGCCCAGGTCGTGCACGGCGAGTCCGCCCGCGGTGACCGGCCCCTCGGCCAGCCGGATCCGCAGCGGGTCGAGCAGGTCGGCCGCGCGGGCCGCCGCGTCGGCGGGCTCCCGCAGCTGGAGCCACTCGGGCGCGTACCGCGGGCCGTCCTCCGGGTCGCCGTCGCGCAGCCGTACGGTGGCGCGCTCACCGGCCCGGACGACGGGCCCGGCCCCGGCGATGACCGCGCCCCGGGCCGCCTCGGCCCCCTTGTCACCTGCACCGGTGTCGGTGTCCGGGCGGGTCATGGCGTCGTCCTCGGTGCTTCGGGGAGTCGCTGGAGGACTCCGGCCAGGCTGCGGGCGGTGGTGGCCCAGCCGTCGAGCGCGGCGCGGCGGCTTCGCGCGGCGGCCTTGAGGCGGCGGCGTACGTCGGGTTCGCCGAACCAGCCGCGGAGTTCGGCGGCGAGCGCCGCCGGGTTCTCGGGCGGGACGAGGATGCCGGGCACTGAGCCGTCGGGGGCGCGGCCGACGGCCTCGGGCAGGCCGCCGACATCGGTGGCGAGGACCGGGATGCCGCGGGCGAGGGCCTCGGTGACCGCCATGCCGTACGTCTCGGCGTAGGAGGTGAGGACCATCAGGTCGGCGGCGGCGTAGGAGGCGTCGAGGGCGGCGCCGGAGCGCGGGCCGGTCAGGTGCAGGCGGTCGCCGAGGCCGTGCCGGGCGATCAGCCTGCGCAGGCGGGCCACGTATTCGGGGTCGCTGCCGAGGCCGCCGACGCACTCGCAGGTCCACGGCAGGTCCCGTACCGCCGCGAGCGCCTCCACCAGGCGGTGCTGGCCCTTGCGCGGGGTCACGGCGGCCACGCACAGCAGCCGGGAGACGCCGTCGGTGCCGGGGGCGAGGGGCGCGATGTCGGCGCCGGGCGCGGCGACGTGCACCCGGCCGGGGGCGAGTCCGTGATGGGAGACGAGCCGGCGGACCGCCCAGTCGCTGGTGGCGATCACCGCGGGCACCGCCCGCAGCACCGTCCGCTCGCGGGTGTCCAGGCCGGCGGCGACGGCCGGGTCCAGGCCGGTCTCGTCACCGAGCGGCAGATGGACGAGGACGGCGAGCCGCAGGCGTCCGGCCTCGGGCAGGACGGTCTCCGGGACGCCGCAGGCGACGAGGCCGTCGAGCAGGACGACGGCGTCGTCCGGCAGGTCCCGCAGGGTGCGGGCGAGCCGGTCGCGGGCGGCGCCGTCCGGGTGGGGCCAGGGGCCGGGGACGGGGTGCCGGGTGACCTGCCAGCCGAAGCCGGGCAGGTCCAGGCAGACCCGGCGGTCGTAGGCGTTGCCGCCGCTGGGCGCGGCCGGGTCGTCGACGCCGCCCGGCATCACGAAGTGCACGGTGCGCAGGGACATGGGGATGATTCCGGCGTTCTCGGCGGGGGTGTGCTGCGCGGGGACGTACGTCAGGCGGGCCGGCCGCACGGTCAGGCCGGTCACAGGTCACGCTCGTAACTCGCCCAGGCGACGTGCGACTCGTGCAGGGTGACGGTGATGCCGTGCAGGCCCCGGGCGCCCTCGCCGAGGGCGCCCCGGTGGACGCGGTCGGCGAGCCGGTCGGCGATGACCTTGGCGAGGAACTCGGTGGAGGTGTTGACGCCGGCGAAGTCGGGTTCGTCGTCGAGGTTGCGGTAGTTCAGTTCGGCGACGACGGCGCCCAGTTCCTGCGTGGCCAGGCCGATGTCGACGACGATGTTGTCCTCGTCCAGCTGTTCGCGGCGGAACGTCGCGTCGACGAGGAACGTGGCGCCGTGCAGTCGCTGCGCGGGTCCGAACACTTCGCCGCGGAAGCTGTGGGCGATCATGATGTGATCGCGGACGGTGATGCTGAACAACGGACGACCCTCCAGGTGCGGCGCGTCTGGTCCCCCGCCCTTGCCCGCCGGGGGATGTGGTGTAGTACGGCTCCTCGCTTCCCCGTGTTCAGCCGTGACTCACTCTTTTCTCAGGTCAGGCCGGTGTCGGTGTACCGGATCCGGTGGCACAGGGCCGGGATCGAGCCGGAGGCCAGTCGCGGCAGCACGGACGGCAGTTCCTCGAAGGCGCTCTCCCCGGTGACGAGCGCGTCCAGCGCCGGGTCGGCGAGCAGGTCCAGGGCGAGCGCCATCCGGTCGGCGTAGGTGCGGCCCGCCCGGGCGGCCGGGGAGACGGTGCCGACCTGGCTGCTGCGCACGGTGAGCCGGCGGGAGTGGAAGGCCTCGCCGAGCGGCAGGGCCACGCTCCGGTCGCCGTACCAGCTCAGCTCCACGACGGTGCCCTCCGGGGCGAGGAGTTGGAGGGCCCGGGCGAGGCCCGCCCCGGTGGCGCTGGCGTGCACGACGAGGTCGCAGTCGCCGAGGGCGTCGGCGGGCGCGGCGAAGTCCACGCCGAGTGCCCGGGCGGTCTTCGCGCGGCCGGGGTCGGCGTCGACGAGCTGGAGGCGGATACCCGGGAAGCGGGCGAGCAGCGCGGTCACCGCGCAGCCGACCATGCCGCCGCCGATCACCGCGATCCGGTCGCCGATGAGCGGTGCCGCGTCCCACAGGGCGTTCACGGCGGTCTCGACGGTGCCGGCGAGCACGGCCCGTTCGGCGGGTACCCGGTCGGGTACCACGGTGACCGCGCTCACCGGAACGACGTAACGGCTCTGGTGCGGATAGAGACAGAAGACGGTGCGCCCGGTCAGGTCGGCCGGTCCCTCCTCCACGACGCCGACGTTGAGGTAGCCGTACTTCACCGGGCCCGGGAAGTCGCCCTCCTGGAACGGTGCCCGCATCGCGGCGTGCTGGCTCGCGGGCACTCCGCCGCGGAAGACGAGCGTCTCCGTGCCCCGGCTGATCCCGGAGTACAGCGTGCGCACCAGGACCTCGCCGTCGGCGGGTCCGGTGAGGGTGACGTCACGCAGTTCTCCCTGGCCTGGCGAGCGGAGCCAGAAAGCGCGGGCCGACCGGTTCATCGGCATCCTCCTGAACGATCGGGAAGTTGTTCACGTACCGAGATGTGCACAGGCCGCGCAGAGTACGCGGCGTTGATCGACTCTGTCACTCGGCCGGAGGATGTGCGGTGGCCCTGAACAACACGTATGACGCGAGGCTCCAGCAGGAGACCGCTGTGGGAGCGGGCGTGCAGATCCTGCTGCTGGCCCTGCTCGGCTCGGCGATCGGCATGGGGCCGGCCGGCTGGCTGACGGGGCTGGCCTTCGCGTTCGCCACCTGGGCGGTCCTCTCCCGCGCCCTGCACCGCTCCCGGCTCAGCTCCTTCGGGCCCGCCAACCGGGTCACACTCGGCCGGACGACCCTGGTCGGCGGGGTGACGGCGCTGGTCGCGGACTCCTTCGAGAGCGCGCCGCCGGTGACCCTGATGGCCGCCCTGACCGCCGTGGCGCTGCTGCTGGACGGCGTGGACGGCAAGGTGGCCCGCCGCACCGGCACGTCCTCCGCGCTGGGCGCGCGCTTCGACATGGAGGTCGACGCGTTCCTCATCCTGGTGCTGAGCGTGTACGTGTCCACGCGCCTCGGCCCGTGGGTGCTGCTGATCGGCGGCATGCGCTACGCGTTCGTCGCCGCGGCCCGGCTGGCCCCCTGGCTGAACGCCCCCCTGCCCCCGTCCTTCGCCCGCAAGACGGTGGCGGCGCTCCAGGGGATCTGCTTGCTGGTGGCGGGCGCGCAACTGCTGCCGCCTCCGGCGAACCTCGCGGTCGTGCTGCTGGCCCTGGGGTCGCTGGTGTGGTCCTTCGGGCGGGACGTGGTGTGGCTGTGGCGGAACGCGCGGACGGTCACCGAGGAAGCGGTGACCGACCGGGCGGTGGCCGAGCCGATGGTGCTGGAGCTGGCGACGCGCTGAGGGCGCACGGAGGCTCCCGGCCCGCTCTCGGACCGCTTCCCCGTGCGCCGACGGACGTTCACACGCCGGTCGACAGAGTCAGCCCTGCTGGGTGTACCGGTAGTCGTAGTAGTCCTCGCCGCCCACCAGGACCGAGGTGACGTACCTCGGCAGGCCGTCGGCGTCCCGTTCGACCTCCTGCGAGGTCTGCCGGGTGAAACCGAGCGACACCCCGGGGATCACGGGGTACTCCGGCTGCGAGGTGTCGACCGTCCAGCCCCGGGCGGCGGCACGCCGGAAGAGGTCCTCGGCGGGGGTGGTGAACACCTCGTCCCCGTCGAGCAGGACGCGCGTGCCGGACGTGCGGCCCTCACCGGGCCACCACAGCTCGATCGCCGTGACGTGGCCGCCGCCCTCGGCCAGGGCCTGTACGCCGACGTGGTCGAGGGTCCAGGACGCCTTCGCCGAATTCCGGCTGGGGCGGCGCAGCACGCGGGGCTCCCCCCAGTCGGGCACCGCGGCGAGTGCCTCGTCGAGCGTCATGCCCAGCAGGATCGGCGCGACTCCGCGCGGCGGGTCGAGTACCAGATCCATCGCCAACCCCTCGGTCCGTACCGGCTCGTCATTTCAGGATGTCGTAGTTTATCGTCCAGCCCTTCTTCTCCAGCATGGCCTGGAACTTCCTGTTGTTCTTCAGGCTGTCGACCATGTCCTTGATGTGCGTGTCGTACTTGTCGCCGTACAGCTCACGGATCTCGTCGATGTCCATCTTCATGGCCTCGTCCCAGCGCCCGGCGTCGATGAACTGCCGCTGTTTCGCGCGCCACGCATCGCTCTCCCTGCTGGAACCCGTGCTCGTCAGCTCCCGGTGGTCCGCGGCGTCCATACGGATCGCGGGGCCCATGCCGGCGCCGCCCCCGTTCCTGTTCGTCCGGAACCCGGGCATGTCGAGGTGGGAGTACGACGCCTTCGCGGGGATGTGGTTGATCTCCTGGTCGACGGGATTGACGCGGTTCTTGTCGTCGTCCAGGAGGTTCGCGGGCTGGAGTCCGCTGTACCAGCCGCCGTTCTCCGTGCACCCCTTGGCTATGAGGCCCTCGGGGTCCATCCGGGTGTGCGGGTTCGTGACGTACGCGACCGGGTTGGGCGCCGGGCCGAGGCCGAGCGGGTCGGGGCTGGCGTAGCGCGCGGTGTCCGGGTCGTAGTGGCGCTGGTAGTTGTAGTAGAAGCCGGTCTCCGCGTCGTCGTACTGTCCGGGCAGGCGCAGCGGTGTGTACGCCGTCGCGTCCCGGTTCCAGCTCGTGGCGCCCCAGACGGTGGACCGGCCGCGCCAGGCGATCACGCCCCGCTCGTCGACGAGTTCGCTGGGTGCGCCCACCAGGTCGGTGACGATCGCGAAGAAGCGTGCGTCGACCTCGTCCCGCGGCTCCTGCCCGGGGCCGATGCGGCGTTCGAGCTGGGTCAGCGGCCGGTGGCCCTCGTAGTCCCAGGTGGTGGTGATGTGGTGGGCCGTGTCCGTCTGCTCGGCCAGCCGGGTGCCGTCCCAGGTGAAGTGGACGGAGTGCACGACGGTGCGCCCGTCGTCGGCCAGGCGGTGCTTGGCCGTGCGCCGCCCCAGCGGGTCGTACGCGTACGTCCACCGGGTGCCGTCCGGGGTGACGCAGGCGACGAGGCGGTTCTCCTCGTCCCAGGTGTAGCGCCAGGTGTCCGGCTTCCTCGAGAGCCGCGTCTTCTGACGCAGGGTGGTGCGGCCCGCGGCGTCGTACGCGTAGCGGACCCGCCCGGCGGTCAGGACCCTGGTGCCCTCGTAGGTGCGCTCACCGCGGCCCTCCGTGCGCGCGGCCCGGTCGGGCCACTCGGCACTGATCTCGTTGCCGGCGCTGTCGTACGCGTACGCCTCCGACCAGTTCTCGGCCGTGACGCGCAGGGGGCGGCCGACCGGGTCGAGGCCGAAGCCGCGGCTCGTGCCGCTCAGTTCGTCGGATATTCGCTCCAGGCAGCCGTCGGCCCGGTAGCCGTACGCCCTGGCGCGCAGGGTCCGGCCGCCGGCGGTCAGCAGCTGCGAGGTCAGTCGGCCCCTCTCGTTCCACCCCGAGGTGAGGGTGACCGGTGCCTCGGCGGTTCCGAAGCTGCGGGTCAGCTCCTTGCCCCACGCGTCATGGGTGAAGGTCAGGGTGTGGCCGTCGGCGAGCAGCGCCGTGCGGTTGCCCACCTCGTCATAGGCCGATCGTGCCACGGCGCCGGTGGGCGTGGTGCGGGTGGTGCGGCGTCCGGCGGCGTCGTAGCCGAACCGGGTGGTGCGCCCGTCGACGGTCTCGGCGACGACCCGGCCGACCACGTCACGCTCCAGCGTCAGTGTGGAGGTGGGTGAGGTCAGCGAGCTGACGCGGCCGGCCGCGTCGTACGTGCAGTGGGTGCGCCGGCCTGCCACGTCCTTCGCGGTGACGCGGCCCATCACGTCGTACTCGCTGGTGATCCGGGTGCCGAGCGGTGTCGTGCGCGCGACGGGCCGGCCCACCGGGTCGTACTCGTACGTGACCGTGCGTGCGTCGAAGTCGGACTCGGACGTCAGGTTGCCGGCCGGGTCGTAGGTGTAACTCCACTTCAGACCCTGCGGGTTGAGGACCTCGGTGAGGCGCAGCTCGGTGTCGTACGCGAACGAGTACCGGGCGCCGTCCGCGCCGGTGCGGGCGGCGAGCCGGTCGAAGTGCGTGTACTCGAAGCGGGTGACGGCGCCGGTGGGTCCGGTGTGCGACGTGCAGTTGCCCTCCGCGTCCCAGGTCCAGCGTTCCTCCGCGCCGTCCGGTGCGACGCGCCGGGCGAGCCACCCTTGGGGAAGCCACTCCAGGGAGGTGGTCGCGCCGCCGGGGGCGGTGGCGCGGACGAGCCGGCCGAAGGCGTCGCGCTCCACGGACGCGGTGTGGCCGAGGGCGTCGGTGCGGGAGAGCACGAGACCTGCCGCGTCGCAGGTGAGGCGCTCGGTCGCGCCGGTCGGATCGGTCAGGCTGCGCAGCGCGCCGCGCGCGTCGTAGGAGAAGTGCGTCTCGGTGCCGTCCGGCGCCGTGATCCGTATGCGGTTGCCGCGCTCGTCGAAGGCCTGGCGCCAGGTCGTGCCGTCGGCCCCGGTGACCTCTTCCGGCAGGTTGAGGCCGTTGTAGCGGGTGGTCGACTCCGTGCCGTCCGGGTACCGGATCCCCGTCAGATTGCCCCGCTCGTCCCAGGTGAAGCGGGCGGTGTTGCCGAGCTGGTCGGTGCGCTCCAGCAGGTTGTCGTGGCGGTCCCACACGAAGTGGACGGTGTGGCCGAGCGGGTCGGTCTCGGCGACGGTCTGGCCGAGGGCGTTGAGCCGGGTGACGGTGACGGCACCGGTCGAGTCGGTGAACCGGGTGACGCGCTCGGCGGTGTCGTACGCGAAGCGTGAGGAGAGCGCGCCGTCCGGACCGGACGTCTCCACGACCCGGCCCGCCGCGTCGTACACATAGGCGTAGGTGTGGCCGTTGCGGTCGGTCCACGACGTCACCCGGTGCTGGTCGTCGTAGCTGAAGCGCAGCGCGACGGTGTCGGAGAAGGAGGTGACCGCGCTCAGGTCACCGTCCTCGTAGCCGAAGGAGGCGACCGGGACCGGGCCGTCGGCGGTGCGCAGCCTGAGGGCCACGACGCGCCCGCTCCTCCGGTCACAGGTCACCCGCACGTCGTAGCCGCCGTCGTGGACGACGGCCGCGGGCAGGCCCTCGTCGTCACGGACGATCTGTACGGCGTTGCCGTTGCGGTCCTCGATCTCGCTGAGCCAGTACAGACCACCGGAGGTGTAGGGGCTGCCGACGAACCGGCGCTGGTGACCGGAGTACGGGTCGGTGGTGGCGTAGGTGACCTCGCCGAGCGCGTTCCGGTCGACGTACGTGAGCGGAACGCGCTCGCCCTCGACCGGATCGACCGGATCGTCCGGGAAGGCCGGCACCCGGGGGTAGACGAGGAGCGAGCCGTCCTCGCGTGCCCAGACCGCGCCGCTGCCCGTCAGCTCCAGGCGCTCGTCCAGCGTCGAGGCCCAGCTCGGTCCGAAGCAGTGGCCGTAGCGGTAACCGGAGATGTGGGTGCGCCGCAGCACCAGCGGCAGGACGCCCGGCAGGCCCAGGTCTGTCTGGGACAGCACCATCTCGCCGCTCGCGACGTCGACCGGGTCGGTCTTGCACCGGCGCCGGGTCAGGGCGACGCTCTTCTCGCGCGACTTGGCCAGGGCGTCCTTCAGCGATCCGGGCAGGCGCTTGCCCGTGCCGTCCGGGCGGGTGTGTCCGCCGTCGCCGCCGCCCCGCTTGTGGCCGTTGACGGCGTCGAGCCTGTCGCGGACGTCCAGGTCGATGCCCTTGTGCAGGCGGGAGGTGGCCTTCACCCGGTCGGGGACTGTTTCCGTGAGGTGGTGGGAGATCTTCTTCAGGGCCTTCTCCGAGCCCGTGATCGCACCGTGCAGCACACTGTCGAAGACCCGCGTGAAGGGGTCGCGGCCCTTGCTCCGGCCGAACGCCCCCTTGACCCGTCCCAGGGGTGAGGACGCGGCGGTGTGCAGCTCACCGCCGTGCCGGGAGACCTTGCCGGCGCCGTCCTCGAACTCGAGGTGGTCGATCCTGGTGACCCTTCCGCCGCCGGAGGCGCCGGAGGACACGGGCGCACCGGCCGAGGCGAGCTGCATCCCGCCGTGCCCACCGCCCCCGTGCCCGTCTCCGCCGTCGGCGGGCGGCATGGAGAAGGCGCCTTCCGCGAGGTCGAGGACCATGTCCTCGACCATCGCCTCCAGTTTGGCGTTGACCGGCTCGGTCACCTTGGCGATCACCTCGTCGACGATCCGGTCCACGGCCTCGTCGAGGATCCGCTTGACCGCCTGCCGCATCGCGGTGATCTCGGCCGCGCCGAGCACCGCCGACAGGCCGCCGGTCACCCAGGCGAGCCCGATGGACAGCCCCACCGACCCGGCCATGACGGCCAGTTCGGCCTCCGCCTTGGTCTTCATCCAGAAGATGATCTCGGCGAGCACGTCACAGGCGTCCGCGAAGAGCCGTGCGAGTTCCGGGAGTTTCTCCAGGTGGCTCGCCTTGATCTTGTTCCAGTGCGCCTCCATCGCGTCGACGGCCCAGCCCTCGGAGGAGGACAGGATCCGGGAGAACGCCGCGTGTGCGTCCCCGCCGTGGCCCTCGAACGTGTCCGCGAACTCCCGCATGGCGTCCGCCATGTGGCGGTAATCGTCCTCATCCACGTTCGGGAAGTTGATCCCGATGAAGTCGAGTACCTCGTCGAGCCAGTTGGGCAGTGTGTAGCCCATCCCCCGTTGCCTCCATGCCTGCCGGCGCCGTCGCGTCGGCCCCGATCGATCAGATGATCAGCCTAACCAGCATCCGGCAGGAGGGAGCCGGAGGGACCGGCCACGGACGCCCGGCACGCGGGACGGCCCGGTCACCCCTTCTGCTCCACCTTCACCCAGTCCACCTCCGCCCGCACTCCCCCGGCCGCGATCCTGTCGACGCTCGACTGGGGCAGGCCCCAGTAGGGGGTGGTGGTCTTGTTCCAGCCGGCCGGGTAGGCGCCGCCGAGGGCGAGGTTGAGGATGACGTACTGGTTGTGGTCGTAGACCCACTGGCCCCGGGTGGACTCCAGCTTGTTGCGGGTCGTCTCCTGGACCTGGCGGTCGTCCACGAAGAAGCGCAGCGCCGTCGGGGTCCATTCGACGGCGTAGGTGTGCCACTGGTCGGCGGTGCCGCCGTCGGGGTAGGTCTGGCGGGCGCCGATGTTGCCGTCGGCGGAGTAGCCGGGGCCGTGCAGGGCGGTGCTGGTCCAGTCGGGGTAGCCGATGTTCTCCATGATGTCGGTCTCGCCGGAGGCCGGCCAGGAGACGGACGGGTCGTCCACGTTGCTGCCGAGCAGCCAGAACGCGGGCCAGAAGCCGTCGCCGACGGGCAGTTTCATGCGGGCGCTGACCCTGCCGTAGGTGAAGTCGGCGTGGGTGTGGGTGTCGATGCGGCCCGAGGTGAAGTCGTAGGTGCCGCCGCCCGCGCGGGTGCAGCCCTTGCAGTACTTCGCCTTGAGGATCAGGCTGCCGTTCTGGGTGAGGACGTTGTCCGTGGAGTCGGCGTACGCCTGCGACTCGCCGTTGACCGGGCCCATCTCGGTGCCGGTGCGGACCACCCGCCACTTCGAGCGGTCGAGGCTCGCGGTGGTGAAGTCGTCGAAGAACGTGGTGCGGTACGTGCCCGGCTGGTCGGCGGGAAGGGCGGGGTAGGCCGCCGCGGCGCTGCCGCCCGTGCCCCAGACCTGGAACTCGTAGAGGGAGTAGCCGAACTGGGCAGTCGCGGGGGCGGGGTTGTAGAAGGAGCGGCGTTCCTTGCCGAGCATGCGGACGTAGCGGCCGGTGGCCGGGGAGGGCAGTCTCACCGTGTCGTGCAGGCCCGCCGCGTCACCGGGGGCCTTGACGTCGGCGCGGCGGGCGGCGATGTCGGCCGGGGACGGTTCGTACACCGTGCGCCAGGTGCGGTTGTCGTCGGACACCTGCACGAGGTAGTCGACGGCGTAGGCCGACTCCCAGTACAGGTCCACCGTGTCGATGGTGGACTGCGCGCCGAGGTCAACCGAGACCCAGCGGTCCTGGTTCCAGTCGCTCGACCAGCGGCTCGAGTCCCCCTTGAGATCGGCGGGCCAGCCGCCGTCTGTGAGGAACGCCGGTGAGTGGCCCGCGTCCTGGTAGAAGTTGGCGTAGGCGGGGTGGTTGAGGGCGAGGTTGGCGCGGGCCGTCGACGCGGGGGCCGGCTCGCCGCCGTAGACCTTGAAGCTCCACAGCGAGTAGCCGTACGGCGTGGCGCGTTCGAGGCCGCGCAGGCGGACGTAGCGGCCGGTGACCTCCTGCGGGTGGGTGTACGTGGTGACGGAGCCGCCGGTGCCGGCGGTCTCGGTGTAGAAGGGGGTCCAGTCGGTGCCGTTCCCGGACACCTCCAGGACGTAGCGCTTGCCGTAGGCGGCTTCCCAGTCCAGGCTCACCCGGTCGATGCGGAGGGTGGAGCCGAGGTCGAGGCGGATCCAGGCGTCGTCGGCGAAGTTGCTGGACCAGCGGGTGGCGCTGTTGCCGTCGAAGGCGAGGCCGGGCCCGGTGCCGGCGTTCTCGCTGCCGGAGGCGGTGACGGCGGCCGGGTTCACGGCGTAGGCGCCGGCCGCGCGGTCGGTGTCCCAGGCGACGGCGGCGGCGTGGGCGGGGGTGGCCAGCAGGGGGCCGGTGGCCAGCAGGGCCGCGGTGGTCAGCGTGGCGAGCAGGGTGCGCGGGATACGGGATGGCATGCGGCTCTCCTCGGGGGATGGATGATTGGCGCGTGCATGACAGTCCAGGGTTCGTCCGGGGCGGTGCGGGGGTCCTGCGGGGTGTGGACCGGTGGGCGCGGGTTCCCGTACCCGCGCCCACCGGCCGTCCGGGCCGGGCTCAGGCGGCCCGGCGTGCCCGGCCGCGGTGGACGCGGACGATGTCCGCGTACCGGTGTCCGCTGCCCTTGATGGTGCGCACCTGGGTGCGGTAGTCGACGTGGACCAGGCCGAACCGCTTGGCGTAGCCGTACGCCCACTCGAAGTTGTCCAGCAGCGACCAGGCGAAGTAGCCGGCCAGCGGGGCCCCCTTGCGGGCCGCCGAGGCGCAGGCGGCGAGGTGCCGCTCCAGGTACTCCTGGCGCTCGACATCGTCCACGGTGCCGTCCGGGCGGACCACGTCCGGGTAGGCCGAGCCGTTCTCGGTGACGTAGATCTTCCGGGCGCCGTACTCCTCGGTGAGGCGCAGCAGCAGCGTCTCGATGCCGCTCGCGTCGATCTCCCAGTCCATGCCGGTGCGCGGCACGTCCGGGCGGCGCACGGAACGGGCGTGGGGGGCGGGGCCGTCGGGGTCGTCGGCGACGTAGGCGGGGAAGTAGTAGTTCAGGCCGAGCCAGTCCAGCGGGGCCGCGATGGTCTCCAGGTCCCCTTCCCGCAGCGGGAGTTCGACGCCGTAGGTCTCGACCATGTCGGCCGGGAAGCCGCGGCCGTGCACCGGGTCCAGCCACCAGCGGTTGACGTGGCCGTCGTGGCGGCGCGCCGCCTCCCGGTCCTCGGGCCGGCCGGTGGCCGGGTGCACGGTGGAGAGGTTGTTGACGATGCCGACCTGGGCGCCGGGCGCGGCGGCGCGGATCGCCTGGGTGGCGAGGCCGTGGCCCAGGAGCAGGTGGCAGGAGGCCCGCACGGCGGCGGTGAGGTCGGTCCAGCCGGGGGCCATCGTGCCTTCCAGGTGACCGATCCAGGCCGAGCAGGACGGCTCGTTGAGGGTCGCCCAGAGCGTGACGCGGTCGCCGAGGCGGGCGGCGACGGCGGAGGCGTACTCGGCGAAGGCGAGGGCGGTGTCGCGCTCGGGCCAGCCGCCGCGGTCCTGGAGCGTCTGCGGCAGGTCCCAGTGGTAGAGGGTGACCGACGGGGTGATGCCCGCCTCCAGCAGGGCGTCCACCAGCCGGTCGTAGAAGGCGAGGCCCTTGGCGTTCACCTCGCCGGTGCCGCCGGGGATCACCCGCGGCCAGGCGACGGACATCCGGTAGGCGTTGACGCCGAGCCGGCCCATCAGGCCGATGTCCTCGCGCCAGCGGTGGTAGTGGTCGCAGGCGGTGTCGCCGTTGTCGCCGCCCGCGATCTTCCCGGGGGTGTGCGAGAAGGTGTCCCAGATCGACGGGGATCTGCCGTCCTCGGCGACGGCCCCCTCGATCTGGTACGCCGCTGTGGCGGTACCCCACAGGAAGTCGTGCGGGAGGGCGGCGAGGTCGATGCGTTCGGACACGGGAGTCCCTTCGGGAAGCGGGGTGCGGGTCACTTGACGGCGCCCGCCGTCAGCCCGGCGACGAGATAGCGCTGCAACAGCAGGAACCCGGCGACCACGGGCACGCTGACGACCAGCGAGGCGGCCATGATCTGGTTCCAGTAGACGTCGTTGAGGGTGGAGTAGCCCTGGAGGCCGACGGCGAGGGTGCGGGTGGTGTCGTTGGTCATGACGGACGCGAAGAGGACCTCTCCCCACGCGGTCATGAAGGCGTAGACGGCGACCGCGACGATGCCGGGGACCGCGGCCGGTACGACGATCCTGAGCAGGGCGCCGAGCGGGCCGCAGCCGTCCACGAGCGCCGCTTCGTCCAGGTCGCGCGGCACCGAGTCGAGGTAGCCGATCAGCATCCAGATGGAGAACGGCAGGGAGAAGGTGAGGTACGTCAGGATCAGCCCGCCGCGGGAGCCGAACAGGGCGATGCCGGTGGCGTTGCCGATGTTGACGTAGAGCAGGAACAGCGGCAGCAGGAAGAGGATGCCCGGGAACATCTGCGTCGACAGCACGGTGACCGTGAAGACGCGCTTGCCGCGGAAGTCGTAGCGGCTGACGGCGTAGGCCGCGAACACCGCGATGACGACCGAGCACAGGGTCGCGGCGCCCGCCACGATCAGCGAGTTCACGAAGTACCGGGCGAGCGGGACAGTCGACCAGATGTCGATGTACGGCCGGACGGTCAGCCCGCTGGGCAGCCAGCGGAACTTGCCGGTGACGTCCGCGAGGGGCTTCAGCGAGCTGGAGACCATCACGTACACCGGGACGGCCACGAAACCGGCGAGCAGGGTGAGGAAGATCCGCCGGGCCCAGACGAACGAACGGGGTTCCGCCATCGGTGAGTTCGGGCTAGACATCGGCGGTCCTCCGTCCGCGCGAGGTGAGCAGCAGGTACCCGCCCGTCACGACGAGCAGGAACAGCAGCAGCAGGACGGACATGGCCGAGCCGGTGCCGAAGTTCCAGGTGACGAAGGAGGCTTGGTAGATGTGGACCGAGATCAGGTCGGCGGACTCCGGGGCGGACCTGCCGAACAGCACGTACGGCGTGTTGAAGTCGTTGAACGTCCACAGGAACAGCACCAGCACCAGCACCTGGTTGACCGGGCGCAGCGACGGCAGGGTGATGCGGCGGATCTGCTGCCAGACGCCCGCGCCGTCGAGGGCGGCGGCCTCGTACAGCTCGCCGGGGATGTTCTGGAGGCCGGCCGTCACGATGAGGAAGGCGAACGGCCAGCCCTTCCACACGGACACGGTCAGCAGGGCGTAGAAGCTGTTGTCGCCGATCAGCCAGAAGGACGGCTTGTCGGTGACGTGCAGCTGGTCGTGCAGGACGTGGTTCACCAGGCCGTTGTCGTGCTGGAACATGAACACCCAGGTGATGACGGCCGCGTAGACGGGCAGCGCGTACGGCACCAGGAACAGGGCGCGCAGCAGGCCGCGGCCCCGGAAGGCGCCCTGCATGAAGACCGCGGCGGCGGTGCCGGTCAGCCAGCACAGCCCGACCGATGCCAGGGTGAAGCCGACGGTCACGAGGAACGAGTGCAGCAGGGCCTCGCCGACGGGGGCGTCGAAGTCCACCGACATGCGGTAGTTGCCGAGGCCGGACCAGGGGGCGCTGCCCCAGTCACGGATGTAGAACTGGGTGAGTTCCTTGAAGCTCATCACGATGCCGATGACCATCGGCACCAGGTGGACGAGGAGTTCGAGGACCAGGGCGGGCAGGAGGAGCAGGTACGGCAGTGAGACGCGGCGGACCCGCCCGGTGCGGCGCGGGGCGCGCGCCGCACCGGGGGAGACCGGCCGCACCGGTTCCTTGCGGGCGGTGGTGGTCGTGGTCATCGCGTTCAGGCCGCCGGCATCTGCTGCTGGGCCTTCTCCAGCTTGGCCCGGACCGAGTCGGTGGTGACCGCGCGTCCGGCGGCGGCATCGGCGAACAGGTCCTTCACGGCCGTACCGACCGCCGTCTCGAACTGCGACTCGGACGCGACCTGCGGCAGCGCGGCGGCGCTGGTGGCGAGGGTCTGCTTGAGCACGGCGGTGGCCGGGGCGTCGAACGCCGGGTCGGCCTGGGCGCTCTTGACCGGCGGGATGGTGGTGTAGGCCTTGTTGAGGATCTTCTGCTCGGCGTCGCCGGTCATGAACTTCACGAACTTCGTGGCGCCGTCGAGGTTGTGGCTGTTCTTGAAGACGGCGATGTTGATGCCGGCGACCATCGAGTTGGTCTGGGCGCCGGTGCCGGGGGCGCCGGACCGCACGGGCACGGGGGCGACGCCGTAGGCGTCCTCGCTCATGCCCTGGCTCTTGAGGTTGGCGGCGGCGGTCTGCCACAGCAGCATGGCCTGCTTGCCCTTGGCGAAGTCGCTGACGGACTGGTTCTGCGCGTACTCCGCGTCACCGGTGGGGATGATCTTGTCCTTGGCCATCAGGTCGACGTACTGCTTGACCGCGTCGACCACCTTGGTGCCGGTGAAGTCGGGCTTGCCCTCGGGGGTGAAGAAGTCGGCGCCGTGCTGCTTGGCGAAGACGAAGACGTGGTGGATGTTCTCCGACAGGTTGGCGCCCTCGGCGCCGAGCGCGGACTTGCCACTGGCCTCGATCTTCTTGCCGTCGGCGATCAGTTCGTCCCAGGTGGCCGGGGGCTTGGTGATGCCGGCGTCGGCGAAGATCCGCTTGTTGTAGTAGAGCGCGTACGCCATCGAGTACAGCGGTACCGCGGCCGGGTCCTTGCCCTGGACGCCCGTGGAGCCGAGCGCGGAGTCCACGAAGCGGTCCCTGCCGCCGATCTTCGAGAAGTTCCCCTCGTCCCACGGCAGCAGCGCGCCCGTGGCCTGGAGGGAGGCGCTCCAGGTGTTGCCGATGTTGAGCACGTCCGGGCCCTGGCCCGAGGTGGTCGCGGTCAGGATCCGGTTGAGCAGGTCGGACCAGGGCACGACCTCCAGCTTCACCTTGATGCCGGACTGCTTCTGGAACTTGTCGAGTTCGGGCTGGAGGACCTTCTGGTCGATCGCGATGCTGGCGCCCTGGTTGGTGGCCCAGTAGGTGAGCGTCTTCGGCGAGTCGCCGGAGCCCCCGCCGCTGGACGAACCGCCCCCGCAGGCCGTGGCCGCGAGGGCGAAAGACATGGTGACGGCGCCTACGGCCGCGGCTCGGATGCTGCGCATGGCTCCTGGTGTCCCTTTCCGGGAGTCGAACCCATGGGCGGCTCGCGGCGATCGGCACCCCGTCCGGCACCCCGAGCCCCTCATGGCTTAATTTAGGACGTGAGTTAAACCTCATGAGAAACGCTCGTCAAGGGATGCGGCAGCGACGGCCGCCCCCGCGGGCCCGAAAATGATGCGAAACAGGGAGGCCAGGTGGCGGGACGGCGAGGCCGTACGGTGCGTGACCTGCGGCGGGAGAGCCGCAGCGCCGTTCTGCAACGGTTGTATTTCGACGGGCCCATGAGCCGGTACGCGCTGGGACCGGCGACCGGGCTCAGTTCGGGATCCGTCAGCAACGTCGTGGCCGAGCTGCTGGCCGACGGCCTGCTGGAGGAGGCGGGCGTGGTCGGCGCGGACGCGGGCCGGCCACGCCGGCTGCTGCGCGTACGGCCGGACAGCGGACGGCTGATCGGGGTCGACGTCGGAGAAACCCGGGTCCGGGTCGAGCTGTTCGACCTGGGCCTCACCGAACTGGCGCGCGCGGAGCGCCCCTTGGGGCCACGCGGTTACGACGTCGACGCCGTCGTCGACCACGTCCGTCAAGGGATCACCGAGGTGCTGCGGGCGGCCGAGGGCGCCCCCGGCGAGCTGCTCGGCATCGGCATCGGCGTCCCCGGCATCATCGAGGACACCGGGGAGGACGGCGCGGTCGTCCACGGGCAGACCATCGGCTGGGACGCGGTCCCCTTGGAGCGGCTGCTCCGGCTGACCGACCAACTCCCCGCGCAGGTACCCTGCTTCATCGACAACGGCGCCAAGACGCTGGGGCAGGCCGAGATGTGGTTCGGCGCGGGGCGCGGTGCCCGCAACGCCGTGGTGGTGCTCTTCGGTTCCGGGGTCGGCGCCTGCGTGGTCACCGAGGACGCGGAACAGGGCCGGGCGGTGGAGTGGGGGCACCTGACACTACGGGTCGGCGGGCGCCGGTGCCGGTGCGGGGCACGGGGCTGCCTGGAGGCGTACGCGGGCGCGGAGGCGCTGGTGGCGCGCTGGCGGGAGGCCGGCGGGCGGCCGTCGGCCGGGGCCGGCGAGGAGCGGGCGCTGACCGAACTGCTGGCCGCGGCCCGCCCGGACGACGGGGCGGAGCCCGACCCGGTGGCGGCGGCGGTGCTCGACGAGACCGCCCGGTACCTCGGTGCGGGCCTGTCCGATCTCATCAACCTCTTCCAGCCCGAACGGGTCCTCGTCGGCGGCTGGGCGGGCCTCCAGCTCGGCCCCGCCTTCCTGGAGGAGGTCCGCGCCCACGCCCTCGCCCAGGCCCTGCGCTTCCCCGCGGGCCGCACCCGCATCGAACTGGGCCACCTCGGCCCGGACGCGGTCACCGTGGGCGCGGCGGTCCTCCCCCTGGCCGCGTTCCTCACCCGCGGCGGACACCGGCCCAGCCCCGCCGTGCACCGGGCGGCGCCACCGCCGTGGCGGGCGAGCTTGGAGAGCCGGTTGGTGTAGGGCGTGGTGGGGGTGTGGTGGTGGGGGTGGTGGGGGGCCGGGCCGGGGCCGACGGGTTCGCCACCCGGGGTGGAGGCCGGGTCCGGCGGGTTCGCCACCGCTCCCACCCCCGCCGACCGGCCCCACCCGGCCGACCGGCCCCACCCGTCGCAGGACGGCGACGAGAGACGGGGGCGGTGGAGACCGGGACCAGAAGGTGCGCCACCCGCTCCCACCCCAGCCCTGGCGACCCGGTTCCGCGCGTCGCAGGACGCGGTGGGGGCAGGGGCGCGATGGGGACCGGGGCCAGAAGGTCTGCCACCCCCTCCCCCCAGCCGGCCGTTCGCCCTCGGCCACCCCGCTCCCCCTCCTCGCCGGGACTACACGCTGTGTGCAGCGGCCCGGCCGTGGCGCACGACGACCCCCGTCCGCCGGGCTGTCCTGCCCCTGATCCGCTCGCCCCGCGCGGTCCGCGCCCGGCACACCATGAGCGTGCCGGGCGCGGGCCGGCGGTCACCCCGAGGGCACCGTGGTCACCCCGCCGGTGTGGTGGACCGGTGCGGTGGTCACCGTGCGGGCGCCGTCACCGGTGCCGGTGCGTAGCCGGTGGGCCGGGTGGTGAACGTGCCCCTGCCCTGGGTGCGGCTGCGCAACCGGGTGGCGTAGCCGAACAGTTCCGCCAGCGGCACGGTCGCGGTCAGGACGGCCGCGCCGCCACGGACCTGCGAGCCGCCGACCCGGCCGCGCCGTGCGGCCAGGTCCCCGAGGACCCCGCCGACCGCGTCCTCCGGCACGGTCACCGTGACCTCGGCGACCGGTTCCAGCAGAACGGCCGTACAGGCCCGCAGCGCCGCGCGGAGGCCGAGCCGGCCTGCGGTGCGGAAGGCCGTGTCCGACGAGTCCTTCACGTGCGTGGAGCCGTCGGTGAGCGTGACGCGCAGCCCGGTCACCGGGTACCCGCCGAGCGGCCCCTCGGTGAGGGCGTCCCGGCAGCCGGCCTCCACCGCGCGGACGTACTCCTGCGGCACCCGGCCGCCGGTCACGGCCGACCGGAACACGAAGCCGGTGACACCCGCGCCGGGCCCGAGCGGCTCCACGTCCAGGACGACATGCGCGAACTGCCCCGCTCCGCCGTCCTGTTTGACGTGCCGGTACACGAACCCGCGTACCGCGCCGGTCACCGTCTCCCGGTACGAGACCCGCGGCCGGCCCACGGTGACCTCCGGCCCGCCGTCACGGCGGATCCTCTCCACCGCGACCTCCAGATGGAGTTCGCCCCTTCCCGAGAGCACGGTCTGCCCGGTCTCGGCGTCGGTGCGCACCACCAGCGAGGGATCCTCCTCGGCGAGCCGGGCGAGTGCCGTGGCGAGCCGCCCGGTGTCCGTGCTCCGCCGTGCCTCGACCGCCACGGACACCACGGGATCGGCGGCCACGGTCGGTTCCAGCAGCAGCGGCGCCCCGGGGTCGCACAGTGTGGCGCCGGGCCGGGCCGACTTCACGCCCGCGACGGCGACGATGTCACCGGCGACCGCCCGGTCCAGCTGAACGTGCCGGTCCGCCATGACCCGCAGGATGCGCGCCACCCGCTCGGTGCGTCCGGCGCCCGCGTCCCACACGGTGTCCCCCTTCTCCAGCGTGCCCGAGTAGACCCGCACATAGGTCAGACGCCCGGTGGCGCCCGCGTTCACCTTGAAGACCAGCCCCGCGAACGGCAGTCCGGGATCGGCGGCCCGCCGCTGTCCGGCGCCGTCGTGGACCCCGCGTACGGCGGGTACGTCCAGCGGCGAGGGCAGGTAGGCCACCACCGCGTCCAGCAGGGGTTCGATGCCGCGGTTGCGGTAGGCGGAACCGCACAGCACGACCACGCCGTCCCCGCTGCGGGTCAGGTCGCGCAGGGCGGCGGTGAGGGTCGCGGCGGAGAGGGTTCCGCGGTCGCAGAACTCCTCCAGGGCAGCCGGGTGCCGCTCCGCGACCGCCTCCTCCAGCGCGCGCCGCCGCCGTACCGCCTCCTCCCGCAACTCCTCGGGCACCGCCCTTTCCACGGCCGGGCCTTCGCCGTCGTCCCAGACAAGGGACCGCATCCGTACCAGGTCCACGACACCCGTGAAGCCGTCCTCGGCGCCGACCGGCAGCTGCACCACCAGCGGGGCGGGGTGCAGCCGTTCCCGGATGGAGGCGACGGCGCGGTCGAGGTCGGCGCCCGCGCGGTCCAGTTTGTTGACGAACGCGATTCTCGGCACGCCGTGCCGGTCGGCCTGCCGCCACACGGACTCGCTCTGCGGCTCGACCCCGGCGACGGCGTCGAACACGGCGACGGCACCGTCCAGGACGCGCAGCGACCGCTCGACCTCGTCGGCGAAGTCGACGTGTCCGGGGGTGTCGATCAGGTTGATGCGGTGGCCGTCCCAGGCACAGCTCACCGCGGCGGCGAAGATGGTGATGCCCCGGTCGCGTTCCTGCGGATCGAAGTCCGTGACGGTGGTGCCGTCGTGCACCTCGCCCCGCTTGTGGGTGGTGCCCGTCGCGAACAGGATGCGCTCGGTGACGGTGGTCTTGCCCGCGTCGACGTGGGCGAGGATGCCGAGATTGCGGACAGCGGCGAGAGGGTGGGTGGTCGTACGCACGGCCCGATGCCTTTCGGAGGGTGAAGTGGGGCAGCGCGATCACCCGTGCGCCCGGAAGTGCGCCGGCCTGCGGGCCGCGTCCGGCACACGGCCGGAGCGGCGGGGAGAGGTCAGCGGGGCGTCACGGGATCCGGTGCCGGCCGCGCAGCGGGCACCGGCCGGACGAGGATACGAGGATCACCTCGTACCGGGAGCGGGAAGCGACGGCAGCGGTGCGCTCGCACACGGCCCGGCTCCCCTCACTCGACACGGCTGTCACCCCCGGCGGCCCACAACGGGGGCGACACCGGATCGGTGGCGAGTCTAGGCAGGACCGTCCGGCCGGGGCACACGGTTTTCCGGGCCCGGAAGCGGTGTGGCGACGCGGGCGGCGCGACGGCCGCGCAGGTCCGCCGTGGTGGCGCCCACCGCGGCCACGGCGCCGAGGCAGAGCAGGCCACCGCTGACGAGGGCCGCCATTCCCGAGGTGGCGCCCGCGACCAGGCCGCCGCGCATGTTGCCGAGGTCGGGTCCGGCTTGCCCGACGATCTGTTCGGCCGCGCTGACGCGCCCGAGCAGTGCGTGGGGAGTGTGAGTCTGGACGACGGTGCTGCGGGAGACGACGGAGACGGTGTCGGCCGCACCGGCCATGACGAGGAAGGCGAGAGCGGCCCATGGGTCGGACACCAGACCGAACAGCGTCAACGCCGCACCCCAGGTGGCGGATCCGGCGAGCATGACGAGGCCGGGGCGGGCGCCTCTGGTGAAGGTCCCGGAGAGGAGGGACGCGGCGACCCCGCCGACGGCGAGGGCCGTGAGGAACAGTCCGAGAGTGCGCGGATCGCCGCCGAATCGCTCGGCGTTGACCAGGGGGAACAGGCTGATGGGCATCGACAGGACGGTGGTGGCCAGGTCGGTGAGCAGGGCGCCGCGAATGACGGGAGTGCGGCCCAGGAAGGCCAGCCCGTCCAGCACTCCGCGCAGGCCTGGCCGCGCGGGCTCGTCTCCGGGGCCCATCTTCGGCAGGCCGAGGGCGCCGTAGAAGGCCGCGGCGAACGTCAGGGCGTCGATCAGGTAGCAGGTGCCCGTTCCCAGCCCGCCCGCGACCAGTCCGGCCAGCGCGGGACCGAGCAGCATGGCGCTCTGGAAGGCGACGCGTGTCAGCGCCAGTCCCGCGGCCAGTTGCTCCTTGGGCAGAAGGTGCGGAACGAAGGTGCGGGAGGCCGGGCCGCCGCCGGCGACGAAGCAGGACTGGAGGGCGACCAGCCCGAGCACACCGGCGGCGGGCAGGGGCGCGAGGAATCCCTGAAGGGCGAGGAGACCCGAACACAGGGCTTGCCCGCTGGTGGTGAGCAGGTAGAACCGCCGCCGGTCCACTCGGTCGACGAGCGACCCGGCGAACAGTCCGAGCACGACGAGCGGAACCGCCTGCGCCAGCCCGACGGCGCCCGTCCACGTGGTGCTCTTCGTCGTCTGCCACACCTGCAACAGCACGGCGACCAGCGTCATCTGGCCGCCGAGAACGGACAGAGCCTGCCCGGCCCACAGCCGCCGGAACGCCGGCGAGGACCGGAGCGGAGTCACGTCGATCAGGGCGTGCCGGTACTTCACGCGGGATCCTCGGCCAGCTTCTCGGCGATCCGGCCCTGGTGACTCCTGCGGTCAGGAGCGCGCTCGATGTCGGTGACGACCTGGGAGAGCGGGTAGGGGATCTCGGCCTCCAGGTCGGCGAGGGCGGCCTCGGTGGCCCGCGATTCCGCCGCCAGGCGGCCGACGACGCGGCGAGCCTTGTCGGGGAGCGTCACCTTCCTGGTCCGCGCGTCGTCGCCCACGACGGTCCGGACCCAGCCGGACGTGCGCATGGCGGCGACTTTCTGGCTGAGCGCCGCAGCGTGTGCGCTGAAGTCCGCTGCGTCGGGTCGGACGGATGGATGTCGTCGGCCATACGGCGCACCATAACAGCGCATATACAAGCACCGTCGCTCGTGAGATCACTCGGCCCGGGGATTCCCGCGAGCCGCGATGAGTCCCGCGGCGTCCGGGGGTCGTACTGTCGAACCCGTTACCGAGGAGGACTTCCGATGCGCACCGTGACTTATTCGATGGGCGTCTCGCTCGACGGCTACATCGTCGGGCCGGACGGCGGCTTCGACTGGACGGCGCCCGACGAGGATGTCTTTCGCTTCGTCACCGACCAGATGCGAGAGGTCGGCGTCCACCTGATGGGACGACGACTGTACGAGACGATGCTGTACTGGGAGACCGCCGACCAGGATCCATCGCTCGACGAGTCGATGCTGAGGTGGGCCGCGATCTGGAAGCCGCTCCCGAAGGTGGTCTTCTCCACCACGCTGTCGGCGGTGCGGGGCAATGCCCGCCTGCTCTCCGGCGGCCTGGCGGAGGAGATCGAGCGGTTGCGAGCCGAACCCGGAGAGGGCGACATCGCGATCGGCGGAGCGGCCCTCGCCGCCGAGGCGGCCGCGTCGGGTCTGATCGACGAGTACCGGGCCAGGGTCTGCCCGGTGCTGGTCGGCGGTGGCATTCCGTTCTTTCCCCGACGCGAGCGCCGGGTGGATCTCGAACTCCTCGAGACCCGCACCTTCAGCTCCAGAGTCGTCTACCTCCGCTACCGCGTGGCGCGCTAGCCGGCTCCAGCGCCGGGCCTGAGGAAGGACGGACCAGGAAAACAGAAAGACCCCAGGTGCACTGGGGTCTTCGCTGGTGTCCGAGGGGGGACTTGAACCCCCACGCCCGATAAAGGGCACTAGCACCTCAAGCTAGCGCGTCTGCCATTCCGCCACCCGGACCAGGTGTCTGCCGCCACGTGGGTGTGTTCCCCGCGGCGACATGGACAACAATACCAAGGTTTCGGAGTGCGTTTCACCTGCGTATCCGCACGCCGGGCGGTGTCCGGGGCGCCCGGGGAGGCAGTGGATCGCCAGCGGTGCACCGTGTGCGAGAGCGCGTGTACGGCACGTGAGAGGGACGGCGGGAGCCGGGGCTCCGGGGCCTTATGGGCAGCGTACGACCTGCCCGGCGTACGACAGGTTGCCGCCGAAGCCGAACAGCAGCACCGGGTCGCCGGTGCGGAGCGCTCCCTGTTCGGCCAGCTTGGAGAAGGCGAGCGGGATGCTGGCGGCCGACGTGTTCCCGGACTCGATGACATCGCGGGCGACCACCGCGTTGACGGCGCCGATCTTCGCGGCCAGCGGCTCGATGATCCGCAGGTTGGCCTGGTGCAGGACGACCCCGGCGAGATCCTCGGGTGCCATCCCGGCCTTCTCGCAGGCCTGGCGGGCGATGGCCGGCAGGCGGGTGGTGGCCCACCGGTAGACGCTCTGCCCCTCCTGGGCGAACCGCGGCGGCGTGCCCTCGATGCGTACGGCGTGCCCCATCTCCGGCACCGACCCCCACATCACGGGCCCGATCCCGGGCTCCTCCCCCGGCCGGCAGGCCTCGACCACGGCGGCCCCGGCGCCGTCACCGACGAGGACGCAGGTGCTCCGGTCGGTCCAGTCGGTGACGTCGGACATCTTGTCGGCGCCGACGACCAGGGCGCGGGTGGCCGCGCCGGCCCGGACGGTGTGGTCGGCGGTGGCCAGCGCGTGGGTGAACCCGGCGCACACCACGTTCACGTCCATCGCGGCGGGCCGCGGGATGCCGAGCCGGGCCGCGACGCGGGCGGCCGTGTTCGGGGAGCGGTCGATCGCGGTGGAGGTGGCGACGAGGACCAGGTCGATGTCGTGCGGCGCCAGGCCGGCCGCGGCGAGCGCCTTGGCGGCGGCGTGCGCGGCGAGTTCGTCGACGGGTTCGTCGGGGCCGGCGATGTGCCGGGTACGGATGCCCACCCGGCTGCGGATCCACTCGTCACCGGTGTCGACCATGCCTGCCAGATCGTCGTTGGTGAGCACCTTGGCGGGCTGGTAGTGACCGATGGCGGCGATGCGCGAGCCGTTCATGCAGGGGATCCCCTCGTTGCCGGGTAGCGGGATCCTTCAGTCTGAGCAGTGACTCACGGGTACGACGGCAGGTGAAGCCACAGGAATCCGGTGTCGGGATTGTCGGCTCCGGTCAGAGCATCGGTCGCGCGCCCCGGTCAGACCCCGGGTCGCGCGCCCCGGACGGCGTCGGTCGCGCGCTCCGGTCCGGCCGTCGGTCGTACGCTCCGGTCCAGAGCGCCTGACGTGCGCGCGAGCGGCGCCTCACCATCCGGTCCGCGCCTCGCCGAGCACCGTCCCGCCGATGTGCGCGGCGCGGGCCGGGTCGCCCCACTTCGTCGTGTGGACCAAGACGGTGTGCCGGCCGGATCACCGTTCGCCGTCCGCGTCGTCGCAGTGCGACAGGATCTGGACCCCGTCGTATCCGGCGTGGCCCGGCCGGTCCGTGTCCGGGTCGTCCGGCCAGGTGCCGTGCCAGCCGATGCCGGCCCGGCCCCGCCCGAGGGCCGCGGCGAAGGGCTCCTCGGCGGTTCCCCGCGGCACCCTCGCCCAGGCGTGCAGGGGCGGCTCCGGACGTCAGGGGGTCCGCGAACCGCCTGGGCTGCCGGTACGCGGCCGTCCTGGCGGTGGAACGGAAGACGGGGTACGCCCGTGAGTTGCCCGTGGTCCGCACGATCACACACCGCTGCCGCCCGGGCGGCAGCATTTTCGCCGGCCCGCCCGCGGGTACCGGGTACCGGAAGCGGGCCGCACGCTCGGCGTCCGTGTGCAGGACAATGAGACGGTGAAGGTCGCCCCGCCGTACGACGGCCCGGTGACCCACGGCTGCATCAAGGGCCGTTCCGGCCACCACGTACCGAACCCGGGGCTGATCAGAACATGGGACGAGTCACGGAACGACGCAGGGTCCTCCGCATCCGGGACGGGGCGGTGTCCGCCCGGCCGGACACGCTGGTCGCCGAGGAACCGCTGGAGATCCGGCTGAACGGCAAGCCGCTCGCCATCACCATGCGCACCCCGGGCGACGACTTCGCGCTGGCGGCGGGGTTCCTGGTGAGCGAGGGTGTCCTGGCCACGGAAGCCGACCTCCAGAACATCGTCTACTGCGCGGGGGCCACCGGGGAGGGCGGTGCGAACACCTACAACGTGGTCGACGTGAGGACCGCGCCGGGCGTCACGCTCCCGGACTTCGCTCTGGAGCGGAACGTCTACACCTCGTCCTCGTGCGGGCTGTGCGGCAAGGCCAGCCTGGACGCGGTCCGTACGACGACGCGCTGGCCGATCGCCGACACTCCCCCGCTGCGGGTCACGCCCGAGCTGCTGGCGGACCTCCCCGACCGGCTGCGCGCGGCCCAGCGCGTGTTCGACCGGACCGGCGGCCTGCACGCGGCGGCCCTGTTCGACGAGGACGGCGAGCTGCTGGACACCCGGGAGGACGTGGGCCGGCACAACGCGGTGGACAAGCTGGTCGGCCGGGCGCTCCAGCACGGTGGGCTGCCGCTGTCCCGGACGATCCTCATGGTGTCGGGCCGGGCCTCCTTCGAGCTGGCGCAGAAGGCGGTGATGGCGGGCATCCCGGTGCTGGCGGCGGTGTCGGCGCCGTCCTCGCTGGCGGTGGACCTGGCGGCGGAGACCGGCCTGACGCTGATCGGCTTCCTGCGGGGCAGCTCGATGAACGTGTACGCGGGCGAGGACCGCGTCGTCCTGCGGGAGAGCCGGGAGCGGGAGAGCCGGGAGACCGAGGCCGCCACCCAGGGGTGAGCATGCTCCCGGTGCCGGTCCGGTGAGCGGACCGGCCCGTCGGCGCGCGCCCGGCGCCTGCCTTCGCCGACCCCTGCGTTCGCCGACCCCTACGTTCGCCGACCCGTTCGCCGATGCCGACGCTCGCCGGCGCCCCGGCGCATTCACCCGCCGCCGTCAGCCGTCGTGCCGGAGATCCGGACCAGCAGGCCCGTGAACTGCTCGCGTTCGGCGGCGGTCAGCGGGGCGAGCAGGGCGTCGTTGGCCTCGCGGGCCGCCTTTTCGCAGCGTACGAGGAGACGGGCGCCGTCCTCGGTGAGGGTGACGGCGTTCTTGCGCCGGTCGCGGGGGTCGGGGGCGCGGTCGACCAGGCCGGTGGACTGGAGGTCGTTCAGGATGCCGACGACGTCCTTGGGGTCGAGGCTCACGGCACGGCCGAGGTCGGCCTGGGCGACGGGGGCGAGGTCGCGGACGGCGGAGAGGACGACGTGGTGCCACATCCGCAGGCCCTCGGCGGCGAGGGCGTCGGCGACCAGGGCGCGGCCCCGCGCGGCGGCCCGGCCGAGCAGCCAGCTGGGGAGGGAGCGGATCGCGGGCAGGGGTGCTTCGGCCATGCCGGAAGCCTAGCCCAGGAATCATTGGACATCCCAACGATCCTTTTTTATCGTTGGGGCTCCCCACGATTTCGTGGGTGTTCCCAACGACCCGTCGGGCGTGCCCGGCCATGGAGGTGCGATGCGTCGCGTCCGGTACGAGTCCGCCGGCGGCCCCCTGTTCCTGGAAGAGGTTCCCGTGCCCGAGCCCGGCCCCGGGGAGCTGCTGGTGCGCTGCGCGGCCGTCGGCGTCACCCTGCCGACGGTCCGCAAGGTCACCGAGGCCGCGGAGCCGGTCGCGCTGGGCGGGGAGATCGCCGGCGAGGTGGTCGCCTCCGGCCGGGACGTGACCCGGTTCCGGCCCGGCGACCGGGTGACCGGCCTGTGCTTCGGGTACGGGTACGCCGATTTCGCCGTCCTGCGCGAGGACATGGCCTCGCCGGTACCGGACGGCGCGGACGCGGTGACGGCGGTCGCGCTGGTGCGCAGCGGTCTGGTGGCGCTCGGGGCCCTGGAGGCGGCACGGCTCACGCCCGGGGAGTCCGTCCTGGTGACGGCGGCGGCGAGCGGGGTCGGGCACCTCGCGGTGCAGCTGGCGCGGGCGCGGGGCGCGGCCCGGGTGATGGGGGCGGTGTCCGGGCCGGGGAAGGCGGCGTTCGTCCGGTCGCTGGGCGCGGACGACTGCGTCCGGTACGGCGACGACGGGTGGGGCGAACCCGTCGACTGCGTGCTGGACGCCGTGGGCGGTGACCTGCTCACCCCCGCCCTCGCCGCGCTCGCCCCGCACGGCCGCCTGGTCGCGTACAGCTCGGGCGGCGGCACCGTCCGGGCGTACGACCTGCTGGTGGGGGCCAAGTCGGCGATCGGCTTCCAGATGGCGCTCATCGCCCGCGACCGGCCGGAGCTGTACGAGCGGTGGCGGCGGGAGCTGTGGCGGCTGTACACGGAGGGTGCCGTGCGGCCCGCCGTGCACGGGGAGTTCACCCTGGAGGACGTGGCGAAGGCGCACGAGGTGATCACCTCCCGGGCCAACCTGGGCAAGGTCGTCCTGCGCCCGTAAGTGCCCGCACGCTTCTTGTGAGGCGCCGCACCCCCAACTACCGTCGGGGAGACGCACGTTGGACGTGGGATGTCCGGATGTCCAGTTGTCCGGCCGAGGAAGGGCAGGTCGCTCCGTGCCGTCAGGTCTTCGCGCCCGTCTCAGATCCGCACTGGCCACCGCCGTCCTCACCACGGGCGCGCTGCTGACACCGCTCCTCCCGGCCCACCCGGCGCAGGCCCGGCCGGCCGGCGGCTCCCCGGAGTTCGAGCAGCAGGTGCTGTTCAGGGCCTCCCAGGACCCGGGGTACGCGTGCTTCCGTATCCCGGCGGTCGTGCGGGCGGCCGACGGCACACTGCTGGCGTTCGCCGAGGGCCGGGTCCTGAACTGCGGGGACGCGGCCGACATCGACATCGTGCTCAAGCGGTCCACCGACGGCGGCCGCAGCTGGGGCCCGTTGCAGGTGGTCGACGAGGGGGCCGGCGACACCCACGGCAATCCCGCGCCGGTCGTGGACCGTTCGACCGGGCGCATCTGGCTGGCGGAGACGTACAACACGGGCCGTACGGACAGCGCCAGTTGCTCGGTGCCGTGCGATCGCACCCCCCATCTGCGGTACAGCGACGACACCGGCCGGACGTGGTCGCCGGCGCGCGACCTGAGCCCGGAGATCCTGCCGGCCGACTGGAACTCCTGGTACGCGACCGGTCCCGTGCACGGCATCCAGCTCACCCGCGGCCGGTACGCGGGGCGCCTGGTGTTCGGGGTCAACACCGAGACCTGGGACGGCGGCAGGGTGAGTGCCGACCACGCGGCGCTGATCGTCAGCGACGACCACGGGGAGCACTGGCGGATCGGCGCCACCGACACCTGGCCCGTCGCCGCCGACGGGACCTTCCGACAGAAGCCCTCCGAACTGACGATCGTCGAACGCGAGGACGGTTCGATCCTGGTCAGCGGCCGGGAGCAGGACGGCACCGACCTCGGCCACCGCACGCAGGCCGTCAGCCGCGACGGCGGGAGCAGCTTCACCGCGCCGTTCCGCGCCCTGCCCGACCTGTACACCCCGCAGGTGCAGGGTGCGCTGCTGCGCCTGGGCGACCGCCTGCTGCTCGCCTGCCCCGCCGACCCCGACCGGCGCCGCACGATGATGATCCGCTCCTCCTACGACGGCGGCCGGACCTGGGACACCGTGGACCGCGGCACGGTGGTCACCCCGGACTGGTCCGGCTACTCCGACCTGGTGCGCGCCGACTCCGGCACGGTCGGCCTGCTGTACGAGGGCGGCGCGGTGGACGCGCGGGACGAGATCCGTTTCGCCCGCTTCACCGAGGACTGGCTCGCGCCGCGCCGTGATCCCGACCCGGTCACCGCCGACCGCGCCCACCACGCCCGCCCGGCCGCGGTGCTCGGCGGCGCGGAGGAGACGGACGGGGTGTCCGGGGGCGCGCTGGAGTTCGACGGCACCGACGACGCCGTACGCCTGCCGTACCGCCCTGAACTTCCCCTGGAAGAAAAGGACTTCACGGCGTCGCTGTGGTTCCGGTACACGGCGGCGGCCGGAGAGCAGCCGATGCTGTGGATGGGCGGCATCGGCACCGGCCAGCCGCAGGTGTGGCTGCGCGGTGAGCCGGCGAACCACCGCCTCCAGGGGCTGGTCACGGTGCGCGACGGTGCCGGTGCGCCGCAGAGCGCGTACGTGCGCACGGACACCGCGTACAACGACGGCCGGTGGCACCACGCCGTGCTCCGCCGGGGCGCCGGCCGGCTGTCGCTGTCGGTGGACGGCACCCGGTCGGACGTCGCCGGCCCACCGGGCTCCGTCAGCCGCAACTCCCCCTTCGGCGTCCACCTCGGTCAGCGCATGGACAGCCGCGCCTTCTTCACCGGCGCGCTGGACGAGGTGCGCGTCTGGGACCGGGCGCTGACCGACGCGGAACTGGCGGATCCGCGGGTGCTGCGGTCAGCGCGGGACACGGTCCTGTGGCTGCCGCTGGACGCCGTGAACGGCTGACTCCCCGGCCGGGTCCGTGCTCACCCGGGGATCGCGGGCCCGGCGTTTGGCGATGACGGCGCACACCATCAGCTGCATCTGGTGGAACAGCATCAGCGGCAGCACGGCCAGGGAGGCGTGCGCGCCGAACAGGACGCTCGCCATGGGCAGTCCCGAGGCGAGGGACTTCTTCGACCCGGCGAACTGGAGGGCGATCCGGTCCTCCCGGCCGAAACCGAGCGCCCGGCCGCCGTACCAGGTCAGGGCCAGCATCACGGCCAGCAGGACGGCCTCGACGGCCAGCAGACCGGCCAGCCGCACGGCGCTGACCTGGTGCCAGACACCCTGGTTCACGCCCTCGCTGAAGGCGGTGTACACGACCAGCAGGATGGAGCCGCGGTCGACCAGCCCGAGGACCCTCTTGTGCCGGGCGACGAAGTCCCCGATCCAGCGCCGCAGCAGCTGCCCGGCGAGGAACGGCACCAGCAGCTGCCCCACGATCTTCACCAGCGAGTCGGCGGAGAAACCGGCCTCGCCGCCGAGCAGCCCCGCCACGAGCAGCGGGGTGAGCACGATGCCGGCGAGGGAGGAGAAGGAGCCGGCGCAGATCGCCGCGGGCACGTTGCCGCGGGCTATCGAGGTGAACGCGATCGACGACTGGATCGTGGACGGCACCAGCGTCAGGAACAGCAGGCCCTGGTAGAGCGGCTGCGTCAGGAAGGCCGGCACCAGCCCGCGCGCGGCGAGCCCGAAGACCGGGAAGACGATGAAGGTGCAGGCCAGGACGGTGAGGTGGAACCGCCAGTGGGTGAGCCCGGCGAGCGCCTCCCGGGTGGACAGCCGGGCGCCGTAGAGGAAGAACAGGAAGGCGATCGCGGCCGTGGAGGCACCCGAGGCGACGTCCGCGCCGGTGCCGGCGGCCGGGAGCAGCGCGGCGAGGCCCACCGTCCCGAGCAGCAGCACGATGTACGGGTCGATCGGCATCCAAGCCGGCCAGCTCAGGCGTTTCACAGTGCTCCGGTGTGCTGTGCGTGTGTCGTCCGGTCCCGGGACCGCCGGGCCCTCCACCATCGTGCCCCGCCTGCGGCCGATCGGGAAACCCGCACACCGTGCTGACAGTCATCATGATCCGCGATGACCGGTACTAGGCTCGGGGTGTGTACGAACCGACGCAGCTGCGCACCTTCCTGGCGGTCGCCCAGACACTGAGCTTCACCCAGGCGGCCCGGCGGCTGGGACTGCGCCAGTCCACGGTCAGCCAGCATGTCCGCCGGCTGGAGGACGCGGCCGGCCGGCAGCTGTTCGCGCGGGACACGCATGCGGTGGAGCTGACCGAGGACGGCGAGGCGATGCTGGGGTTCGCCCGCCGGATCCTGGCCGTGCACGAGCAGGCGACCGCGTTCTTCACCGGCACGCGCGTGCGTGGCCGGCTGCGCTTCGGCGCGTCGGAGGACTTCGTCCTGACCCGGCTGCCCGAGATCCTGGAGGCCTTCCGCTACGACCACCCGGAGGTCGACCTGGAGCTGACGGTGGAGCTGTCCGGCACCCTGCACGAGCGGCTGGCCGCCGGGAAGCTGGACCTGGTGCTGGCCAAGCGGCGGCCGGAGGACTCCCGCGGCACGCTGGTCTGGCGCGACGACCTGGTGTGGATCGGTGCCGAACGGCTGCGCCTGGACCCCGACCGGCCGGTCCCGCTGATCGTCTATCCGCCGCCCGGCCTGACCCGGGCCCGGGCGCTGGAGGTGCTGGAGCGGCAGGGCCGGCCGTGGCGGATCGTGTGCACCAGCGGCAGCCTCAACGGGCTCATCGCCGCGGCCCGGGCCGGCCTCGGTGTGATGGCCCACTCCCGCCGGCTGATCCCGCCCGGCCTGTTCCGGCTGCCCGAGCGCTCCGGCCTGCCCGAACTGGGAAAGGTGGATTTCGTCCTCGTCCACGGCAGCCGCCGCGGCGCGAGCGAGGGCGCCGCGGACGCCCTGGCGGCGGCGGTCCTGGCGGGCGGGGAGCGACTGCGGCGACGGGGCGGGTGACGGGGGGCCGGGCGGAACTCCGCGTCAGCGGGACACGGGGGTACGTGAGCTGCTCGACGCGGCGCGGGAACGGGGTCGTCCCGACGTGCCGGACGCCTTCCAGGCGGCCCGGTGGTCCGCTCAGGCAGGCGTACAGCCCGGCGGTGTCGCGGACGACGGCGGTGACGACGAGTGGGACGGACCCGCCGTCGCGGAGGCGAAGGCCACCTCGTCGTGGGTGGCGAGGGTCCGGCCGACGGAGTCCGGGGCGCCCGGCGCGGTGGTGTCCCGATCACGGCTTCCCGATCACGGCTGCCCGGGGACACCCGAGGATCTCCGTGTCGTACTCGATGCCGACGTACACCGCGCCGGAGACGATCAGCGCGGACAGCCGGCATGCGACCGCGGACTCGGAACGGCCGGTGGCACGCTGGAGCTCCGGGTAGGTGGCGCGGCCGTCGCTGGTCCTGGCCGAGGCGTACGGCGTCCCGCAGGACGACGACCCGCAGGCCGCCCTCCGCGCACAGGCGGTGGGAGCGGTGGGCGACAGGACGGCAGGGCGGCAGCGCGGCAGGGCCACAGAACGGCAGAACGGCAGGACGGCAGGGCGCGGAACGGACACCGGGTGCGGGCCGGCCCCCGGACGCAGGCCCGGCGCGGGACGGTCACGTGCCGCGGGTCCCGGGCCGCCGCCCAAGCCCCGCACCCCGGCCGGCCCAGCCCCGCCCCTCGGCTGCTCAAGGCCGCCCCCGGCCATCCAACCCTCGCCCCTGCCGACCTCTCCCCCGGTCGCCCGGGCCCGGCTCCGGGGCCCTGACGTCCCGGTCTCCGGGGCTCCGGGTGCGCGGGGGGCCGTAATCGGCCGGTACAGATTCGGTGGAGATTACGGTACCGAAACTTACTGACCCGTCAGTATTGTGTCCGGCCCCTACCCATGTGCGGGCATTTCACGACCCCCGGCCGGGGAGAACGTGAGCTTTGCTACGTTTCCGTACCCCTCCCGCACGCCGGACGGTTGGGGTAGCTTTCACGGCCTGACGGCGGTGTGCCGGCCAACGTCACTGAGGCGCGAGACACGGGGAGCGAGGTTGCGCGAGTTCACCAACCCGCCGCTGGAGTCGCCGGTGCCGGTCGGCGGTCTGGCGGATTCCGTCTTCGAGCACGCGGTGACCGACCCGCTGCACATCGCCCTCGGCCGCAAGGACGCCTCCGGGCAGTGGCGGGACGTGACGGCCGCCGGGTTCCGCGACGAGGTCATGGCGCTCGCCAAGGGACTCCTCGCCCGTGGCGTCCGCTTCGGCGACCGCGTCGCGATCATGTCCCGCACCCGCTACGAGTGGACCCTGTTCGACTTCGCCCTGTGGACGATCGGCGCCCAGGTGGTGCCCGTCTATCCGACGTCCTCGGCCGAGCAGTGCTTCTGGATGCTGCACGACGCCGAGGTCTCCGCGGCGGTCGTCGAGCACGAGGACCACGCCATGACCATCGCCACGGTCATCGGCCGGCTCCCCCGGCTGCGCGAGCTGTGGCAGCTGGACGCCGGCTGCGTGCAGGAGCTGTACGACGCCGGGGCGCACCTGGAGGACGAGGTCGTGCACCGGCACCGGCAGGCCGTCACCCCGGACTCGGTCGCCACGGTCATCTACACCTCGGGCACCACCGGCCGGCCCAAGGGCTGTGTCCTCTCACACGGCAACTTCATGTTCGAGGCGGACACCGTCATCCGGCGGTGGGAGCCGGTGTTCCACTCGAAGAAGGGCGACGAGGCGTCCACCCTGCTGTTCCTGCCGCTGGCGCACGTCTTCGGGCGGATGGTGGAGGTCGCCGCGATCCGCGGCCGGGTCCGCTTCGGGCACCAGCCGCAGCTGAACGCCGCCGCCCTGCTCCCCGACCTGGCCGCGTTCCGTCCGACGTTCATCCTCGCGGTTCCCTACATCTTCGAGAAGGTGTTCGACTCCGCTCGCCGCAAGGCCGAGAAGGACGGGCGGGCCGGGGCGTTCGAGAAGGCCGTCGACATCGCCGTGCACTACGCGGAGGCCGTCGAGGCCAAGGCCTGGGGCACCGGGCCCGGCCCGTCGGCGGGGCTGCGCATGCAGCACCAGCTGTACGACAAGCTGGTGTACGCGAAGATCCGCGCCGCGATGGGCGGCCGGCTGCGCAACGCGATGTCCGGCGGATCGGCGATGGACCGCCGGCTGGGACTGTTCTTCGCGGGCGCGGGCGTACAGATCTACGAGGGCTACGGCCTGACCGAGTCGACGGCCGCGGCGACCGCCAACCCGCCCGAGCGCACCCGCTACGGCACCGTGGGACAGGCCGTCCCGGGCGTCACCGTGCACATCGCCGACGACGGGGAGATCTGGCTGCACGGCGGCAACGTCTTCCTGGGCTACCTCAACAACCAGAAGGCCACCGACGAGACCCTGCACGACGGCTGGCTGGCCACCGGGGACCTGGGTTCCCTGGACGCGGACGGCTATCTGACCATCACCGGCCGCAAGAAGGAGATCCTGGTGACCTCCGGCGGCAAGAGCGTCTCCCCGGGCGCGCTGGAGGAACGGGTCCGCGACCACCCGCTGGTCAGCCAGTGCATCGTCGTCGGCAACGACCGCCCGTACATCGCCGCCCTGGTCACGCTCGACCAGGAGGCGGTCGCCCACTGGCTCCAGATGCGCAACAAGCCGAGACCGGCCCCGGCCGAGCTGGTCCGCGACCCGGACCTGGAGGCCGAGGTGCGGCGGGCGGTGGTCGCCGCGAACACCCTGGTCTCCCAGGCCGAGTCGATCCGCACCTTCCGCATACTCGCCCAGCCGTTCACCGAGGAGCACGGCCTGCTGACGCCGTCGCTGAAGCTGAAGCGCAAGGCGATCGAGAAGGCGTACGAACGCGAGGTCGAGGCGCTCTACCAGGGATGAGGAGCCGCTTCCGGGAGTGACCTGTGACATGCAGCGGATCGGATCGCGTGGTCAGGAATGCACGGCAACCCGTGATCGTTGAGCATGTCAGTACCACCTGTCGACAAACGAAGGATCAAGAGGCTCGTGAGCAGCAAGGTCCCCCCGATCATCCTCAACAACGGCGTCGAGATGCCCCAGCTGGGTTTCGGCGTCTGGCAGGTGCCGGACGACGAGGCCGAGCGGGCCGTCGCCACGGCGCTCGAGGCCGGGTACCGCAGTATCGACACCGCGGCGATCTACGGCAACGAAGAGGGCACCGGCAAGGCCATCGCCGCCTCCGGCCTGCCCCGTGAGGACGTCTTCGTCACCACCAAGCTCTGGAACAGCGACCAGGGGTACGACTCGACGCTGCGCGCCTTCGACGCGTCGCTGGAGAAGCTGGGTCTCGACTACGTCGACCTGTACCTGATCCACTGGCCGCTGCCCTCCCGGGACACGTACATCGACACGTACAAGGCGTTCGAGAAGCTGCACGCCGACGGCCGGGTGCGCGCCATCGGCGTCTCCAACTTCCTGCCCGAGCACCTGCGCCGGCTGATCTCCGAGACCTCCGTCGTCCCGGCGGTCAACCAGATCGAGCTGCACCCGCATCTCCAGCAGCAGGCCGTCCGCGAGTTCCACGCGGAGCGGGGCATCGCCACCGAGGCGTGGTCGCCGCTCGGCCAGGGCAAGGGCCTGCTGGAGGTGCCGGCGGTGGTGGCGATCGCGCGGAAGCACGACCGCACCCCGGCCCAGGTCGTGCTGCGCTGGCACGTGCAGCTCGGCAACGTCGTCATCCCGAAGTCGGTGACGCCGTCCCGGATCAAGGAGAACATCGAGGTGTTCGACTTCAGCCTGGACGACGAGGACCTCGCGGCGATCAGCGCCCTGAACGAGGACCGGCGCCTGGGGCCCGACCCGGCCGCCTTCGACATGGCCTGATCCCCCGGATCCCGACGGACCGGGCCGGAACCGGACCGCGATACACCCGGCCGTGCGCCCCGCTCAGCAGCGGGGCGTCCGTCCGTGGGCCACCACCCCCTCGAGCGCTGGGTCAAGCCGCACGAGTTC
>NZ_JBEXRO010000035.1:0-54521 GCF_040613095.1 Streptomyces sp. NPDC006309 | reverse complement strand
CAGATCTTTTCTCGACCCGATTTCCTCGGTGCTTTCCAGGTTCCCGCTTCCGCGTTTCCCTTTCCGGCGGTTCCGACTCTATCAGACCCTTTCGGTGCCTGACTCCCAGTCAGAGGGGCTTGTCTTCCCGGCCGTTCGGCCGTTCCGACGAGTGAGACTTTAGCGGATTCCCGGCTCCCGAGCTAATCGGGGGCCGCCGTCCTTTCGAACGCGGATTCCTCATTTCGCAAATACGCACGCCAATGCAGTCGTCACCGAGGTGGCGATCGATTGGGTGGTGCTCACGGAATGGCTGTCCGGGGACCGACCGGGGCCGGTGCTCACGTCGGACAACTCGGAGTACCTTACGGACGGGCGTGGGGAGTGTCAACTCTCGCCCCTGAGGCCTTCCGGAGGCGTACGGTGGGGGTCGTGACCACGCGTACGTGTCCCCAGCTCTGGTGGGCCGCCTGACGGCGGCCGTACGCACGTATGCACTCAACGGCCGCCGCTTCGGCGGCCGTTCGTGTATCTCCCTCCGGGACTTCGGGGGCCGGCCGCGGGAGCGGCGGCCCGGACCGAAGGTGGAGTGAGATGAAGCGGGTCTTCAGCGGGATCCAGCCGACCGGGCACGTGACCCTGGGGAACTACCTGGGAGCCATGCGGCGCTGGGCCGAGGTCGATCAGCACCGGGCGGACGCGCTGTTCTGCATCGTGGATCTGCACGCGCTGACCGTGGACCACGATCCGGCGCGGGTGCGCAGGCTCAGCAGGCAGGCGGCGACGCTCCTGCTGGCGGCCGGGCTCGACCCCGAGTTGTGCACCCTGTACGTGCAGAGCCATGTCGACGAGCACACCCGGCTGTCGTACCTGCTGGAGTGCGTGGCGAGCGACGGCGAGATGCGGCGGATGATCCAGTACAAGGAGAAGGCCGCGCGGGAGCGGGAGCGCGGTGGGAGCGTCAGGCTGTCGCTGCTGACGTATCCGGTGCTGATGGCGGCGGACATCCTGGCCTACGGCACGGACGAGGTGCCGGTCGGGGACGACCAGGTGCAGCACGTGGAGCTGGCACGGGATCTCGCGGTGCGGTTCAACCAGCGGTACGGCCACACCTTCGTGGTGCCGAAGGCGACGGTTCCGGGGGTGGCGGCCCGGGTGATGAACCTTCAGGACCCGACGTCGAAGATGGGGAAGTCGGACGCGGGGCAGGGGGTCGTGTATCTGCTGGACGAGCCGGACGTGGTGCGGAAGAAGATCATGCGGGCGGTGACCGACAGCGGCCGGGAGGTCGGGTACGACCCGGTGGAGCGGCCGGGAGTCGCGAACCTGCTGGAGATTCTCGCTGCGTGCACGGGTGGGAACCCTGAGTCACTGGCGGACGTTCACGACTCGTACGGCTCTTTGAAGAAGGACACCGCGGAGGCGGTGGTGGAGGTGTTGCGGCCGGTGCAGGCCCGGCACCGGGAGCTGTGCGCCGATCCGGCCTATGTGGAGGGGGTGCTGCGGGATGGTGCGGAGAAGGCCAGGGCGTTGGCTCGTCCGACCGTTGATACGGCCTACCGGGCGATCGGGCTGCTGCCGCCCGTGGCGGATCCCTCGCTGAGCGCCGCGCGGTAGCCGGGCGGCGTCGTGCGGGCGGCGGGTGTCCGCCGCCCGCGCGGGGCGTCGGGTCGGCCCCGCGTCGCGGGGGGTCAGTCCTTCTTGCCGGAGGCGAGTTCGCGGCTGCGGTCGCGGGCTGCCTCCAGCGCGGCGATGAGGGCGGCGCGTACGCCGTGGTTCTCCAGTTCGCGGATGGCGTTGATCGTCGTGCCCGCGGGGGAGGTGACGTTCTCCCGCAGCTTGACGGGATGTTCGCCGCTGTCGCGGAGCATCACGGCGGCGCCGATCGCCGACTGGACGATGAGGTCGTGGGCCTTGTCGCGGGGCAGGCCGAGCAGGATGCCGGCGTCCGTCATGGCTTCGACCAGGTAGAAGAAGTACGCCGGGCCGGAGCCGGACAGGGCGGTGCAGGCGTCCTGCTGGCTCTCGGGGACACGGAGGGTCTTGCCGACACCGCCGAAGATCTCCTCGGCGTGCGCCAGGTGCTGTTCGGTGGCGTGGCTGCCGGCGGAGATGACCGACATGGCCTCGTCGACGAGGGCGGGGGTGTTGGTCATGACCCGGACGACGGGGGTGCCGGCGGCCAGGCGCTCCTCGAAGAAGGAGGTGGGGATGCCGGCGGCCCCGCTGATGACGAGGCGGTCGGCGGGGATGTGCGGGGCCAGTTCGTCCAGGAGGGTGCCCATGTCCTGCGGCTTGACCGTGAGGATCAGGGTGTCGGCGGTCTTGGCGGCCTCGGTGTTGCCGACCGGGCTGACTCCGTAGCGGGTGCGGAGTTCTTCGGCGCGTTCGGGACGGCGGGCGGTGACCAGGAGATCGGCGGGGGCCCAGCCGGCCCGGAGCATTCCGCTGAGCAGGGCTTCGCCGATCTTGCCGGTGCCGAGGACTGCGACTTTCTGGCTCATGCGGTTCAGTTTCGCACCGGTGAGGAGGGGGGCGGGTGGGGTGTCCGGTGGGCGGACGTCCGCCGCGGCGGAGCGGGTTCAGACGGTGCGGCGGCGCAGGGTCGCCGCTCCCAGGCCCAGGACCAGCAGGGCGCAGCCGGCCACGATCAGCGCGTCGCGGACGAAGACCGCGGTCATGTCGGTGTGGCGGAGGACCTCGTTCATGGCGTCGACGGCGTACGACATCGGCAGGACGTCGGAGACGGCCTCCAGGACGGGGTGCATGTCCGGGCGGGGTGTGAACAGGCCGCAGAGGAGGAGCTGAGGAAAGATCACGGCGGGCATGAACTGGACGGCCTGGAACTCCGAGGCCGCGAAGGCGGAGACGAAGAGACCGAGGGCGGTGCCGAGCAGCGCGTCGAGGAGTGCGACGAGCAGGAGCAGCCAGGGGGAGCCGGTGACGTCCAGGCCGAGGAGCCAGACGGCGAGTCCGGTGGCGAGGGCGGACTGGACGACGGCGACGGCGCCGAAGGCCAGGGCGTAGCCGGCGATGAGGTCGGTCTTGCCGAGGGGCAGGGCGAGGAGGCGTTCGAGGGTGCCTGAGGTGCGTTCGCGCAGGGTGGCGATGGAGGTGACCAGGAACATCGTGATCAGCGGGAAGACGCCGAGCAGTGAGGCGCCGATGTTGTCGAAGGTGCGGGGGCTGGCGTCGAAGACGTAGCGCAGCAGGACCAGCATCAGGCATGGGACGAGGATCATCAGCGCGATGGTGCGCGGGTCGTGGCGGAGCTGGCGCAGGACCCGGGCCGCGGTGGCGGTGGCACGGGAGGGGGTGAACGCGCCGGTGGCCGGGGTGGTGGCCGCCGTAGCCGCGGGGCCGGTCGGACGGATGGGGGCGGCGGGGTTCATCGGGTGCTCTCCTTCGTGCGGTCGGCGGTGGCCGCCGCGTCGACGAGGTGCAGGAAGGCGGCCTCCACGGTGTCGGTGCCGGTCCGGGTGCGCAGGGCGTCCGGGGTGTCGTCGGCGAGGATCCCGCCCTCGCGCATGAGGAGGAGGCGGTGGCACCGCTCGGCCTCGTCCATGACGTGGGAGGAGACGAGGAGGGTGGCGCCGCGGGTGGCGGCGAGGTCGTGGAAGAGGTTCCACAGGTCCCGGCGGAGGACGGGGTCGAGTCCGACGGTGGGCTCGTCCAGGACGAGGAGTTCGGGGGTGCCGAGGAGGGCGACGGCCAGGGAGACGCGGTTGCGCTGGCCGCCGGAGAGGTTGCCGGCGAGGGCGTCGGCGTGGCTGGTGAGGTCGACGTCGGTGATGGCCCGGGTGACGTGGTGGTGGCGTCGTTCGGCGGCGGCGCGGCCGGGGTCGAGTATCGCGGCGAAGTACTCGAGGTTCTGGCGGACGGTGAGGTCGTCGTAGACGGAGGGGGCCTGGGTGACGTAGCCGATGCGGCTGCGCAGGGCGGGATGGCCGGCGGGGTGGCCGAGGACGTCGAGGCTGCCGGTGATCCCGGCCTGGGTGCCGACGATCGAGCGCATGAGGGTGGACTTGCCGCAGCCGGAGGGGCCGAGCAGCCCGGTGATCCGGCCGCGGGGGACGGTGAAGCGGAGGTCGTGCAGGACGGTGCGGGAGCCGCGGACGACGGTGAGGTCCTCGGCGTGGACGGCGGGGGTGGCGGCGACGGCGGGGGTGGCTGGGTGGGGCGGAGGGTCGCCCGGTTCATAATTCATCACGTGATGAATAGTCCGCCCGCGGGGGTGCGGCGTCAAGGGGGCAGGGGGCACCGGAGAGCGCCGGCGTGCTTGTTCGCGGCCGGCGAGAGGGGCACGTACGCGACAGCGGCGGCCTGGGTGGGCCGCCGCCGCGAGCGGGGAAGGAACGGGGACGATCCGGGGTGGGATCCGGGTCCGGGTCAGGGTTTGAGGGCGACCAGGAGGCGGACGTCGTACGTCTCCTCGACGGTGCCGTCCGGGAAGGCCCGGAGCAGGTGGGCGCGCTCCTCTTCCATGAAGGCGGTCCTGCGCTCCTCGGACTCGACGAGGAGGGCCGAGTGGCTGCCCAGGTTGGCGAGGTGGACGTCGACCGGGACGCGCCGGCTCCAGCGGACCGTGCGGCGGGCGAAGTCCAGACGCCCGCTGGGGTCGGCCCGCTCGGTGCGCTCGATGTTCCTGCGCCGCTCGGCGGTGGTGAAGCCCGGGCCGAGGAGACGGCCCGTGCGTTCGGCGGCCTCGGCGATCCACTCGACGTCCAGCGCCTCCGTGTTCCACCACAGGGCCAGCGCACCGCCGGGCCGCAGCACGCGCAGTGCCTCCGGCACCGATCGGGCCGGGTCGGTCCAGTGCCAGGCCTGGGCGTAGGTGAGGAGGTCGGCTTGGGCGTCGGCGACGGGAAGCGCGTTGCCGTCGCCCCGGACGAGCGGGATGTGCGGCAGCGCGCGGCGGAACTCGGCGGCCATGCCCTCGCCGGGTTCGACGGCGAGGACGTCGGCGCCGCGGGCGTGCAGGAGGGCGCTGGCGATCCCGGTGCCGGCGCCGACGTCCACGGTGCCGGCACCGGACAGGGAACGGCCCGCCAGTTCCTCGACGGCGTCGAGGAGGGCCGGTGGGTAGGAGGGGCGGTTCGCGGCGTACTGGGCGGCGGCGGAGTTGAAGGAGTGGGCCCGGGCGGCGTGCGGGGTGGTGGGTGACTCAGGGGTTGCCATGGGGTCATGGTGGGCGGGAAGGGGCGGAAGGCACAGTGTTTTTCGGCGGGGTGGCGCCTGCGCGGGGCGCTCCTCGGGCGGGCGCGGCCTACGGCCGGGCGTCGGTGCGGACCGCGCGGCCCGTGACTGCCGGCGTGCTACCGGCGCCGCTTCTTCCTCGACGGGTCGCCGGTGCGGCGGGTGGCGCGGCGTTCGTGCTCCTGGCGGGCCTTCTCGTACTCCTCGCGGTGCAACTTCTCGCCCGGGGCCTCGGTGAGGGAGCGGAGCGAGTAGGCGAGGAGGGAGCCGACGAAGCCGATGGCGAGCAGGCCGCGCAGGGAGGCCTGACGCTGCGGGTCGTGCCGGACGCCGAAACCGTCCCAGGTGTTGCGGAAGGCGAGCGCCGTGCAGATGCCGAACATGACGATGACCAGCATGGTCACGAAGGAACCGGTGCCGGCGATGCGGATGCCCTCGTACGCGAAGCGCAGCACCAGGCAGGAGACGGCCGCGGCGGCGAGGGAGCCGACGGCGGCGCCGGCGCGGCGGGCCGCGTAGCCGTGGTCGTGGTGCACCCAGGTGGTGCCGAAGAAGCGCAGGGGCTCGGGGCGGGGTGCGTGGCCGGGAGCCACGCCGTCGCCCTGGGGTGCGCCGCCGGTGGGGGCCGCCGAGGTGTCCGTGGTGCCGGTTTCGTCGCTCACGGGACGATTATGGCTCCGTCCGCCTGCGGGCTCCCGGCGGGGGCGGGCCCCCCGCCGGGCCGGTGCCGGCCGGGACCGCGGGTCAGCCGCAGCGGGCGGCGATGTAGCCGTCGCTGCCTGTGTGTACGTACGCGTCCGAGACGTACTCGCCGCTGTCGATGAGGTCCCAGAGGTCCGTGGTGCCGTAGGTGCCCGACACGGTCGTACCGGGTGTCTGGCAGTAGACCGGGACCCGGACGCCCTCGGGCAGGACGCGCACGAGGTTGTAGCCGGGGCCGGGGCCGCTGCGGACGTTCAGCCGGACGCCGGGTGCGACGGCGTAGGTGCGGACGGCTGCCGCCTCCACCGCCGGTCGGTCGTCGATGCCCCCGGTCTCCTGCGCACGGTCGACTGACATGTTCGTGCTCCTCCCCCGTTGCTGTTCCCGTGTCGCCGAGCTGAGAGCCCGGCGCGGAACGCGTCTGCGCGACGCGCACGCAGACGCTAGCAAGCCGCCTCCGTCTCGCACGAACCATCGATTAGGCTCCGTGCGTCGCGCGCGCGGACGAAGAGCACGGGGGTGGTCCATGGCGCCACAGCGCAACATCGGGGCGGGCGCGGAAGCGGAACTTCCCGAATACGCCGGTCACTACCGTCTGGAGTCCCGTCTGGGCTCCGGCGGCATGGGCGTGGTGCACCTCGCCCGCAGCACCTCGGGGATGACGCTCGCGGTGAAGGTCGTACACGCCGAGTTCGCGCGGGACCCCGAGTTCAGAGGCCGCTTCCGGCAGGAGGTGGCCGCAGCCCGGAAGGTCAGCGGTGCCTTCACCGCGCCCGTCGTGGACGCCGATCCACAGGCCGCGCGGCCGTGGATGGCCACGCTGTTCATTCCGGGACCGACCCTGTCCGAACAGGTGAAGCGGAACGGTCCGATGACCGCTCCGCAGCTGCGCCGGCTGATGGCCGGGCTCGCGGAGGCGCTACGGGACATCCACCGGGTGGGGGTCGTGCACCGGGACCTGAAACCCAGCAACGTCCTGCTCGCGGAGGACGGGCCGAAGGTCATCGACTTCGGCATCTCCCGGCCGGCCGACAGCGAGCTGCGCACCGAGACGGGGAAGTTGATCGGCACGCCGCCGTTCATGGCGCCCGAGCAGTTCCGGCGCCCCCGGGAGGTGGGGCCGGCGGCCGACGTCTTCGCGCTCGGATCGCTGCTGGTGCACGCGGCCACCGGGCGTGGGCCGTTCGACTCGGACAGTCCGTACGTCGTCGCCTACCAGGTGGTGCACGACGAGCCCGACCTGACGGGCGTACCGGCCACTCTGGCGCCGCTGGTGCGGCGTTGCCTCGCCAAGGAGCCCGCGGACCGGCCCACGCCGGACGAGCTGATGCGGGAACTGCGCTCGGTGGCGGCCTCGTACGACACCCAGGCGTTCATACCGGCGCAGCGCGTGAGCGAGGACGGGCCCGGCCCGGTGGCGGCTGCCCGTCCGGAGCGGGCCGAACAGCGACCGGCGCGGGGACCGGTGCGGCGACCGGGCCGGCGTGCGGTGCTGGGGGCCGGCGCCCTCGGACTGGTGCTGGTGGGTGCTCTCGCCGCGGTGTGGGGATCAGGCGGGGGCGACGAGAGGCCGGGGGCCGCCGGCGCGGCGGCCCCGCCGGCCGGCTCCCGAGCCTGGACGGCCCGGCCGGTGCCCGCCGGAGAGGGCATGCCGCAATGCGCGTACGAGGCGGGGAAGTTGCTCTGCGCGCGGCCGGGTGTCGTCTTCGCGCTCTCCCCGGCCGACGGCCGATTGCTGTGGCGGCGGTCCGTCGACACGCGGTCCACCAGCGGACCTCCGGTCGTCTCCGGTGGCCTGGTGCAGCCGTACACGGACGGCGGCTCGCGGCTCGCCGGGCTCGATCCGGCCACGGGCAAGGAGGTCTGGCAGCGGCGCCTGCCGGCGGGCACGACGGTGCGGTACGCCGGCGACACCGCCCTGCTCACCGGCGCCGACGGCGCGGTCACCGGGGTGAACGGCGCGACCGGTGCCACGCGCTGGCGCGGTGCGGTTCCCGGCCGGGGCGTGCCGTCCTTCGTGGCGTTCCCGGGCGGATCCGGTGCGCGGAGCGAACCGGCGTACGCGACGCGGACGTCCGCCGACGGCGCGAGTACGCAGGTGACCGCCGTCGACCCGGACACGGGGCGGGTGCGGTGGGACGTCCGGCTGAAGGGCTGGCTGAAACCGTTCGCCGCCCAGGCCGACGGCTCGGTGTACTTCCTGGGCGTCGACAGCGGTTACGGCGCCCGGGAGATCGTCCGTTACGCCCCCGGGAGCGGGTCGACGCGGCGCGTGGCCCTGCCCGCCGTGCTCGCCGGCGCGCACGCGAGCGTGCGGGGGGACGTGGTCCATGTGCTGGCCACCGGCGGTTCCCTCGACGCCGTGGACATGGGGTCGGGCCGGCAGCTGTGGCATCTGGAGACGTCGGTGAGCCGCGGTTCGGTGCCCGTCGCGCGGGGCGGGTCGGTGTACGTCACCGGCAGCGACGGCCGGCTGCTCGCGGTCGACGCCCGCACGGGCATGCTGACCGGGCAGACACCCGCACGGCTGGTCGGGCACTCCGCCGGGGTCATGGCCACGCCGCCCGCCCCGGTGATCGTCGGCGGGGACGGGCGGGTCTGCGCCACCGCGCCCGACGGCACCGTCTTCACCGTGGACGGCCGCTCCCCCGGGGGCTGGTGACGTACGGACGGGTACGGCGAAGGGCCGCCCCCACCGGGGAGCGGCCCCCTGTCACACCTGCCCGGCCGGTCAGCCCAGCCGGGACACGTCCCGCACCGCGCCCTTGTCCGCGCTCGTCGCCATCGCGGCGTAGGCGCGCAGGGCGACGGAGACCTTGCGGTCGCGGTTCCTAGGGGCGTAGACGCCGTTCAGCGCCTGCTCCCGGCGGGCCAGCTCCGCGTCGTCCACCAGCAGTTCGATGGTGCGGCCCGGGATGTCGATGCGGATGCGGTCGCCGTCCTGGACGAGGGCGATCGTGCCGCCGGAGGCCGCCTCCGGGGAGGCGTGGCCGATGGACAGGCCGGAGGTGCCGCCGGAGAAACGGCCGTCGGTGATCAGGGCGCAGCTCTTGCCGAGGCCGCGGCCCTTCAGGTACGAGGTCGGGTAGAGCATCTCCTGCATGCCGGGGCCGCCCCTGGGGCCCTCGTAGCGGATGACGACGACGTCGCCCTCCTTGACCTCCTGGGTGAGGATCCGCTGGACGGCCTCTTCCTGGGACTCGCAGACGACCGCCGGGCCCTCGAACGTCCAGATCGACTCGTCGACGCCGGCGGTCTTGACCACGCAGCCGTCGACGGCGAGGTTGCCCCGCAGGACCGCGAGGCCGCCGTCCTTGGAGTACGCGTGCTCGGCGGAGCGGATGCAGCCGTTCTCGGCGTCGTCGTCCAGGGCCTCCCAGCGCTCGGACTGGGAGAACGCCTCCGCGGAGCGGACGCAGCCGGGGGCCGCGTGCCACAGCTCGACCGCCTCGGCGGCCGGGGAGCCGCCGCGGACGTCCCAGGTCTTGAGCCAGTCGGCGAGGGAGGGGCTGTGGACGGCGTGGACGTCCTCGTTGAGCAGGCCGGCGCGGTGCAGTTCGCCGAGCAGGGCGGGGATGCCGCCGGCGCGGTGCACGTCCTCCATGTAGTACGTGCGGTTCTTCCCGACGTTGGGGGCCACCTTCGCCAGGCAGGGGACGCGGCGCGAGACGGCGTCGATCTGCTCCAGGCCGAAGGGCACGCCCGCCTCCTGGGCGGCGGCCAGCAGGTGCAGGATCGTGTTGGTGGAGCCGCCCATCGCGATGTCCAGGGCCATGGCGTTCTCGAAGGCCTGGAAGGTGGCGACGTTGCGGGGCAGGACCGTGTCGTCGTCCTGCTCGTAGTAGCGGCGGGTGATGTCCATGACCGTGCGGGCCGCGTCCTCGTAGAGGCGGCGCCTGGCGGTGTGGGTGGCGAGGACCGAGCCGTTGCCGGGCAGGGAGAGGCCGATGGCCTCCGTCAGGCAGTTCATCGAGTTGGCGGTGAACATGCCGGAACAGCTGCCGCAGGTCGGGCAGGCGTTCTCCTCGATGCGGAGGATGTCCTCGTCGGAGATCTTGTCGTTGACGGCGTCGGAGATCGCGTCGACCAGGTCGAGCGTGCGGACCGTGCCGTCCACGAGGGTGGCGCGCCCGGACTCCATCGGCCCGCCGGAGACGAAGACGGTCGGGATGTTCAGGCGCAGCGCCGCCATGAGCATGCCCGGGGTGATCTTGTCGCAGTTGGAGATGCAGACCAGGGCGTCGGCGCAGTGGGCCTCGACCATGTACTCGACTGAGTCGGCGATCAGGTCGCGGGAGGGCAGCGAGTAGAGCATGCCGCCGTGGCCCATGGCGATGCCGTCGTCCACGGCGATCGTGTTGAACTCGCGCGGGATGCCGCCGGCCTGCGTGATCGCCTCGCTGACGATCCGGCCGACCGGCTGGAGGTGGGTGTGGCCCGGCACGAACTCGGTGAAGGAGTTGGCCACGGCGATGATCGGCTTCCGGCCGATGTCCGCACCGGGTACACCCGAGGCACGCATAAGGGCGCGGGCGCCCGCCATGTTGCGTCCGTGGGTGACTGTGCGGGACCTCAGCTCGGGCATCGTCGCTCGCTCCTTCGAAGACCTTCTGGAGAAGAGTCCAGAGAGTTCTGACTCTCTCCGAGCGTACGCTCCCCCTCCGAACCGTGGACAGAAGTGTCCGGAATGCGGGACGGGCGTTCCAGTGTCGTACCGCGCGTACGGGGGTCAGGCGGCCGTCAGATGGTGCTGTACGACCGGTGCCAGCCGCACGACGAGCTGCTCCAGGTCCGCGGAGGCCAGGGGCTCCAGCCTGATCACGTACCGCATCATCGCCGTTCCCACCAGCTGCGCCGCCGCCAGCTCGGCGCGCAGCTCGGCGTCGGGCAGGTCCAGCGCGGCGGCGATGCGGCGCATCAGCTGGGCGGCGATCAGGCGGCGGAAGACAGCGGCGGCGGTGTCGTTGTCGACGGCGGAGCGCACGATCGCCAGCAGCGGGGTACGGGTCGCGGGGTTCTCCCAGACACCGAGGACGAAGCGGGTCAGCCGCTCCCCGACGCCGTCCAGCGGGCCGTCGGCCACCGCGTCGGACGCGATCAGGGCGGGGGCGAAGGCGACCTCGACGGCCGCCTCGAACACCTCCTCCTTGCTGCCGAAGTAGTGGTGCACGAGCGCCGGGTCCACCTCGGCCGCCTTGGCGATGGCGCGGACCGACGTCTTCTCGTAGCCGCGCGCGGAGAACACCTCGCGGGCGGCGGTGAGGATGCGGTCGCGGGTACCGGCGGACTCGGTGCGCGGGGGGCGGCCGCGGCGGCGGGGGGTGGTCCCGCTCATCCCCGGGGCACCCTTACGGCCGCCGAGGCGAGGTGCTTGCGCGTGAACTCCAGGGCCTCGGCGAGGTCGGCCTCGCGCTCGGCGCCGGACATCGCACGCCGGGTGTTGACCTCGATCACGACGTGCCCGTCGAAGCCGGTGAACGCGAGGCGCTCCAGCAGCTCGGCGCAGGGCTGGGTGCCGCGGCCGGGCACCAGGTGCTCGTCCTTGGCGGAGCCGCGGCCGTCGGCGAGGTGCACGTGCCCGAGCCGGTCTCCCATGCGGTCGACCATGTCCAGGGCGTCGGTACGGGCCGTCGCCGTGTGGCTGAGGTCGATCGTGAAGTGCCGGTAGTCGTCTTTGGTGACGTCCCAGTCGGGGGCGTAGGCGAGCATCTCGCGGTCGCGGTAGCGCCACGGGTACATGTTCTCGACGGCGAACCGGACGTCCGTCTCGTTCGCCATTCGCCAGATTCCGTCGACGAAGTCCCGGGCGTACTGCCGCTGCCAGCGGAACGGCGGGTGGACGACGACCGTGGACGCCCCCAGCTTCTCCGCCGCCGCCCGGGCCCGCTGGAGCTTGGTCCAGGGGTCGGTCGACCAGACCCGCTGGGTGATCAGCAGACAGGGGGCGTGGACGGCCAGGACCGGGATGCCGTGGTAGTCCGACAGGCGGCGCAGCGCCTCGATGTCCTGACTGACCGGATCGGTCCACACCATGACCTCGACACCGTCGTAGCCGAGGCGTGCGGCGATCTCGAAGGCCGTCGCCGTCGACTCCGGGTAGACGGAGGCGGTCGACAGCGCGATGCGCACGTCCGTTGGTTCACCCACGTCCGTCACCTTACGGCGTGGGGGGACCCGGGTGTTGGGTGCCGGTTCGCCGTTGTGAGGTATGCCATGCGGGCGGGCGCGGCGGGGCCGCGATCACCCCCGGGGCCCGCGCCCCTCGGGCCGTCAGGCGGAGCCCATGTGGTCCAGGCGCCGGAGGATCACGCCCTCCCGCAGGGCCCAGGGGCAGACCTCAAGGCTCTCCACACCGAACAGGTCCATCACGGCCTCGGCCACCAGTGCGCCCGCCACCAGCTGGCCCGCCCTGCCCTCCGAGACACCGGGGAGTTCCGCTCGCTGGTCGGTCGTCATGCCGGCGAGGCGGGGGACCCAGGCCTCCAGGGACTCGCGCTTGAGCTCCCGCTGGACGTAGAGCCCGTCGGCGCTGCGGGCGGCACCGGCGATGCGGGCCAGCTGCTTGAAGGTCTTGGACGTGGCGACCACGTGGTCGGGGGCGCCGAAGCGGCTGAATTCCCCGACGTGCCGGCCGATCTCCGTGCGGACGTGCCGGCGCAGGACGCGGACCTCCTCCGGAGCGGGCGGGTCGCCGGGCAGCCAGCCCGCGGTGAGGCGGCCGGCGCCGAGCGGCAGGGAGACGGCCGTGTCCGGCTCCTCGTCCATGCCGTAGGCGATCTCCAGGGAACCGCCGCCGATGTCCAGGACCAGCAGTTTCCCGGCGGACCAGCCGAACCAGCGGCGCACGGCGAGGAAGGTGAGCCGGGCCTCCTCCGCGCCGGTGAGGACCTGGAGGCGTACGCCGGTCTCGTCGGCCACGCGCGTGAGGACGTCGTCGGCGTTGGTGGCCTCGCGGACCGCGGAGGTCGCGAAGGGCAGCAGGTCCTCGACGCCCTTGTCCTCGGCGGCCTGGAGCGCGTCCCGTACGACGGCGATCAGCCGGTCGACGCCCTCCTCGCCGATGGCACCGCTGCCGTCGAGGAGCTGGGCGAGCCGGAGGTCGGCCTTGTGCGAATGCGCGGGCAGCGGGCGCGCGCCGGGGTGGGCGTCCACCACCAGCAGATGCACCGTGTTCGAACCCACGTCCAGGACACCGAGTCTCATGGACGGAAACGCTACTGCCAGAACGCCGGTCCTCGGTCCCCGGAGCGGGCCCGGGCCACTTACCCTGGACGGGTGCCAAAGACGAACAAGGCGAAGTCCGCGAAGCCGGAGAAGGCGGACAAGGTTCGCAAGGCCGGCAAAACTCCCAAGGCCGCGAAGGTGAGCGACGAGAAGGGGCTCGACTTCGCGCGCGCCTGGGTGGAGTTCCCCGACCCCGCGGACGACGAGCAGATCTTCCGCTGCGACCTGACCTGGCTGACCTCTCGCTGGAACTGCATCTTCGGCAGCGGCTGCCAGGGCATCCAGGCGGGCCGCGCGGACGACGGCTGCTGCTCGCTCGGGGCGCACTTCTCCGACGAGGACGACGAGAAGCGGGTCGCCGAGCATGTGGCCCGGCTCACCCCGGACATCTGGCAGCACCACGCCGAGGGTCACAGCGGCGGCTGGGTCTCCGAGGACGAGGAGGGGTCCCGGCAGACGCGGCCCTTCCAGGGCTCGTGCATCTTCCAGAACCGGCCCGGGTTCGCGGGCGGCATGGGGTGCTCGCTGCACATCCTCGCGCTGAAGGAGGGCCGGGAGCCGCTGGAGACCAAGCCGGACGTGTGCTGGCAGCTGCCGGTCCGGCGGACGTACGACTGGATCGACCGGCCGGACGACACCCGTGTGCTCCAGGTGTCCATCGGTGAGTACGACCGCCGGGGCTGGGGTCCGGGCGGCCATGACCTGCACTGGTGGTGCACCTCGGCGACCTCGGCCCACGGCGCGGGCGAACCGGTGTACGTCTCCTACCGGGCCGAACTGACCGAGCTGATGGGCAGGGCCGGTTACGACCGCCTGGTCGAGCTGTGCGAACAGCGACTGGCATCGCAGCTCCCCCTCCTGGCACCGCACCCGGCCGACCCGCCCCGCTGACGCACGGCCTCGGGTCGCTCGGAGCCGTGATCCCAGGGGGCCGCTCGGACCCGTGACCCCACGTGGGCGCCATGCACGGTGTGAGCGTGCGCCCCGGTTCTACGTGTCGGTCGGGCTCGGGGGGTCCGTGTCGGTCGGGGCGGGGGACGTGGGCGTGGGGTCGGTGGGGGGCGGCGTGGTCGGGGTGGGAGCCGGGCCGGTGGGGAGCGGGGAGTGGGTCGTGGGGGGTTCGGCGGGGGGTGTGGCCGGCGGCGTCGAGGGGGGCGTGGCGGACGGCGGGGGTGCCGGACGGCTCGGTGCCGTGCCGTAGCCGTCGATGGAGACCACCGCGCCCGCCGGGGCCACCGCCACCCGCGCGTGCCAGTGCCCGGACGGCTCGCGCAGCTGGTCGACGTACACCTTGATCGTGAACGTCGAGCCGGGCCGGAGGGTTCCCGTGGACCGGCTGAAGTAGAGCCAGGCGGCCGGTGTGGACACCGACCAGCGGACCTCGGAGGCGCCGGAGGCCGTGAGGGTGATCAGCGTCGTGTCGCCGTCGTTGGCGGCGCCGACCGAGAGTCGGCCGGCGCCCCTGCCGTCCGCTCCGCCGACGCCGACGACCTCCACGGAGACGTCCGACTTGCCGTCCTTGCCGTGCCGGGCGCCCGGCTTCACACCGGCGTGGCCCGCCTGCTCGTGACCGCCGGCCGGATCACCGCCGAGCACGTCGGGGCCCTGGGCCCCGTGCGCGGTCGCGGATCGGCCGTCGCCGTCCCCGGCCGGCCCGCCCCGGTAGGCGGCCCAGAGGGCGAGGACGGGCGCGGCGACGACCGTGGCGACCACCGTCGTGGTGACGGCACGCGCGCGGAGACGGTCGCGGCGGGCCGCGCGGTCCTTGGGGTCCATGGGGAAGCCGCGCCGGTCGAAGCGCGGCAGGGCCGCGCCCCGCGCGCGTGGGTGGTGCGCGAGGGCCGTGCGCAGATCCGCCCGCGGGGCCGGAAGGACGGGCAGCTCGGCCGGGGTGACCGTGGCGCCGGGCCAGCGGCCGGGGGCGGTGCGCTCGGCGGTGCGGCGGCAGCGCGGACAGTCGTCGACGTGCCGGACCAGCTCGCGGCGTACGGCCGTACTGAGCACCATCTGGCTGTCGCCGGTGAGGTGGGCGACGCTCGGACAGTCACCGGCCCGGACCACGGCCAGGGCCGCGCCGGTGCGCTCGACCTCGCAGGCCGCGGAGGCGAGCAGCTCCCGGGCGGCGGCCGGTTCCATGCCGAGGACGGCGGCCACCTCGTGGGCGGCGAGATGGTGGCGGACCGCGAGTTCCAGGGCCTCGCGCTGCTCGGGAGTGGTGCCGGCCGCCTCCGGCCAGGCCAGCAGGGCCAGTTCGCGGCGCCGCCGCTCCTGGTCCTCCGGGGCGACGGCCGGCTCGGTGCCGTTCCCCGCTCCCTTCCCGGCGCCGGCGCGGCCCGCCGCGTGCGTGGCCTGACGGTTGCGCCTGGCCTCGGCCAGCTTGCGCAGGCACGCCCAGCGGGCCAGCGCGTACAGCCAGGCCCTGCGGTCACCGGCGGCCTCGGGGCCTCGGTGCGCGCGCCGTTCGGCCAGCGCGAGGACGTCGCCGAGGGCGGCGGTGGCCGCGTCGTGGTCGCACAGGACGGACAGGCAGTAGGTGAACAGACCGTCCAGGTACGGCTCGTAGCACTCCGGCATGCGCTGCGCGAGGACGCGCGCCGCGGCGCGGTCGCGCGCCTCTCGCGCCTCGCGACGCGCTTCCTGCGCCTCATACGACTCACGTGACTCACGCGACTGTCGGTGCGCCCGGTGCGCGCCGGTCGTGCGGGTGGTGGTCTCCGGACTGCTGCTCATCACCCGTGCGACCGTAGGCGCCGTCGGAGCGCCCCTTCCGGAACCTTGAGCTCTTTTACTTCGTACGGGTGAAACGATCCCTCAAAAGGGGACAGAGCCCTTGGCTCCGCCGCTCGATCCCCCGGGGCGCCGGCCGGGACCGGCCCGTCCGACCGCCGTGCGCGGTCGCGCGTGCGCCCTCCTCCGTCCGGTCCGCGATTGCGTCCGTGGTCCCGTTGTCAGTGCCGCGGGCTACGGTTTCCGCATGGCTGCCCGTACCAAGACCACCAAGGACCGCCCGTCCTACCGCTGCACCGAGTGCGGCTGGCAGACGGCCAAGTGGCTCGGCCGCTGCCCCGAGTGCCAGACCTGGGGCACGGTCGAGGAGTACGGCGCGCCCGCGGTCCGGACGACCGCACCGGGCCGCGTCACCACCTCCGCGCTGCCCATCGGCCAGGTCGACGGCCGGCAGGCCACCGCCCGCTCGACCGGCGTGCCCGAGCTTGACCGGGTGCTCGGCGGCGGCCTGGTCCCCGGCGCGGTCGTGCTGCTCGCCGGTGAGCCCGGCGTCGGCAAGTCCACCCTGCTGCTGGACGTGGCCGCCAAGGCCGCGAGCCCCGAGCACCGCACCCTCTATGTGACCGGCGAGGAGTCGGCGAGCCAGGTGCGGCTGCGCGCGGACCGCATCGGCGCGCTCGACGACGACCTGTACCTGACCGCGGAGACCGACCTGTCCGCCGTCCTCGGCCACCTGGACGAGCTGAAGCCGTCCCTGCTGATCCTCGACTCGGTGCAGACCATCGCCTCCCCGGAGATCGAGGGCGCGCCCGGCGGCATGGCCCAGGTCCGGGAGGTCGCCGGCGCCCTGATCCGCGCCTCCAAGGAGCGCGGGATGTCCACCCTGCTCGTGGGACACGTCACCAAGGACGGCGCCATCGCCGGCCCCCGCCTCCTGGAACACCTGGTGGACGTGGTCCTGCACTTCGAGGGCGACCGGCACGCGCGCCTGCGCCTGGTCCGCGGGGTGAAGAACCGCTACGGAGCGACGGACGAGGTGGGCTGCTTCGAGCTGCACGACGAGGGCATCACGGGCCTCACCGACCCGAGCGGCCTGTTCCTGACCCGCCGGGCCGAGGCGGTCCCCGGCACCTGCCTGACCGTCACCCTGGAGGGTCGCCGCCCGCTGGTGGCCGAGGTGCAGGCTCTGACCGTCGACTCCCAGATCCCCTCCCCGCGCCGGACGACATCCGGTCTGGAGACCTCGCGGGTGTCGATGATGCTGGCCGTCCTCGAACAGCGCGGCCGGATCAGCGCCCTCGGCAAGCGGGACATCTACTCGGCGACGGTCGGCGGCGTGAAGCTGTCGGAGCCGGCCGCCGACCTGGCCATCGCCCTCGCCCTCGCCTCCGCGGCCATCGACACCCCGCTGCCGAAGAACCTGGTCGCCATCGGCGAGGTCGGGCTCGCGGGCGAGGTCAGACGGGTCACGGGCGTGCAGCGCAGGCTGTCCGAGGCACACCGGCTGGGCTTCACGCACGCGCTCGTACCGACCGATCCCGGCAAGGTCCCGGCGGGCATGAAGGTCGTGGAAGTCGCCGACATGGGAGACGCGCTGCGGGTGCTGCCGCGCTCGCGTCGCCGAGAGGCCCCACGGGAGGCGGAGGAGCGCCGGTAGACTTTGCGCAGGTCTCGCCCGTCCGTACGAACCGCGTGCCGGGACGGGAGCGCCTCAGACCCCGCGACCGGAGGAGTGCAGTGGCAGCCAACGACCGGGCAGCAGCTCCCGGCAAGTCCGGTGGGAGTGCCGGTTCCGACGGCCTGATGCGCGCCTCGTTGAGCGCCGTGGCACCCGGCACCCCCTTGCGGGACGGCCTCGAGCGCGTCCTGCGCGGCAACACGGGCGGGCTCATCCTGCTCGGCTCCGACAAGACGGTCGAGTCGATGTGCACGGGCGGGTTCGTGCTGGACGTCGAGTTCACCGCGACCCGGCTGCGGGAACTGTGCAAGCTCGACGGCGGCATCGTGCTCTCCTCGGACCTGTCGAAGATCCTGCGCGCGGGCGTCCAGCTGCTCCCGGATCCGACGATCCCCACGGAGGAGACGGGCACCCGGCACCGCACGGCGGACCGGGTGAGCAAGCAGGTCGGTTTCCCCGTGGTCTCCGTCTCCCAGTCGATGCGCCTGATCGCCCTGTACGTGGACGGCCAGCGGCGCGTCCTGGAGGACTCGGCGGCGATCCTGTCCCGCGCCAACCAGGCGCTGGCCACGCTGGAGCGGTACAAGCTCCGGCTGGACGAGGTCGCGGGCACGCTGTCGGCACTGGAGATCGAGGACCTGGTGACGGTCCGGGACGTGTCGGCCGTCGCGCAGCGCCTGGAGATGGTCCGCCGCATCGCCACCGAGATCGCCGAGTACGTGGTCGAGCTGGGCACGGACGGCCGTCTTCTCTCGCTCCAGCTGGAGGAGTTGATCGCCGGGGTCGAGCCCGACCGTGAGCTGGTCGTCCGGGACTACGTGCCCGAGCCGACGGCCAAGCGGTCCCGTACCGTCGCGGAGGCCCTGGCCGAGCTGGACGCCCTCAGCCACGCGGAACTGCTCGAACTGGGCACCGTGGCAAAGGCCCTGGGCTACACCGGCTCGCCCGAGACCCTGGACTCCGCGGTGTCGCCGCGCGGCTTCCGGCTGCTGGCCAAGGTTCCGCGCCTGCCCGGGGCGATCATCGACCGCCTGGTGGAGCACTTCGGTGGTCTCCAGAAGCTGCTGGCCGCGAGCGTCGACGACCTGCAAACGGTCGACGGCGTCGGTGAGGCCCGGGCGAGGAGCGTGCGGGAGGGTCTGTCCCGCCTGGCGGAGTCCTCGATCCTCGAACGCTACGTCTGAGTTCCACCCCGCCCCGACCCCCACCACCCGGCCTCTCGCCGCCCGGTCCTCACCGCCCGGTCCGTCGCCGGCCAGCCGTCACCGCCGGGCCGTCACCGCCCGGCCCATGGCCTACCGGTCCCTCACCGGCCGGCCCACGGCGACCCGGTCCTTCGCCGCCCGGCCCGCGGCCACCCTCGGCCCGGCACCGGCTGGCCCGTCGCCACGCAGTCCGCGGCCACCCAGCCCGTCACCGGCCGGTCCGCGGCCACCCAGGCCGTCACCGGCCGATCCGTGGCCGTCCGGCCCGCGGCCACCCGGTCCCTCACCACCCGGACCGTGGCCACCCAGCCCTCACCACCCAGCCCATCACCGGCCGGTCCGCGGCCACCCAGGCCGTCACCACCCAGTCCGCGGCGCCCGGCTCATGACCGCCTTCCCCTCACCACCCGGACCGTCGCCCCCCGGCTCATGACCGCCTGGCCCTCACCGCCCGGCCCGGCACCGGCCTCCGGTGCCCCGTGGCCGCCCGCGCGCCTGCATGGATTCCCGTGGTTCCCGCTCCGCGCGCCCCGCGCCCCGTCGGGGCGGCTTCGACGGGCCCGGCACCGGCCGGTGGCGCCCGGTCCGCGGCGCCTAGAGTTTGTGTGATGTTGTGATCGGCCGTCCCCGCACGCGGCCCGACGCGGTCGCCGCAGACAAGGCCTACTCGTCCCGCGGTAACCGCGCCTACCTGCGCAAACGCAACATCAAAGTGGTCATCCCGGAGAAGAAGGACCAAGCCGCCAACCGGAAGAGGAAGGGCAGCCGGGGCGGCCGACCCGCAAGCCATGACGTCGATCTTCACATGGAGCGAAACACCGTCGAGCGCCTGATCAACAAGCTGAAAGCCTGGCGAGGCATCGCGAGCCGCTACGACAAGACGCCCGAGAGCTACCTCGCCGGCCTCCCCCTCCGCGCCTCGATGATCTGGATCAACGACCTCCCGCAGGCACCTGGTTGTGACTGAGCGTCCCGGTTGGCCGGGCTGAACACGGCAGTTGCCCACCGGATGGTCGCCCTGGGTGCGGCTCCGGCCTACCGAAAGCCGAGGTTCGGATCGGTGCCGGCCAGCTCACCGCTGGCGGCCCAAAGGCGAGCGGCGACGGCCGGGTCGGCCATGTGAGAGGGCACGGGCTCACGCCGTGGTATGCCACGCAGGCCGAAGGCCCTCGGCCCCCACAGCTGCCCTCCCTGCACCTCCGAGTCGAGGACGGCACGGACGACGGGCCATGCTCCGGCGTCCTTGCCCTGCACCAAGAGCCCGGCGGGCAAGGCTCGCAGCCGCTCACCGGGGGTTGTCACGTGTACCGGCGGGCGGGACGGGGTGAGGGAGTCCAGTGCGCCGCCGGGGTGGGCCACCACGCTGAGCACCGTGCTGCCGACGGCACGTAGGCGGCGATCGAGTTCGAAGCCGAAGCACATCTGCGCCAGCTTCGATCGTCCGTAGGTGCGCTTGGGCCGATAGTCCCGGGTCGACTGCAGGTCGCCCAGGTCCAGTCGCTCGGACCGCGCCGCGAAGCTTCCCACCGTCACGATGCGGCCCGCCTGCGCCGCGGACAGCAGGGGGGCCAGCCACTGGGTGAGCACGAAGTGGCCGAGGTGGTTGGTGCCGAACATCAACTCGTGGCCGTCCTTGGTCTCTCGACGCGGCAGGTCGTCGAGCGCGACCCCTGCGTTGTAGACCACCGCGTCGAGATGATCGAGGTCCAGCCTGTCCACGGCGGTCTTCAGGGCCGACGGGTCGGCGAGGTCCAGTTGAAGGTGCCGCACATGCGCGCCGGAGACGCGCGAGCGGATTGAGGCCATGGCGGCGTTGGCCTTCGCGGCGTCCCGGCTGCCGAGTACGACGACGGCTCCGGTGGCGGCGAGCTGCTCCGCGGCGAAGTAGCCGATCCCGGCGTTACCCCCAGTGACCAGGAAGATTTTGCCCTCGGCAGACGGCAGCCGGTGAACGTCCCACGGTCGACTCTGGGATGCGGAAGACACGATGACAGGCTCCTAGCGCTCTGGGGCAGCGTGCTCATGGGGAGCACCAACCCGCCCAAGGTCGCACCCTCCACCGACATACCGCCGACAGATCACGGACACTGCTGACAGACTTCCGACACCCCCCGGAGAAGGCAGAGAGCAGGAAAGCCGGTCAACTCGGGCGCTCAGTCACACTGCTTGATCACAACCACACACAGGCCCTAGTCCGCGGACAGGACGAACGAGGCCTGCGCCTTCGCGAACCCCGGGGCCTTCGCCTCCAGGAGGTACGTGCCCGCCTTGGCCGAGCCCGCGGAGGGCGTCGCGCAGTGCGGGGCGCTCGGCTTGCGGTCCCACTTCACGGTGTACGTCACGCTCTTGCCCGCGGGCACCCGGAACACCAAGCTTCCCGCGCCGTCGGGGCAGTCGGCCGACGACCAGTACGCGGCGCCCTTGTCGGCCGGCGTGATCGTCAACACCGCGTTCTTCGGGCCGAGATCGGTCTTGCAGTCGGCGGACGAGCTGTTGTCCGCGGTGAGTTCGAACGTCGGCGTCTGGTCCGGCGAGTAGGAGTTGTGCACACTGCGCAGGCTCAACCGCACCGCCCGGGCCGTGCAGTCGGGCAGCGGGGAGGACGCCGGGAGGGCGTCGCCCGTTCCCACGCGACCGCCGGCCGAGCCGGGACCCGCGCCGCCGGACCCGGCGGAGCCGTCACCCGGCCCGCCCGAGCCGCCGTCCCCGCCGGAACCCGTACCGGAACCGCCGCCGGACCCGGAACCGGACCCGGTGCCGCTGGAGTCGCCCCCCGACTCGTCGCGCCCGCCGGGGTGTTGGCTGTAGGCGGGACCGGAGTCGGACGGTCCGGGCGTGATCGTGTGCGCGGGATTCTTGCCGTCGGACCCGTCGGTGTCCTTCTTGCCGCCCCCGCCGCCGAGCGTGACGATCAACGTGACCACCAGCACCAACAGGGCGATCACGGACAGCATTACGGCCCTCCGACGCCAGTAGATGGAGGAGGGGAGCGGCCCGACCGGATTGCGCAGAGATCCCACGGCCCAAACTGTACGAGAGATCACCGCGCTTGCTCGCGCCACCCGCCGCGCGCCCGCGAACTTTTCCGGATCATCATTCCGGTAACTGCCGCTAACTGCCCCCACCGGCACGGTTCTTCCCGGTGTGCCACGCTCGGTGACCGTGCCGTCACCCACCATGTCCGCCCACCCGTGGCAGGATCGGAAGGCCATGACTGAGATGCTCCACGCCCCCGTGATCACCTGGTTCGACGCCCACGCCCGAGACCTCCCCTGGCGCCGCCCCGAGGCGGGCCCGTGGGGGGTGATGGTGAGCGAGTTCATGCTCCAGCAGACGCCGGTGAACCGGGTACTGCCCGTCTACGAGGAATGGCTGACCCGCTGGCCGCGCCCCGCCGACCTCGCCAAGGAGGCGCCGGGCGAGGCGGTGCGCGCCTGGGGCCGGCTCGGCTACCCGCGCCGCGCCCTGCGCCTGCACGGTGCCGCGGTCGCCATAACGGAACGGCACGGCGGGGACGTACCGACGGACCACGCGCAACTGCTCGCCCTGCCCGGCATCGGGGAGTACACGGCCGCCGCGGTGGCGTCGTTCGCGTACGGGCAGCGGCACGCCGTGCTGGACACCAATGTGCGCCGGGTCCTGGCGCGAGCGGTGACGGGCGTGCGGTACCCGCCCAACGCCACCACGGCCGCCGAGCGGCGGCTGGCCCGGGAGCTGCTGCCGCAGGACGAACGGACCGCCGCCCGGTGGGCCGCCGCCTCCATGGAGCTGGGCGCGCTGGTGTGCACGGCGAAGAACGAGGGATGCCAGCGGTGTCCGATCGCCGAGCGGTGCGCCTGGCGGCTCGCGGGCAAGCCGGAGCACACGGGTCCGCCGCGCCGCGGGCAGACGTACGCCGGTACCGACCGGCAGGTGCGCGGCAAGCTGCTGGCCGTACTGCGCGAGGCGCACGCGCCGGTGCCACAGGTGGCGCTCGACCGGGTGTGGCACGAGCCGGTGCAACGGGCCCGCGCGCTCGACGGGCTGGTCGCGGACGGTCTGGTGGAGCCGTTGGCGGGGGGTCTGTACCGGCTGCCCCTGGGCTGACGCACAGGCATGTCACAGCCCGCGGGCGTCTGTTACGACACTTCATATCGGTCAAACGCCTACAAAAAGGGCAAGTGTGCCACCGTCTTTACCCCGTTCCGGCTTTCGTTACACAACCGACGGATAGCCGATTGCCAGCCGCAGGCTGGACCGCACAGCCCCGTGACAACCGCTCCGTAGGTTCTTCTCCGTGCCCGGCGGACCACCGGACACAAGAACGGCAGGACTTCGGGCAGCGGCCCGGAGGACGACGGGGAACGGAGGCGGTTGATCATGGCGCAGGGCGAGGTGCTCGAATTCGAGGAGTACGTCCGTACCCGGCAGGACGCACTGTTGCGCAGTGCGCGGCGACTGGTGCCGGACCCCGTCGACGCCCAGGACCTGCTCCAGACGGCGCTGGTACGGACGTACGGCCGCTGGGAGGGCATCGCCGACAAGCGGCTCGCCGACGCCTATCTGCGCCGGGTCATGATCAACACGCGGACCGAGTGGTGGCGTGCGCGCAAGCTGGAGGAGGTCCCGACCGAGCAGCTCCCGGACGCCTCCGTGGAGGACGCCACCGAGCAGCACGCCGACCGGGCCCTGCTGATGGACGTCATGAAGGTGCTCGCTCCGAAGCAGCGCAGTGTCGTGGTGCTGCGACACTGGGAGCAGATGTCCACGGAGGAGACGGCCGCTGCCCTCGGCATGTCGGCCGGTACGGTCAAGAGCACGCTGCACCGGGCGCTCGCCCGGCTCCGTGAGGAGCTGGAGGCCCGCGATCTGGACGCACGCGCGCTGGAGCGTGAGGAGCGGGAGCGTTGCGCGGCCTGACCGGGGCCGGACCCGACCGGGTCCGAGGCAGTACACAGGCGGTGATCACGGTGGGGGCCGTGCTCGCCGCCCTCGCCCTTTTCGCCGCCGCGTGCGGCAGCGGGGGCACGGGCGCGCGGGACGAGGGCCCGGCGCACGCCTCGGCGATGGCCGGAGCCGTCGCCTCCCCCGCCCCCAGCCCGTCCGGCAGGTACCGGCGGGTGGATCCCGTGGCGCTGCTCACCCACGATCCCGAGGTGTCGGGGGCGGTCAAGCGGGAGCTGAAACCGTGCGACGGCGACGAGTACCCGGTCGACGTCTCCTACGGCAACCTGACCGGCGGCCCGGTGGACGACGTCGTCGTCAACGTGCTGACCTGCACCGACGCGGTCGGTGTCGGCTCGTACGTGTACCGGGAGGACGGCGGCGCGTTCACGAACGTCTTCAAGAGCGAGGAGTCCCCGGTCTACGCGGAGATCGACCAGGGCGTCCTGTCGGTGACCCGGCAGTACTACGAGCAGGGCGACCCGATCTCCAGCCCGTCCGGTGAGATCGTGACCCCCTACACGTGGCGGGCGGGACGGTTCGTCCAGGGCAAGCCCACCCGCAACGAGTACAGCAAGTCCGCCGGCGGAGGCCCGACGCCCGCGCCGGACAACTGACCGCCCACACGCACACCACGAGGACTGAGAGCACCGGGATGGCAGACCAGACCCACGTCCTGTTCGTCGAGGACGACGACGTCATCCGCGAGGCCACCCAGCTCGCCCTGGAGCGGGACGGTTTCGCGGTCACCGCCATGCCCGACGGCCTGTCGGGCCTGGCCGCGTTCCGGGCGGACCGGCCCGACATCGCGCTGCTTGACGTCATGGTCCCGGGGCTGGACGGCGTCAGCCTGTGCCGCCGTATCCGCGACGAGTCGACCGTGCCGGTGATCATGCTGTCGGCGCGTGCCGACTCCATCGACGTCGTTCTCGGCCTGGAGGCGGGCGCCGACGACTACGTGACCAAGCCGTTCGACGGCGCCGTCCTCGTCGCCCGGATCCGTGCGGTGCTGCGGCGCTTCGGGCACGCCGGCGGCGCCCAGGCCGGGGATCCGGGGGCCGCCGTCGAGGGCGGCCCGCTGGCCTTCGGGGATCTGTACATCGACACCGACGGCATGGAGGTGCGCCGGGCCGGGCAGCCGGTGGCGCTGACCCCGACCGAGATGCGGCTGCTGCTGGAGTTCTCCTCCGCGCCGGGCACCGTGCTCTCCCGGGACAAGCTGCTGGAACGCGTGTGGGAGTACGGCTGGGGCGGGGACACCCGGGTCGTCGACGTGCACGTGCAGCGGCTGCGGCAGAAGATCGGCCAGGACCGGATCGAAACGGTCCGCGGCTTCGGTTACAAGCTGAAGGCCTGAGCGGAGCGACGGTATGCGGGGGATTCTTCGGTACCCGGTCCGGCGGATGGAGCGCGCGGGCCTGCGCACCGGGCTCAGATGGAAGCTGAGCGCGGCGATCGCGCTGGTGGCCGGCCTGGTGGCGATCGTGCTGAGCCTGGTCGTGCACAACGCGGCCCGTGTCTCGATGCTGGACAACGCGCGGGAACTGGCCAACGAGCGCCTCCTGCTGGCCCAGCGCAACTACGAGCTGAACCGGGGGCCGATCTTCCCCCACGTCAAGACCGACGACCCGGAGCTGCCGGTCGCGCTGCGCGAGAAGGTCGAGCGGGGCCGCCGGGCCAGCGACGTCTCCGAGCACGGCGGGTCGCCGGACATCTGGGCGGCCGTGCCGGTGAAGAACGGGCACGTGCTGTCCGTGCACCTGCATCTGCCGGACCGCAGCAGCAACGTCATGAAGGACCTGGACCAGGCCCTGGTGATCGGCTCGGTCGCGGTCGTGCTCGGCGGCAGCGCGCTGGGCGTGCTGATCGGCGGCCAGCTCTCCCGCCGGCTGCGCAAGGCGGCGGCCGCCGCGAACCGGGTCGCCAAGGGCGAGACCGAGGTCCGGGTGCGGGAGGCCATCGGCGGGGTCGTACGGGACGAGACCGACGACCTCGCCCGCGCGGTGGACGCCATGGCGGACGCGCTCCAGCAGCGCCTGGAGGCCGAACGGCGGGTCACCGCGGACATCGCGCACGAACTGCGCACCCCGGTCACCGGTTTGCTGACGGCCGCCGAGCTGCTGCCGCCCGGCCGGCTCACGGAGCTGGTCCTGGACCGGGCGAAGGCGATGCGCACCCTGGTGGAGGACGTCCTGGAGGTGGCCCGCCTGGACGGGGCCTCGGAGCGGGCGGAACTCCAGGACCTCATGCTGGGCGAGTTCGTCGCCCGCCGGGTGGCCGCCAAGGACCCGGACATCACCGTACGGGTGGTGCACGAGTCGGAGGTCACCACCGACCCGCGGCGCCTGGAGCGGGTGCTGTTCAACCTGCTCGCCAACGCCGCCCGGCACGGCCGCCCGCCCATCGAGGTCACCGTGGAGGGCCGGGTCATCCGGGTCCGCGACCACGGCCCCGGGTTCCCCGAGGAACTGCTCGCCGAGGGGCCGAGCCGGTTCCGCACCGGCAGCGAGGACCGCGCCGGGCAGGGGCACGGGCTGGGGCTGACCATCGCGGCCGGCCAGGCACGGGTGCTCGGCGCCCGGCTGACGTTCCGCAACGTACGGCCCGCGGGCGCCCCCGCCCGCCTTCCCTCGGAGGGCGCGGTCGCCGTCCTCTGGCTCCCCGAACACGCCCCGACCAGCACGGGAAGCTACCCGATGCTGCCGCGCCCCCTCGGCTAGGTCGTGTCGGCCGCCGCGTCCGCGTGGCGGGGCGGCCGGCCCGGCGGGGAGCGGCGGGGGCAGGGGGCCCCGCGCGGTGTCCGACCTGGCCCGCTCGGTGCGCCCGTGTGCCGGGCGCGCGCCCGGCGGCCCGGCGTAGGTGGTGCCGGCCGCCCCGGCCGGTGGGTGGGCGTACGCGCCGAAGGCCCCGGAGGCGGTCGCCCCGGGGCCTTCGTGTGCGTGCGGACGTCAGACGGTCTCGGCCATGGCCGCCGCCAGCGTGTCCCCGCCGTCGGCGGAGGGCTTCTGCGGTCCGCCCTTGAGCGGGACCTCCTTGACGAACAGGGCCGCGGCCAGCACCAGCACCGCGATCCCGGCGCCGAGCAGGAACGCGGAGTGCGTTCCCTGGGACACCGCGTGCTGGTAGGCCTCGCGGGCGTCCACCGGCAGCTTGGCCAGGCTCGCCGCGTCCAGCTGCGCCGACTTCTCGGTGAGCTTCGAGCCCAGCGCACCGGCCCGCTCGGACATGACGTCCTGGACCCGGTGGTTGAACAGCGCGCCCATGATGGCCACGCCGAAGGAGGAGCCGAGGGTGCGGAACAGGGTGGTGGAGGAGGAGGCCACGCCCATGTCCTTCATCTCCACGCTGTTCTGCGCGACCAGCATGGTGATCTGCATCAGGCAGCCCATGCCGGCGCCGAGCACCGCCATGTAGAGGCCGGAGGTGAGGCGGGTGGTGCCCGTGTCCATCAGGGACAGCAGGTACAGCCCGACGATCATCAGCGCGCCGCCGACGATCGGGAAGACCTTGTAGCGGCCGCTGCCGGTGGTGACCCGTCCGGCGACCATCGAGGTCACCAGCATCGCGCCGAGCATGGGCAGGAGCAGCAGACCGGAGTTGGTCGCGGAGGCGCCCTGCACCGCCTGCTGGTACAGCGGCAGGAAAAGGGTGGCGCCGAACATCACGAAGCCGGTGATGAAGCCGATCAGCGACATCAGGGTGAAGTTGCGGCTCCGGAAGATGTGCAGCGGCACCACCGGCTCGGCGGCCTTGGTCTGCCAGAACACGAACCCGACCAGCGTGGCCACCCCGATGCCGATCAGTTCCATGATCCGCGCGGAGGTCCAGGCGTACTCGCTTCCGCCCCAGGTGGTGACCAGCACGATGGAGGTGATGCCCACGGTCAGCAGGACGACACCGAGGTAGTCGATGCCCGCCTTGGACCGCTTCCTGGGCAGGTGCAGCACGGCGGTGACCAGCGCGAGGGCGACCGCGCCGAGCGGCAGGTTGATGTAGAAGGCCCAGCGCCAGCCCCAGTTGTCGGTGATGGTGCCGCCGACCAGCGGACCGCCGATCATCGCGAGCGCCATGACGCCGGCCATCATGCCCTGGTACTTGCCCCGCTCCCGCGGCGGCACGAGGTCACCGATGATGGCCATGACGCCGACCATCAGGCCGCCGGCGCCGAGACCCTGCACGGCCCGGAAGCCGATCAGCTGGCCCATGTCCTGGGCCATGCCGCTCAGCGCCGAGCCGACCAGGAAGATCACGATCGAGCTGAGGAACGCGCCCTTGCGGCCGTACATGTCACCGAGCTTGCCCCAGACCGGGGTGGAGGCCGCGGTGGCCAGCGTGTATCCGGTGACGACCCAGGACAGGTGCTCCAGGCCGCCGAGATCACCCACGATCGTAGGCATCGCCGTGCCCACGATCATGTTGTCCAGCATCGCGAGCATCATCGCGATCATCAGTGCGAGCAGCACCACTCGCACGCTTCGGGGCTGTTTGCCCTCTGTGACACTTCCGACCGCGTCCGCCATCCTCGTCCACTCCCCCTGCGGCGGCTACTTACTTGCCGCCCGGCTAGTTCAGTACACTGAAAAAGTAGACGTGTCACTAGCCGGTCGTCAAGTAAGTTTCCGCGGGAGCGCGAGGAGTACGAGGATGGGCGTCACCATGGACGGCACCAAGCAGCAGCGCCGCGGCAACACCCGCCAGCGCATCCAGGACGTCGCGCTCGAACTCTTCGCGGAGCAGGGATACGAGAAGACCTCCCTGCGCGAGATCGCCGAGCGCCTCGACGTCACCAAGGCGGCTCTGTACTACCACTTCAAGACGAAGGAAGAGATCATCGTCAGCCTCTTCGAGGACCTGACGCATCCGATCGAGGACCTTATCGAGTGGGGCAGGCAGCAGCCGCACACGCTGGTGACCAAGCGGGAGATCGTACGGCGCTACAGCGAGGCGCTGGCGGGCGCGGAACCGCTCTTCCGCTTCATGCAGGAGAACCAGGCGACCGTGCGCGAACTGCGCATCGGCGACACCTTCAAGGACCGGCTGCGCGGCCTCCGCGACATCATCATCGACCCCGAGGCACCGCTCGTGGAGCAGGTCCGCTGTGTCAGCGCGATGTTCACGCTGCACGCGGGGATGTTCGTGATGCAGGACCTGGAAGGCGACTCCGGGAAGAAGCGCGAGGCCGTTCTCGAGGTCGCCCTGGACCTGGTCACGCAGGCGCACCGGGGCGCCCACGGGACGGAGTAGCTCAGACGGACACGCCCTTGGCGCGCAGGAAGGAGACCGGGTCGACGGCGGAGCCGTAGTTCGGGGTCGTACGGATCTCGAAGTGCAGGTGCGGCCCGGTGGAGTTGCCGGTGGAGCCCGACAGGGCGATGTGCTGGCCGGTCGCGACGACCTGGCCGATCCTGACGTCGATCCGGGACAGGTGCGCGTACTGCGAGTACGTGCCGTTGCCGTGCTTGATGACGATGGCGTTGCCGTACGCCGGGCCGTCACCGGCGCCGTTGGGGCCGGCCTTGACGACGGTGCCGCCGTGCGCGGCCATGACCTCGGTGCCGCTCGGCACGGCGAAGTCCTGACCGCTGTGCTTGGCGACCCAGTGGCTGCCGGCCTGGGCGAAGCCCGCGGAGAGCGTGTACGACTTCACCGGGTCGATCCAGGAGGCGGCGGACGGCGTGGCGGCGGACGCGACCCCGGTGCCCAGCACGGCCGTGGCGCCGATGCCGGCAGCCAGGACGGCCACGCGGGTGCGGAGCGAGGACGTACGGGAAGAGCGGGACGTGACGCGCTGGAACATCGGTACCTCGTGGAGTCGGGGACGGTTGGTCCACCCGGCGTACAGACGTCCGACCGGGCGGGCCATCCCTTGGTAACCGAGCACTGCGGAAGGCCCCAAACCGCCTACCTACGGCGACAGGTAGTAGACCACTGCAAAATCATCTACTTCTTGACAGACCCCACCAATGCTGGACACCCCCGCTGACGACGCACTTTTACGCCGAAACACCGAGCCACGAATGTCCCTTTTATCCTGATATTTAGGTTTACTAGCCCTCTTAGTAGGCTGTATACCGCCTGTGCGCCTTATCACCGGCCACCCGAACCGGCGGACACGGAAATGTGACGCAGACCTCTAGGCACCTACCGTCCGGTAACCCTACGGTTCCCCTCGCGCCATCACCGGATCAGATCATGCCCCTGACACTCAGGACGCGTACAGACACGCGTACGGACGTGAGAGGACCCCCACCGATGACCCGACGCCCCTGGGCGCGCCCCGTCTCCGTGACCGCCGTCTCCCTGGCCGCACTGGCCGCGCTCGCCGCCCCGGCCCAGGCCGCCGGCCCCGCGCAGACCACGGCCGGCTCCGCCGCCACCGCCACCGCGGCGGCGGTCGACCACGCCACCTGGCAGAAGGACTGCCGGGCGGTCATGGACCAGGCCCTGCCGTACCTGGAGCAGCGCATCGCCGCCGCCGAGCCCGGCGAGAAGCAGGCCGTCGTCCTCGACATCGACAACACCGCGCTCGAGACCGACTTCGGCTTCAGTTACCCCCAGCCGGCCAACAGGCCGGTCCTGGACGTCGCCCGGTACGCCCAGGACCACGGCGTCTCCCTGTTCTTCGTCACCGCCCGCCCCGGCATCCTGTACTGGCCCACCGAGTACAACCTCGAACACGACGGCTACCACGTCGCCGGCCTCCACGTCCGCGGCCTCTTCGACCTCTTCAAGGACGTCGCCGCGTACAAGACCGCCCAGCGCACGGCCATCGAGAACGACGGCTACACGATCATCGCGAACATCGGCAACAGTGCCACCGACCTCTCCGGCGGCCACGCCGAGAAGACCTTCAAACTCCCCGACTACGACGGACAGTTGTCGTAACAGGCGGCGACCGCGCTGGCTAGGCTCCCTCCGTACGACGTACGCGACGGGGGTGGCGGATGGAGCCGACGGTACTGGGCGGGAAACTGGCGTCGAGCCTGATGGGCCCGCTGGTGAAGAGGCTGTTCCGCCCGGACGGACCGGGCGCGGGGCTGGTCGAGAGGCCGGTACGCCTGTCCGCGCTCGTGTCCTTCCGGGGCGAGAGGCGCACCCTGGGCGAGAAGGAGGTGCGCAAGCTGGCCGGCCGGCTGACGGCGGAGGCCATGGCCTCACCGGGCGAGCGGCCCTTCCCGGCCGACGAGGAGCCGGCCGTCACCGACACGCTGACCCGCCGGCTGCTCGCCCTGGGCGACCTGGACATGGACGATGTCCAGGCCGTACGCCTCGGCAGCCGGGAACTCGCCCGGCAGCTGCACCGCCACGCTCCGCCGCCCGACGGCCTGTCCGCCGACGCGTCCGCCTTCCTCGACTCGGCGACCCAGTGGGCCTGCCTGCACATCCTGGAGTTCTTCACCCGTCGCTCCACCTTCGTGGCCCGCACCCTGGTCGAGCAGACCCACACCCAACGGGAACTGATCGCCAAGGTCGACGAACTCATCACCCGCACGCCCCGCCCCGACGTGCGGGACCTCGCCTTCGAACGCCGCTACCTGCCCTACGTCGCCGAGCGGCACAACCACATCACCATCTACGGCATCGATCTGCGCGACTCCCCGGACCGCTGGCCGCTGGAGGTCGCCTACCTGAGCCTGGAGGTGACGGCGGCGCAGGACACCGTGCGGGAGGCCAGCGGGCGCCCGCTCCTCGCCACCGGCCGGCTGCCCGCCGAAGAGGCCCTGGCCGGCGGCTCCCGCGTGCTGCTGCGCGGCGACGCCGGCTCCGGCAAGACCACGCTGGTGCAGTGGCTCGCGGTCACCGCGGCCCGCGAGGCCGACCGCGTCCCGTACGTCCTCCCGCTGCGCACCCTGATCCGCACCGGCCCGCTGCCCGCGCCGGCCGACTTCCTCAGAGCGGTGAGCTGCCCGCTGACCCCGCCGGAGGGCTGGACCGACCGCGTGCTGACGGCCGGCCGGGGCCTGGTCCTCCTGGACGGCCTGGACGAGATCCCGGCCGCCGACCGCCACCGCACCCGCGACTGGCTGCGCTCCCTGCTCACCGCCTACCCCGGCAACGCCTGGCTGCTGACCTCCCGGCCGACCGCCGTACGAGCCGACTGGCTGACCCAGGAGGGCTTCGGGGAAATGACCCTGGCCCCGATGCGCCGCCCGGAGGTCGCGACCTTCGTCCGGCGCTGGCACGAGGCGGCGCGGGCACCGGAGTACGAGGGTCCGCTGCTGGACTCGCTGCGCACCAAGCGGGACCTGGCCCGGCTGGCCACCAATCCCCTGATGTGCGGCCTGATCTGCGCCCTGCACCGGGAGCGCCGCGGCTACCTCCCCACCGGCCGCAAGGACCTGTACGACGCCGCCCTCGCGATGCTGCTCACCCGCCGGGACCGGGAGCGGGGGATGGAGTCCGAGCTGAGCGAGGAAGTACAGCTGGAACTGCTCCAGCGGCTGGCGTACGCGCTCGTGCTGAGCGGCCGCACGGAGATGGGCACCGACATGGCCGAGGGGATCGTGGAGCGCTGTCTGCCCTCGGTCGCCTCGGCGCACGGGGACGCGGCGGCGGTGCTGCGTGACCTGCTGCTGCGGAGCGGTCTGCTGCGTCAGCCCGCCCCCGGCGTGGTGGACTTCGTGCACCGCACCTTCCAGGACTACCTCGGCGCCCGGTGTGCCGTGGCGGAAGGCCACCTTGACGTCCTGGTCAGCCACGCGGACGACACCCAGTGGGAGGACGTCATCCGCATGGCGGTCGCACACGCTCGGCCACGGGAACGGTCGGCCTTGCTGCGGCAGTTGCTGGCCGCGGACACTCCCCGGCTCACGTTGCTGGCACTGGCGTGTCTGGAACACGCGGCGGCCCTGGATCCGGGGACGCGGGCGGAGGTGGAGGCACGGGCGGGAGTACTGGTCCCGCCGGGTACGACGGAGGAGGCGAGGGTGCTGGCGGAGGCCGGGCCCCTGGTGCTGGAACTGCTGCCGGGACCGGCGGGGCTGACCGCCGAGCAGGCGCGGGGGGTGACGGTCACCGCCTCTCTCCTCGCGGAGGAGGAGCCCGAGACGGCGCTGGCGGTCCTGCGGCGGTTCCGGGACCATCCGGACCTGGGTGTGCGACGGCAGCTGGTCGGGACCTGGGGGCGGTTCGACGCCGACGAGTACGCGAACGAGGTTCTGGACCGTCTGGACCGGACGGACCTGTTGCTGACCTGCGCAAGCGTGGACCAACGGGACTGCCTGGCACGGATGCGCCCCTGGCACCGTCTCCACTTCACGGGCCCGCACCTCGTCGAGGACATCGTGGCCGCCCTGCCCGCCACCGAGCAGGTGACGACACTGCGCCTGGTGACGAACGGCCTCCTCACGGACTGCGCGGCTCTGTCGGCCTTCGGCTCCCTGAGCGACCTCCACCTGGCCGCGTGCCCGGCCGCGACGGGTCTGCACCACCTGGCCACCCTGCCCCTGACCGGCCTGGTCCTCTCCGACGTCGGCGATGTGACGGGCCTGCGTTCCCTGCGGTCGCTCACCAGTCTCTCGGTGGCGGTCGTCCGCCTGCCGGGTACCGCCCTGACCGACAGCCTGCCGGTCGACGCGCCCCTGGAATCCCTCCACCTGGGCCGCGGAAGCATCACGGGCACGGGACTTCGCGGGCTGGAGAACTGGACCGGCGTGCACACGCTCAGCCTCGATCTGAGCAGCGCGGACAGCTTCGATCTCGTCCCCGAACTGCCCCACGTCAAGGCGCTGGTGCTGTCCGGGATCGATGACTCCGTGGGACTCGCCGCTGCGGCGGCACGGTTTCCGCAGGTGCGCTCGGTCGTCCTGATCACGCGCCCGGGACCCGGGGTGTCCCCCGCCCGTTACGCCGGTTTCTTCCCCCGGGCCAAAGTCATGGTGGGCTGACCGGGGAAAGCCGGAAGGGGCCGGTGCCCGCAGGCACCGGCCCCTTCACTCGGTCTGTCCGCCGGACGCTTACGCGTCCTTGCTCAGGTTCGGTCCGGCACCGCCGGCCGCCTGCTCGATCGGCGGGACGTCGGGCAGCGCCGACTTCTCCTCACCCCGGAAGGTGAAGATCTGGGTGTCGCCCTCGCCCTCGGTGCCCACGACCACGATGTGACCGGGACGCAGCTCGCCGAAGAGGATCTTCTCCGACAGCGTGTCCTCGATCTCGCGCTGGATCGTGCGGCGCAGCGGACGCGCGCCCAGCACCGGGTCGTAGCCCTTCTTGGCCAGCAGCTCCTTGGCGGCCTGGGAGAGCTCGAGGCCCATGTCCCGGTCCTTCAGGCGCTCGTCGACCTTGCCGACCATCAGGTCGACGATCCGGAGGATGTCGGCCTGCGTGAGCTGCGGGAAGACGACGACATCGTCCACACGGTTGAGGAACTCGGGCCGGAAGTGCTGCTTCAGCTCGTCCGAGACCTTGTTCTTCATGCGCTCGTAGTTGGTCTTCGTGTCACCCGAGGCCGCGAAGCCCAGGTTGAAGCCCTTGGAGATGTCCCGGGTGCCGAGGTTGGTCGTCATGATGATGACCGTGTTCTTGAAGTCCACGACCCGGCCCTGGGAGTCGGTCAGGCGACCGTCCTCCAGGATCTGGAGCAGCGAGTTGAAGATGTCCGGGTGGGCCTTCTCGACCTCGTCGAAGAGGACGACGGAGAACGGCTTGCGGCGGACCTTCTCGGTCAGCTGGCCGCCCTCTTCGTAGCCCACGTAGCCGGGGGGCGAACCGAAGAGACGCGACACCGTGTGCTTCTCACTGAACTCCGACATGTCGAGGGAGATCAGCGCGTCCTCGTCACCGAAGAGGAACTCGGCGAGCGCCTTGGACAGCTCGGTCTTACCGACACCGGACGGGCCGGCGAAGATGAACGAGCCACCCGGACGCTTCGGGTCCTTCAGACCGGCACGCGTACGGCGGATCGCCTTGGACAGCGCCTTGACGGCGTCGACCTGGCCGATGACCCGCTTGTGGAGTTCGTCCTCCATGCGGAGCAGGCGGCTGGACTCCTCCTCGGTCAGCTTGAAGACCGGGATGCCGGTGGCCGTGGCGAGGACCTCGGCGATCAGCTCGCCGTCGACCTCGGCGACGACGTCCATGTCGCCGGCCTTCCACTCCTTCTCCCGCTTGGCCTTGGCGGCGAGGAGCTGCTTCTCCTTGTCGCGCAGGGAGGCGGCCTTCTCGAAGTCCTGCGAGTCGATCGCGGACTCCTTGTCCCGGCGGACGCCGGCGATCTTCTCGTCGAACTCGCGCAGGTCCGGCGGCGCGGTCATCCGGCGGATGCGCATCCGCGAGCCGGCCTCGTCGATCAGGTCGATCGCCTTGTCGGGCAGGAAGCGGTCCGAGATGTACCGGTCGGCCAGGGTGGCGGCCTGGACCAGGGCCTCGTCCGTGATGGAGACGCGGTGGTGCGCCTCGTACCGGTCGCGCAGGCCCTTGAGGATCTCGATCGTGTGCGGCAGGGACGGCTCGGCGACCTGGATGGGCTGGAAGCGGCGCTCGAGGGCGGCGTCCTTCTCCAGGTGCTTGCGGTACTCGTCCAGGGTGGTCGCACCGATGGTCTGGAGCTCACCGCGGGCCAGCATCGGCTTCAGGATGGAGGCGGCGTCGATGGCGCCCTCGGCGGCACCCGCACCGACCAGCGTGTGCAGCTCGTCGATGAACAGGATGATGTCGCCGCGGGTGCGGATCTCCTTGAGGACCTTCTTCAGGCGCTCCTCGAAGTCACCGCGGTAGCGGGAGCCGGCGACCAGGGCACCGAGGTCCAGGGTGTAGAGGTGCTTGTCCTTGAGGGTCTCGGGCACCTCGCCCTTGACGATGGCCTGGGCCAGGCCCTCGACGACGGCGGTCTTGCCGACGCCGGGCTCACCGATCAGCACCGGGTTGTTCTTGGTGCGGCGGGACAGCACCTGCATGACCCGCTCGATCTCCTTCTCGCGCCCGATGACCGGGTCGAGCTTGGACTCACGAGCGGCCTGGGTGAGGTTCCGGCCGAACTGGTCCAGGACGAGGGAGGTCGAGGGGGTGCCCTCGGCGGGGCCGCCGGCGGTGGCGGTCTCCTTGCCCTGGTAACCGGAGAGCAGCTGGATGACCTGCTGCCGCACCCGGTTGAGGTCTGCGCCCAGCTTGACCAGGACCTGGGCGGCGACGCCCTCGCCCTCGCGGATCAGGCCGAGCAGGATGTGCTCCGTGCCGATGTAGTTGTGACCCAGCTGGAGCGCCTCGCGGAGCGACAGCTCCAGGACCTTCTTGGCACGGGGAGTGAAGGGGATGTGCCCGGACGGGGCCTGCTGACCCTGCCCGATGATCTCCTCCACCTGCTGGCGGACCGCCTCAAGCGAAATGCCGAGGCTCTCCAGGGCCTTAGCGGCGACACCTTCGCCCTCGTGGATGAGACCCAGGAGGATGTGCTCGGTGCCGATGTAGTTGTGGTTGAGCATCCGGGCTTCTTCCTGAGCCAGGACGACAACCCGCCGCGCGCGGTCGGTGAACCTCTCGAACATCGTTAATCGCTCCTCAGAGCGGTCAGGCAGTGGGGGGAACTTCCCCTCCCTGTCCTTCCGCAGCTTAGTCCCGCAAGCGGGGACCGCTCATTCCAACTGCCGACACCGTCGATGGCCTCCTGACCCCGAACGCCGACATCTGCTCCAACCCGATGGTGCGAGACGATGTTCCCGCAGGCCAGGCAGTTACCCCAGTCGCCAGTACGCCGATGGCGAACGTGAGACAGCCCGTTCTGCGTGTCGCCCCCTCCCACTAGGCATGTCTTACCCTCGGGCACTGTCAGTCCATGCCGCGGGCACCGGTTCGCTCCGCTATGGGCGAACAACCTCGCGCCTCCCCGGACCCCCACGCGCCCCCGTTCCCGGCACCAGGCGCATCCGACCGGGCACCCAGCGTAACCCGGGGGCTCCCGGGGCGGTTGCACGGGTATGGCTGGCTCGGTCCTCACCACTTCCGCGGTCCCCCTTCCCCGTAGGCCCCTCGATCCGGCCGCGCCGGACGCCCCGGCCCGGCACTGGTACGAGAACGATCTGGGCTGGCCGACAGTGCCCGGGGAGCCGCTGCGGCTGCGCACGGGGGTGCGGTTCGACGTGCTGGACGTGCCGGCGGAGGCGGGCGCGCAGGCGCTCCGGCAGCTCGCGCCCGGCTCTCCGGTGGCCGTTCGGGGCGACCGGATGGAGCTGCTGCTGGCCGCGGGCAGCGCGGAGGAGGTGCCCGGGGTGCTGGACTGGCTGGAGTGGGGTGCCGTGCGGCTGGACCTGCGCCTGCTGGGCGCGGGCGGCACGGTGGAGGCCCCGCCGGCGCCCACGGGAGCCGTCACGTCGGGACGGGCGGGAACCGTGCAGGGGGCCGCCGTGTGGCTGCGGCCCCCTGGGCCGGGACGCGGGGTCGAGGCCTTGCTGCCGGCCATGCCGGCGGTCGGGCGCGGGGGAAGCGCCCCCGATCTCGTACGACTGCTGGACACGGTGGCAGCACAGTGTCACCGGGTCCGGCTGCGGCGCTTGTGCGCCGGGCCGGCCTTTTCCGGGCGGAATCAGCCGTTGGCCTTCTCGTAGGCCTCGCGGATGGACGCCGGAACCCGGCCGCGGTCGTTGACCTCGTAACCGTTCTCCTTCGCCCAGGCGCGGATCGCCGCGGTGTCCTGGTTGCCGCCGGAAGCGGCGCGCGCCTTTCCACGACCACCGGAGGCACGGCCCCCGGTACGACGGCCACCCTTGACATAGGGGTCGAGAAGACCGCGCAGCTTGTCCGCATTGGCAGTCGTGAGATCGATCTCGTACGTCTTGCCGTCCAGCGCGAACGTGACGGTCTCGTCCGCCTCGCCGCCGTCGAGGTCGTCGACAAGAAGGACCTGAACCTTCTGTGCCACCGCATTTCCTTTCATCGATAACGTTGAGGACCAGGGGTGTGCGGCGTCCGCCGTTTCGCCGCCCCTGTTATATGCAGTACTGCGTTACGTCGGAAAGCAAACCGCTTTTGCCGGAAAAACACAAACCCCCGGGAGTGCCTCAGCGGACCGCCACCGCACGGAAACATGTGCGTTTCGGACAAAGGACCCGGGGCAAACACGATCACAGATGCAGAAGCATCCGGCTGTTGCCCAAGGTGTTCGGCTTCACTCGTTCGAGACCGAGGAACTCCGCGACGCCCTCGTCATAGGAGCGCAACAGCTCGGCGTAGACATCGGTGTCCACCGGCGTCTCCCCGATCTCGACGAAGCCGTGCTTCCCGAAGAAGTCCACTTCGAAGGTCAGGCAGAAAACCCGGCGGACGCCGAGCCAGCGTGCGGTCTGGAGCAGCTTCTCCAGCACCCGGTGGCCGACGCCGGAACCCCTCAGGCCGGGCTTCACCGCGAGAGTGCGGACTTCGGCGAGGTCCTCCCACATGACGTGCAGCGCTCCGCAGCCGACCACCTCGGCGTTGTCGTCGCGTTCGGCGACCCAGAACTCCTGGATGTCCTCGTAAAGGGTGACCATGGCTTTGTCGAGCAGGATGCGGTCACGGACGTAGGCGTCGAGGAGGTGGCGCAGGGCGGGGACATCGCTGGTCCGGGCCCGCCGGACGGTCAGGGCTTTTGCGGGGACTTCGGGACGCTCTGCTGGCATGAACGGACGCTATCGCCCGTCCGTCCCCTCTGCCGAGCCGGGGTTCTCCTGCCGGCGGTCTTCGGAAGCCTGCCGGGTTTCTTCCGGTCCCTGGACGATGCGTACGGCGTCCCGGAGTGCCTGGCGCTGTTCATCACTCATCATCCCGAAGAAGGCGACGAGAGCGGCGGCCGGGTTGTCGCTCTGCGACCAGGCGTCGTTCATGAGGGCGGCGGCGTAGGCGGCTCGTGTCGACACGGCCTCATATCGATAGGCCCGTCCTTCCGCCTCACGGCGGACCCAGCCCTTCTGATGGAGATTGTCCAGAACGGTCATCACGGTGGTGTACGCGATCGACCGTTCCTGCTGTAGGTCTTCCAGGACTTCCCGAACGGTCACCGGGCGGTTCCACTTCCAGACCCGCGTCATGACCGCGTCTTCGAGTTCTCCCAATGGGCGAGGCACAGCTCAGAACAATAGTGGGAGATCCCGGCAATGGCGTGCCGGACGTGCGCTAGGCCGGCAAACGCGCACAAAAAGGGCGTAGGGCCCGGAAGGCTACGGGGGGTGCGGGGATGCCCGTGCGCACGGGCGGACGCCCGCGCGGGGTGGTCACGGGCGTACGTACGGCAGGGCTGCGGCAGGGCGCGCGACGGCCCGCCGTCGTTCCGGGCGCAGAGGAACCCGTCGCTCAGGCGTCGCCGGCGGCGGGGGCCCGGCGCGCACCCTCCACGCGCGCGAGGGCGGCGTCGACGGCCGCGTCCTCCTTGGCCTTGGCGGCCCCGCCCTGGGTCTTCACGATCACCCTGACCACACCGACGAAGAACGCGGCCATGACGACCGGGGGCACGAGCGCGGAGACGTAGTCCATGCCACCAGGGTAGCCACGGATCCCGGCGGGACCGGCGCGGGGTGGGCCCCCTCAGCGCGCCGCGGCACGGGCGGGCGGGGGCCGGACGACGCTGTCAGCCCGCGGCCAGCTCCCGGGGTTCCGCCGGCTTGCGGCGCGGGAAGACCTCTCCCGGCGTGGGGACGGGCCGCTTCGGCGTCTGGGGCGCGGGCCGCTCGCCGGGGGCGGGGGAGGGCTTCGGCGCGGGTTCCGGCGCGGGCGTGGCGGGCGTGGCCGGCGTGGCGGGTTCGTCGTCGGCCCGCGTCGCCGCGCTCCGTGCGCCCGGCTCCCCCGCGCCGGAACCCGCGCCGCCCGCGAGGGCCAGCAGACGCGTCCGCGCGGAGGGCACCGCGGGCGCCGGCACCTTGCGTCCGCCCTGGGCGAACCGGGCCCGCACGTCCTGCTCGGCCAGCGTCCGGCAGCGGTCCAGCAGCGCCGCCGCCGCCGGGTTCCCGCGCAGTGCCCGCAGCGCGGCGAGGTCGTCCGGCACCGGACGGTACCCGGCGCCGAGGACCTCCTCCAGGAGGGTGAGGTAGCCGGCCGCGGTGCCCGGCAGCGCGGCCCGGTACCGGCCCAGGTCGGCCACCAGGAAAGCGCGCAGTCTGGTCCCTTCGCGCATCGCCTCGTCGAGCGACTCGGCGAGGCGGAAGCAGTCCTGCACGTCCTCGGCGGAGGCGTGGCCGGGGTGGAGGGCGAGGGCGAGGGCGCGACGGAGCACACGCAGCTCCTCCGCGCCGAACGCCATGCCGCCGCGGGATCCGTATGGCGTGGGCATGCGGCGACGCTATCGCTAATCGGACAAAAGTGACCTATCGGAACGTTGTTTCGGCGCGTGTCGCTCCCGGTTTCCCCCGTCCGGGGTCACGCGCGGGGCCGGCACCCCCCAGGGCACCGGCCGCCGGCTCACAGCCGCGACACGTTCCGCTCGTACACCAGCCGCAGTCCGATCAGCGTCAGCCACGGCTGGTGCTCGTCGATCACCGAGGACTCCCCCAGCACCATCGGCGCGAGCCCGCCCGTGGCGATCACCGTGACGTCGTCCGGGTCGTCGGCCAGCTCACGCGCCATCCGGCCGACCACCCCGTCGACCTGCCCGGCGAACCCGTAGACGATGCCCGACTGCATGGCCTCGACCGTGTTCTTGCCGATCACGCTGCGCGGCCGGGCCACCTCGATCTTGCGCAGCTGCGCGCCCTTGACGCCGAGCGCCTCCACGGAGATCTCGATACCGGGCGCGATGACGCCGCCGACGTACTCCCCGCGGGCGGAGACCGCGTCGAACGTGGTCGCCGTACCGAAGTCGACGACGATCGCCGGGCCGCCGTACAGCTCGACGGCCGCGACCGCGTTGATGATCCGGTCCGCGCCGACCTCCTTGGGGTTGTCGGTGAGGATCGGCACGCCCGTCTTCACGCCCGGCTCGACCAGCACGGCGGGAACGTCGCCGTAGTACCGCCGGGTGACCTCGCGCAGCTCGTGCAGGACCGACGGGACGGTCGCGCAGATCGCGATGCCGTCGATGCCGTCGCCCAGCTCGTCGCCGAGCAGCGGGTGCATGCCCATCAGGCCCTGGAGCAGCACCGCCAGCTCGTCCGCCGTGCGGCGCGCGTCCGTGGAGATGCGCCAGTGCTCGACGATGTCCTCGCCGTCGAACAGGCCGAGAACGGTGTGCGTGTTGCCGACGTCGATCGTGAGCAGCATGGCCGTTACTCCGCCTCGCGCAGGTCCAGGCCGATGTCCAGGATCGGCGAGGAGTGGGTGAGCGCGCCGACCGCCAGGAAGTCCACGCCGGTCTCGGCGTACGCGCGCGCGTCGGCGAGCGTCAGCCGGCCGGAGGCCTCCAGGAGCGCCCGGCCGCCGGCGATGGCGACGGCCTCCTCGCACTCGCCGGGCGTGAAGTTGTCCAGCAGGATGAGGTCGGCGCCCGCGTCCACGACCTCGCGCAGCTGGTGCAGGGTGTCGACCTCGACCTCGATGGGCACCTCCGGGAACATCTCCCGTACGGCCTCGAATGCCTGCGCGACGCCGCCGGCGGCGACCACGTGGTTGTCCTTCACCAGGGCCGCGTCCGAGAGCGACATGCGGTGGTTGAGGCCCCCGCCGCAGCGGACGGCGAACTTCTCCAGCGAGCGCAGGCCCGGGGTCGTCTTGCGGGTGTCCCGCACGCGCGCCCCGGTGCCCTCCAGCGCGTCCGCCCACGCGCGCGTGGCGGTCGCGATGCCGGACAGCCGGCACAGGATGTTCAGCGCGCTGCGCTCGCCGGTGAGCAGGTCACGCGTGCGCGTGGTGACCGACAGCAGCTTCTGCCCGGCCTCGATCCGGTCGCCGTCCTCCACGTGCCGCTCGACCTCGAACTCGTCCGTGCACACCACGGAGAGCACGGCCTCGGCGACCCGCAGGCCGGCCACGACACCGGGCTCACGCGCGGTGAAGTCGGCGGTGGCCACCGCCTCCTCGGGGATGGTCGCGACGGTCGTCACGTCCACGCCGCCGTCCAGGTCCTCCTGGACGGCGACGTTGGCGATGTCCTCGACCTCGACCGGGTCGAGCCCGGCGGCGGCCAGCAGCTCGGCGAGCGCGGGGTCGAGCCCGCACTCCGGATACTCCTCGTCGCCCTCGGCGCCGCAGGCGCAGCCGTCACCGCAGCCGCCGGTCGGGGCGAGGGGAAGGTCGTCGGTGCTCACGTCTGTCACTGCTCCTGTGGACGCTGGTCGGGCCGGATCGGGGGGAAGTCTGCGGTGGCGGTGGTGCGTACGGCCAGCGACCGGTCCGGATTGAGCCGTACGACGATGTGGCGCCGCCAGGTGGTGTCGTCGCGCTCGGGCCGGTCCTCGCGCCAGTGGCAGCCGCGGGTCTCCTCGCGCAGCAGGGCCGCGGCGACCAGGACCCGGGCCACGCACAGAAGGTTCGTCGCCTCCCAGGTGTCCACGCCGGGCTCGGCGGTCTTGCCGTTCTCCTCCAGGGCGTCCCGGGCCTCGCTGTGCAGGTGCTGGAGCTGGTCCGCGGCCCGGGCCAGGGACTCCTGCGAGCGCAGCACGCCGGCGCCGCCGGTCATGATCCGCTGGATCGCGAACCGGCTCTCCGGGGCGAGCAGCGGGTGCGCGGGCCTGCCGGGGTGCGGGACCGGTGCGGGCAGCCGGGCGCGCAGGCCGTCGTCCGCGTGTGCGGCGGCGATGTCGGCGGCGATCCGCTCGGCGTACACGAGCCCTTCGAGCAGCGAGTTGGAGGCGAGCCGGTTGGCGCCGTGCACGCCGGTGCACGCGACCTCGCCGCACGCGTACAGGCCGGGCACGGTCGTCCGGCCGTGGGCGTCGGTGCGGACGCCTCCGGAGGCGTAGTGGGCGGCCGGGGCGATCGGGATGGGCTCGGTGACCGGGTCGATGCCGTTGGCCCGGCAGGCGGCCAGGATGGTCGGGAAGCGGTGTTCCCACATCTCGGCGCCGAAGTGCCGGGCGTCGAGGAACATGTGCTCGGCGTCCTGCTCCTGCATCCGCCGCGTGATGCCCTTGGCGACGATGTCCCGGGGGGCCAGTTCGGCCAGTTCGTGCTGCCCCACCATGAAGCGCACGCCGTCGCCGTCGACCAGGTGGGCGCCCTCGCCGCGGACCGCCTCGGAGACCAGCGGCTGCTGGCCCTCGGCGTCCGTGCCGAGGAACAGCACGGTCGGGTGGAACTGCACGAACTCCAGGTCGCTGACCTCCGCGCCCGCGCGCAGCGCCAGCGCCACGCCGTCACCGGTCGACACCGACGGGTTGGTGGTCGCGGAGAACACCTGGCCCATGCCGCCGGTCGCGAGGACCACCGCGGGGGCGTGCACGGCGCCCACGCCGTCGTGCTGGCCCTCGCCCATCACGTGCAGGGTGACGCCGGCCGTGCGGCCCTCGGCGTCGGTCAGCAGGTCCAGTACCAGCGCGTTCTCGACGGTACGCAGCCCGCGCGCGCGGACGGCCTCCACGAGCGCCCGGGAGATCTCCGCGCCGGTCGCGTCGCCGCCCGCGTGCGCGATGCGGCGGCGGTGGTGGCCGCCCTCGCGGGTGAGTTCCAGCCTCCCCTCGGCGGACTCGTCGAAGTGGGCGCCGGTGTCGATGAGCCGCCGTACCGCGTCGGGGCCCTCGGTGACGAGGATCCGTACGGCCTCCTCGTCGCACAGGCCCGCGCCCGCCACGAGGGTGTCCTGGAGGTGCTGGTCGGGGGTGTCGCCCTCGCCCAGGGCGGCGGCGATGCCGCCCTGCGCCCAGCGGGTCGAGCCGTCGTCCAGGCGGGCCTTGGTGACGACGACCGTGCTGAGCCCGGCGGCCTCGCAGCGCAGCGCCGCGGTCAGGCCGGCCACTCCGGAGCCGACGACGACCACGTCCGCGGCGACGGCCCAGCCGGGCGCGGGTGCGTGCAGTCGTATGCCTGTGCTGGTCACGAGGCGGCTCCGAAGGTGAGGGGGAGGTTGTCGATCAGCCGGGTGGTGCCGACCCGGGCGGCGACGGCGAGGACGGCCTCGCCGGTGAAGTCGTCGGCGATCTCCGTGAAGTCGGCGGGATCGACCAGCGCGAGGTAGTCCAGCCGGAGCGGCGGTTCGAGGCGCGCGGCGTCGTCCAGGACCTGGCGGGCGGCGGCACGGACGGCCGCCGGGCCGCCGGGCGCGGCCGTGGCCACCGCGTGGGCGTCGGCCGCCGCACGCGACTCGCCCAGGGCGCTCAGCGCCTCGGCACGCGCGTGCGTGGAGGGCACTTCCCGGGCCCGCGCGCACAGCGCCTCCTGCGCCGCGTGCCGGTCCCGGCCGGCGAACAGGGCGCGGGACAGCGTGAGCGCGGTACGGCGCTCCGGCGGCGAGAGGTAGCGGTTGCGGCTGGAGAGGGCGAGCCCGTCCTCCTCCCGCACGGTCGGTACGGCGACGATGTCGACGCCGAAGTTCAGGTCGCGCACCATGCGCCGGATCAGGGCCAGCTGCTGGGCGTCCTTCTGCCCGAACAGGGCGACGTCGGGGCGGGTGAGGTGCAGCAGCTTGGCGACGACGGTGAGCATGCCGTCGAAGTGCCCGGGCCGCGAACCGCCCTCCAGCCGCTCGCCCATGGGGCCGGCGGAGACACGCACCTGGGGTTCGCCGCCCGGGTAGACCTCGTCCACGGAGGGCGCGAACACGGCGTCGGCGCCGGACCGCCCGGCCAGCGCGAGGTCGGCGTCGAGGGTGCGGGGGTAGCGGTCGAGGTCCTCGCCGGCGCCGAACTGCAACGGGTTCACGAACACCGTGACGACGACCTCGCCGTCCGGGCCGGCGATCTCGCGCGCGGTGCGGATCAGGGTCGCGTGGCCCTCGTGCAGGGCACCCATGGTCATCACGACGGCACGACGACCGCGGCGCACCCGCGCGTGCAGCTCTCCGGCGGTGCTGAGCAGGGCGGTGGTCATCGGTCGTTCCCCTCGATGCCGGTCGAGCCGTCGGAGCCGTTCGTCCCGCCGGAGCCTCCGGTGCCGTCCGGGCCTCCGGTGCCGTCAGTGCCTCCGGAGCCGTCGGAGCCTCCGGTGCCGTCAGTGCCGTCAGTGCCGTCAGTCCCGTCGGAGCCTCTTATGCCTCCGGAGCTGTCGGAGCCGCCAGTCCCGTCGGCGCCGTCAGTATCTCTGGGGCCGTCCGGGCCGCCGGTGCCGCCCGGCCCGGGGCTCCCCGGCGCTGCGGGGGCTCCGGGGACTCCAGGGGCTCCAGCGCTGCCGTCTGCGAGTACCCCGAGGAGGTCCTCTGCCAGTTCCGGCTTGAGCAGACCGTGGGCCAGGGCCCGGTCGGCCGTCGCCCGGGCCATCGCCAGGTAGCCCGCCACCGCCTGCGGGGCGTGCTTGCGCAGCTCGGTGACGTGCGCGGCGACCGTGCCGGCGTCCCCGCGCGCGACGGGCCCGGTCAGGGCCGCGTCACCGGAGCGCAGGGCGTTGTCCAGGGCGGCGCCGAGCAGCGGGCCGAGCATCCGGTCGGGCGCCGCCACGCCGGCGGTGCGCAGCAGCTCCATGGACTGCGCGACCAGGGTCACCAGGTGGTTGGCGCCGAGGGCCAGGGCCGCGTGGTAGAGCGGGCGGTTCTCCTCGCTGATCCACTCCGGCTCGCCGCCCATCTCGATCACCAGGGCCTCGGCGGCCAGCCGCAGCTGCTCGGGGGCGGTGACACCGAAGGAACAGCCCGCGAGGCGCTGGACGTCCACGGGCGTGCCGGTGAAGGTCATCGCCGGGTGCAGGGCCAGCGGCAGGGCGCCCGCGCGCAGGGCCGGGTCGAGCACCTTCGCGCCGTACCGCCCGGAGGTGTGCACGAGCAGCTGCCCCGGCCGTACCGCGCCGGTCTCGGCCAGGCCCGCGACCAGGCCGGGCAGGGCGTCGTCGGGGACCGTGAGCAGCACCAGGTCGGCGCGCCGGAGGACCTCGGCGGGCGGCACCAGGGGCACGTCCGGGAGCAGGGCCCCGGCGCGTCTGCGGGAGGCGTCGGAGACTCCCGAGACGGCCACCGGGCGGTGCCCGGCGAGCTGGAGGGACGCGGCCAGCGCGGGGCCCACGCGGCCGGCGCCGACGACGCCGACGGTGAGCCGCGCGGGGCGGTCCCTGAGGTCTGGCTGGTGGACTGTACTCACGCGACGGCGGCCTTCCCGTTCCAGTCCGCTCTGGGTACCGGACGATTTCTCGTCATGTTAACGCTATCCGGCGAACGGCGGCCGGTTGTCCACAGGCTGTGGGTCACTCCACGCCGCCGCGCCGGCCGGCGGCGGTGAAAACGGGGTGCCCGCGCGCGTGCGGCACGGCATCATCGCGCGCATGGACGATGCGGCGGAGCAGGGCGAGGAACGGTCGGTGCGGCAGCGGCGGGCGGCCGTCCACCGGACGGCACGGGTGCTGTCGCGTCCCGGCCTGCGGGACACGATCGGCGAACGGCTGGCGTACCTGATGGAGACGGCCCCCGAGGTCTACGACCTGGACGAGCCGGCCGACGTCTACGGCGACCGGATCGTCACGCACCTGGAGGAGCGGGTCGCCGCCCTGCTCGGCACGGAGGCCGCCGCGTTCTTCCCGACCGGCACGATGGCCCAGCAGGTCGCCCTGCGCTGCTGGGCCGCCCGCACCGGTTCGCCCACGGTCGCCCTGCATCCGCTCGCCCATCCGGAACGGCACGAACGGAACGCCTTCCGCGAGGTGAGCGGTCTGCGTCCGGTCCAGGTGACCACCGAGCCCCGGCTGCCCACGGCCGACGAGGTACGCGACTTCGAAGAGCCCTTCGGCACACTCATGCTGGAACTGCCCCTCAGGGATGCGGGCTTCGTGCTGCCCACCTGGGAGGAGCTGACGCAGGTCGTCGAGGCGGCGCGGGAGCGCGACGCGGTGGTGCACTTCGACGGCGCGCGCCTGTGGGAGTCCACCGTCCACTTCGGCCGCCCGCTCGCGGAGATCGCCGGCCTCGCCGACACGGTCTACGTGTCGTTCTACAAGTCCCTCGGCGCATTCGGCGGCGCCGCCGTCGCCGGCCCGCGGACACTGATCGAGGAGGCCAGGGCCTGGCGGCACCGGTACGGCGGGATGATCGTGCAGCAGTTCCCGACCGTGCTGTCGGCGCTCGCCGGCCTCGACCGGAAGCTGCCGCGGCTGCCCGAGTACGTGCGCCACGCGCGCGTGGTGGCCGCCGCGCTGCGCGAGGGGTTCGCGGCCGCGGGGCTGCCCTGGTCGCGCGTCCACCCGGAGGACCCGCATATCCACCAGTTCCAGGTCTGGCTGCCGTACGACGCGGACATAGCGGCAAAGACGGCGGTGCGTCAGGCCGAGGAGACCTCGGTGCTGCTGTTCGCCGGCGGCTGGGAACCGGCCGGTCCCGGGCTCGCGTTCACGGAGGTCACTGTCGACGAGGCCGGCCTGGGGTGGACGGCGCAGGACGTGCGAGCGGCGGTCGCGGAGTTCGTGGCGCGGCTGCCGTAGCGGGCGGGGAGAGCCGGTGCGGCGCGTGGGTCAGAGCGCGCGCGGACGCAGCCAGCGGTCCAGGGCGCTGCGCAGCCGTCCGTGCGCCGGGCGCTCGGCGACGACCGCGCTGAAGCGCCGGTGGTCGCTCAGTTCGCGGATCAGACCGAGTTCGCCGCGGCCCGGCGCGGGCGGTCCGGGCTCGCCGTGCAGACGGGCGCGGTAGCTGTCCAGGAGGTACTGCTGGGTGATGCTCATGGCGGACCGCCTTCTCGGGATGCGTGGGTGGAGGCAATTACCGACTGCTCGCCGACGGGTCATCGGACGGTCGTCGACCGCTCGGTGACCGATCGGGTTCCGCGGCTGCTCTGGTGTCGTCAGACTGCTCCGGCCCCGGACCGATGTCCCGTGGATTGACGGTTGCCGTCAATCCGACGGGGCGCTGTCAGTGGCGCGGTGCACGATGGGGGCATGAGCGTGACCATCGACATCACCGGGCTGGCCACCGACGGGGACGCCTTCGGCCCGAACGCGGCCGAGAGGTGGGCGAGGGTCTGCGTCGTGCCCTCTCCCCTCGCCGAGCTGGGGATGGCGCTGCACGCGCTCAGCGAACCCGGCCACCACCCGGACCTGCGGGGCTGGGCCACCGCCGTCTCCTCCCGGCTGGACCCCTGCCTGGCGGACCGGCTGTGCGAGGCGGACTTCCTGTGGCGCACGACCTTCTCGGACGTCTTCGCGCCGTTCGCCGGCATTCCGGGCGGCCACGCGCTCCCCGGGGCGACGCTCGCCGAGGAGCTGGACCAGCTGGACACGCTGACGGACGAGCAGTTCGTCAACGCCGCCCTGGAGTTCACCTGCCAGCTGCGCTACGACCTGAAGGAACCGGGCCCGCTGGACGACCCGCGGCTGCGCCGGCGCTCCCTGGAGCTGGCCGCCGCGCGCGGCGCCGTCCAGGAGCGGTTCACACGCCGCCTGCTGACCGATCCCCCGGTCGTCCGCGCCTGGTTCCGGCAGCTGATGCTCGACTGCGACGAGGCCTTCTTCGCCGAGGCCTGGGCCCGCGTCCGTCCCCAGCTGGCCGCGGACGCCCGGCACAGGACGGACCTGCTGCGCCGCAAGGGGCTCGGGGAGGCCCTGGCGTCCCTGTCCGGGGCGATCTCGCTGGACGAGGAGGCCGGGCTCATCACGGTCGACAAGCTGCTGGTGGGCCATGCCGCCACCGGCGACGGCCGCCTGGTGCTGGTGCCGACCAGCCTCGGCTGGCCGCACGTGATGGTCCTGCACCGGTACGGCTGGCAGCCCTCGATCACCTACCCGGCGAGCGGCACGCGTGCGCAGGCCCCCTCGGTGGAACAGCTCACCCGCCGCATGGAGGCGCTGGCCCACCCGGTGCGGATGCGGCTGTGCCGGCATCTCGCGCGGGCCCCGCACACCACGAGCGAGCTGGCCGACGCGCACGGCATGTCGGCGCCCGAGATATCCCGGCACCTGACGGTGCTCAAGAAGGCGGGCCTGATCAGCGGCTGCCGCCGCGGCCGGTACATCCAGCACCAGCTGGACCTGTCGGCGGTGGCCCGGCTGGGCAGCGACTTCATCGAGGGCGTCCTGCGCTGAGGCCCCGCCCGGTGGGACGGCGTCAGCCGTGGCCGCCCGCGCGCACCAGGCCCGTCTCGTACGCCAGGACGACCACCTGTACGCGGTCGCGCAGGCCGAGCTTGGTCAGGATGCGGCCCACGTGGGTCTTCACCGTCGCCTCGCTGAGCACCAGCCGGGCCGCGATCTCACCGTTGGACAGGCCCTGCGCGACCAGCAGCATCACCTCGCGTTCCCGCTCGGTGAGCCGCTCCACCTCCTTGTGCCGGGGGGCGTTCCCGGCGGAGGGCAGCAGCGGCGCGAAGCGGTCCAGCAGGCGCCTGGTGGTGGAGGGCGCCACGACCGCGTCACCGCTGTGCACGGCACGGATGGCCGCCAGCAGGTCGCCGGGCGGCACGTCCTTGAGCATGAAGCCGGAGGCGCCCGCCCTCAGGCCCGAGAACGCGTACTCGTCCAGGTCGAACGTGGTCAGGATGAGCACCTTCGGCGCGTCCGGCTCCGAGCAGATCCGCCGCGTGGCCTCCACACCGTCCAGCTTCGGCATGCGGACGTCCATCAGGACGACGTCCACGGCGGCGGACCGCAGCACCTGGAGGGCCTCCACGCCGTCGCCCGCCTCCGCGACGACCTCCATGTCCGGCTGGGCGGCGAGCACCATCCGGAACCCGGTGCGCAGCAGCACCTGGTCGTCGACGAGCATCACGCGGATCGTCATCGGGTCCTCTTCCGTGTCTTCAGTGCGCCGGTTTCAGCGGCAGCAGGGCGCTGATCCGGAATCCTCCGCCCGGGCGCGGGCCGGCGTCCAGCGTGCCACCGACCATGCCGACCCGCTCGCGCATGCCGATCAGGCCGTGTCCCTGCCCGTCCGCACCGCCCTCCTCGTACAGCTCGTGCGGGGCGCCCTTGCCGTCGTCCTCGACCAGCAGGCCGAGACCGTCGTCGAAGTAGACCAGCCGGACGCTCGCGCCCGCGTGGGGCCCGCCGTGCTTGCGGGTGTTGGTGAGCGCCTCCTGCACGATCCGGTACGCGGTCAGCTCCACCCCGCTGGGCAGCGGGCGCGGGGTCCCCTCCACCCGGAAATCGACGGGCAGGCCGGAGGTGCGGCACTGCTCGACCAGGTCGTCGATCTGCTCGACGTCGGGCTGCGGCACGTACTCGCCGCTCTCCTGGTGCTCCCCGGTGCGCAGCACGCCCAGCAGACGGCGCATCTCGGCCAGGGCCTGGCGGCCGGTGGACGAGATCGTCTCCAGTGCCTTCCGGGCCTGGTCGGGCGCGGCGTCCATGACGTACGCGGCGCCGTCGGCCTGCACCACCATCACGGACACGTTGTGGGCGACGACGTCGTGCAGCTCGCGCGCGATCCGGGCGCGCTCGGCGGCGACCGCGACCTTCGACTGGGCCTCGCGCTCCTTCTCCAGCCGCGTCGCGCGCTCCTCCAGCTGGGCGAAGTACGCGCGCCGGGTGCGCATGGAGTCGCCGAGCACCCAGGCCAGGGCGAAGGGCACCGTCTGGAAGACCACTATGGCGATCTGCCCGAGGAAGCCGGTGTGCTGGGCCGGCCAGCGGATCTGGGCGAGGGCCGCCGCACAGAGGCTGCCGACGAGCGCGAGCCGGGAGGCCCAGCGCTCACCGACCGCCGCCACCGTGTAGGTGATCACCAGCAGGGCGAAGTCGGCGACGGTCGTCTCGACGTCCAGCACCAGCTGGGCCAGCCCGGTCACCAGGGCGACCAGCAGCATGGGCTCCGGGAGACGGCGGCGCAGCGCCACGACGGCACACAGGACGGCGGACACGGCCATCCCCACGACGAGCGTTCCGTGGTGACCTTGCACCCCGTCGAGGTTGACCACGCTTACGCCGGACAGCCCGAACAGGGCGACGGCCCAGAAGGCGTCGACCCAGGTCGGGTGGCGGCGGAGGAAGTCATAGAGGCGCTGCACGTAACCCAGAGTAGGTAAACCGGAGGTGCGCAGGGGTCAACCGGAGGGCCGATCCGGGCCCGGCGCGTGTACTCCGCAAGGTGGAGAACCTGATCATCTGTGCGCCTAGTCTGTTGCGGTGGCGGACGAGACGGACGGGACGACGGCACAGGACCCGCGCGAGGATCGCGGCCCGCGCGGCTGGCGCGCGGCGGCCGAGGCGGCGCTGTACGGGCCCGGGGGCTTCTACCGGCGCCCCGAGGGCCCGGCGGGCCACTTCCGTACGTCCGTGCACGCCTCCCCGCTGTTCGCGCGGGCCGTGGCCCGGCTGCTGTGCCGGGTCGACGAGGCCCTGGGGCGGCCCGCGGTGCTGGACTTCGTCGACCTGGGCGCAGGGCGGGGGGAACTGGTCACCGGGGTGCTCGCCGCCCTGCCGCCCGGGGTGGCGGCCCGCGCGCGTGCGTACGCCGTCGAGATCGCCGGCCGCCCGGCCGGCCTGGACCCCCGTGTCACCTGGCGGCACGACCTCCCGGAGGCGGTCACCGGGCTGCTGTTCGCCAACGAGTGGCTGGACAACGTACCCGTGGACGTCGCCGAGGTGGACCGCGCCGGCGTGCCCCGGCTGGTGCTGGTCGCGGCGGACGGCTCCGAGCGGCTCGGTGGGCCCGTGACGGGCCCGGACGCCGACTGGCTCGCACGCTGGTGGCCGCTGCCGGCCGAGGAGGGGCTGCGGGCGGAGATCGGGCTGCCCCGGGACCGGGCCTGGGCGTCGGCCGTGGACCGGGTGGCCGCCGGGCTCGCGGTGGCCGTGGACTACGCGCACACCGTGCGCACGCGCCCCCCGTTCGGGACGCTCACCGGTTTCCGGGAGGGGCGCGGGACGACGCCCGTGCCGGACGGGTCCTGTGACATCACGGCACACGTCGCCCTGGACGCGTGCGCGGCGGCGCCCGGGTCCGCCCGGCCGGAGCGGGCGCTGCCCCGCACGGCGCGGAGGACCGGCGGAGCGGCGCGCGAGCCGGGCGACGCGCGCCTGCTCACGCAACGCGCCGCGCTGCGCGCCCTGGACATCACCGGCGCACGCCCCCCGCTCGCACTGGCTTCCACGGACCCCGCCGCCTACGTGCGCGCCCTGGCGAGCGCCGGCGAGGCCGCCGAGCTGACCGCCCCGGGCGGCCTCGGCGACTTCGGGTGGCTGCTCCAGCCGGTCGGCATCCCGGACCTCCTGGACCCGGGCGGGCCCCGCTGACCGGTGGGCCCCGGGCGGCCTACTTGTCGATGTCACCGACCACGAAGAACATCGACCCCAGGATCGCCACCATGTCCGCCACCAGCGTCCCCGGCAGCAGCTCGGTCAGCACCTGGATGTTGTTGTACGACGCGGAGCGCAGCTTCAGCCGGTACGGGGTCTTCTCGCCCTTGCTGACGAGGTAGTAGCCGTTGAGGCCGAGCGGGTTCTCCGTCCACGCGTACGTGTGCCCCTCGGGTGCCTTCAGCACCTTGGGCAGCCGCTGGTTGACCGGCCCGGGCGGCAGCTCCGCGAGCCGGTCCAGGCAGGCGTCGGCGAGGTCCAGCGCGTTGTGGGTCTGCTCCAGCAGGACCTCGAAGCGGGCGAGGCAGTCGCCCTCGGCGCGGGTGACGACCTTCAGGACGTCCTGGAGGTCGCCGTAGGCCAGGTACGGCTCGTCGCGGCGCAGGTCGAAGTCGACGCCCGAGCCGCGCGCCACGGGCCCGCTCACGCCGTAGGCGTGCACCGTCTCGGGCGCCAGCGCCCCGACCCCGCGCGTGCGCCCCCGGAAGATCTCGTTGCCGAGCACCAGGTCGTCGAAGACGTCCATGCGCGAGCGCACGGCGGCGACGGCCGCACGCGCGCGTGCGGCCCATCCGGCGGGCAGGTCCTCCTTGAGGCCGCCGACGCGGTTGAACATGTAGTGCACGCGTCCGCCGGAGACCTCCTCCATCACGTTCTGGATCACCTCGCGCTCCCGGAACGCGTAGAACACCGGGGTGATCCCGCCCAGCTCCAGCGGGTAGGAGCCGAGGAACATCAGGTGGTTCAGCACCCGGTTCAGCTCGGCGAGCAGGGTGCGCGTCCACACCGCCCGTTCGGGGACCTCCATGCCGAGCATCCGCTCCACGGCGAGGACCACGCCCAGCTCGTTGGAGAACGCCGACAGCCAGTCGTGGCGGTTGGCGAGCATGATGATCTGCCGGTAGTCGCGGGCCTCGAAGAGTTTCTCGGCGCCGCGGTGCATGTAGCCGATCACCGGCTCCGCGCGCACGATGCGCTCCCCGTCCAGCACCAGCCTGAGCCGCAGCACACCGTGCGTGGACGGGTGCTGGGGCCCGATGTTGAGCACCATGTCGGTGCTCTCCGCCGCGCCGCCGATCCCGACCGTGGTCTCCGCCGTAGGGGTCATGACCCCAGTTTCCCTTACGTACGCTGGCCCCATGGAAACGGGGAGCCGGGAAGATGCGGGAACGGCGGCGGGCGAGCCGGTGTGGCGGGGGCTGCGGCCCGGCCTGCTGCGCGTGCGCCGGATGCTGCTGGCGGTGTGGGCAGGGGTGCTGGCGCTCGCCACGGGGCTGCTGCTGGGGCTGCTCGTGGGGCCCTCGTGGGCGGCCTGGGCACTGCTGCCCCTGATGTGCGCCGCCTGGTGCTGGCGCCTGCTGGAGCGCAACTGGCGCTCGTGGCGGTACGCCGAGCGCGCCGACGACCTGCTGATCAGCCGCGGTGTCCTGTGGCGCGAGGAGACGGTCGTGCCGTACGGGCGGATGCAGCTGGTGGAGGTGACCTCCGGGCCCCTGGAGCGGCGCTTCGGGCTGGCCACCGTGCAGCTGCACACGGCCGCCGCCGCGACCGACGCGACCGTCCCCGGCCTGGACCCGGCCGAGGCGGAACGCCTGCGCGACCGGCTCACCCAGCTGGGCGAGGCACGATCGGCGGGCCTGTGACACCCCGCGGCCACGCCGGCGGCACGGACGGCGGCGGCGCGGACGGTGGCATACCGGCGGACGGTGGCGGCTTGGACGGCGGCATACCGGTAGACAGCGACATACCGGTGGACAGCGACAGCCTGGACGGCGGGCTACAAGAGGGAGGCATACCGGACGGTGGCATACCGCGGCAGCCGCCCGTCGCCGAGCGCCGGCTGCATCCGGTGACGCCCTTCCGCCGGGCGTGGGCGCCGCTCGCCGTGCTGGCCGGCTGGGCGGTGCACGACCCGGGCGGCGCGCAGGAGCAGCTGGTCCGGCTGACCGGTGGCATGCTGCTGCTGGGAGCCGCCGTGGTGGTGCCGGTGGCCGGGCTCTACGGCTTCCTGTCCTGGTGGTTCACGCACTTCGCGGTCACCGGGACCGAACTGCGCATCCGTACGGGCCTGCTGTTCCGGCGCACCGCGCACATCCGGCTGGAGCGCATCCAGGCCGTGGACGTCTCCCGTCCCCTCCTCGCGCGCGTGGCGGGCGTCGCGAAGCTGCGCATCGATGTCGTCGGCGCCGACGACAAGGACGAGCTGGCGTTCCTGGGCGAGCGGGAGGCGCGCGCCCTGCGCGCGGAGCTGCTCGCGCGCGCGGCGGGTTTCACGCCCGAGACGGCGGCCGGGGTGGGCGAGGCACCCGCGCGCGTACTGCTGCACGTGCCCCCAGGGGCGCTCGCGGGCTCCCTGGTGCTGACGGGGGCCACGTGGGTCTCGCTGCTCGGCGCGCTCGTCGTGCCCACCGTGCTGTGGCTCGCCACCCACAACGTGTGGACGGTCCTCGCCACCGCCCTGCCCCTGCTCGGCGCGGCCGGCGCGCGCAGCGCGGGCCGCTTCGTCACCGAGTTCGACTGGACGGTGAGCGAGTCGCCGGACGGGCTGCGCATCGACCACGGGCTGCTCGACCGCGCGCACGAGACGGTGCCGCCCGGCCGCGTGCAGACCGTGCGGATCGTGGAGCCGCTGCTGTGGCGCCGGCCGGGCTGGGTGCGGGTGGAACTGGACGTGGCCGGTTCCGCCAACTCGGTGCTGATAC
>NZ_JBEXRO010000034.1:0-67089 GCF_040613095.1 Streptomyces sp. NPDC006309 | reverse complement strand
ATCCTCCCGCAGATCACCCAGGTCCGGCCCGGAGAGGCGGAACTGAACCGCATCACCGGCGCGCAGACCCCCTCCGGCATCCCGGTCGTCATCACGGCGCCGGTGACCGAACGCCCGGCGCGCGGCACCGGCTCCCGCTCCCGGCGTGGACGCCCCTCGCAGTCGGCCCGGCGTGCCCCCGCACGCCGGTCCGTCTTCGACGCGGCAGCCTAGAACCTTCGTGATCAGGAAGCTGATCCGTCTCGCAGGAGGCACGCTCCGACTACACGGACCGTGTCCGCCCGCGCGACATCCTCGGCGGCCTCGGCTCGTTCACCTCACCCGTGACCACGACGGCCGAAGCCGAGCACGCGATGCGCACCCGTCGACTCGGCGCCCTGCCGGTGGTCGACGAGCAAGGCAGCGCGCTGGGCATCCTCGCCCTCGCCCGCTGAAACGCCTCACCGTGCTCGGACCGTTCTCCCCTTCTCTCTGTGAGGCCTCATGCGCTGCGTCATCGCCCGCTTCCCCTTCGAGCTCACCAAGAGTGGCGTGCTGGAATCGATGAAGGGCGTCAAGCCCGAACCGGTCACCGGCGAATCGGTGATCATCGGCCGCCGTCACTATCCCGTCAAGCAAGTCGGCCAGGTCATCACCCGCCAGGACCGCCGCGACTTCAGCGCCGCCGAGGTCTTCCGGGCCATGGCACGGCTCGGCTTCACCTGCCGCACCCTCTCCAAGGCCGCACCCGTGCCCGTCCTCGGCTCGCTCGAGCGGGCTTCCGCGATGCTCGGCACCCCCGTTCCCGCCTGACCGGCAGGACAGGCACGAGACGACACCCGAACAACAGTGTGGGTCCAGCCGGCGCGCGCCGGCCGGACCCACACTGCGTGCGACCGGCCCCCGCCGCGGTGCCCGCTCAATGGTCGGAATCGCTGGAGTCGCCGACGTCCAGGCGCTGACGTCCTCGATCGCCAACCGGTACATCCCGCCCGTCTCCGGGATCCCCACTGGGCCCTCCAGGATCCGGGCGACAGGGAAGCGCAGATGAGTGGGCGGCCCGTCCTTCTCCGCGGGAGTGCCGAAGACTGCGGAGAACTTCCCCAGGCAGGCGGGATCCGTCAACACGTCCGACACCCCGTCCTCCCATTGCGTCGGGGGCCGGTCGACCGGTGAGGCAGCACCCCGGTCACTGTCGGTCGGAGACATCTGATTGCAGGCGCTCACGGTCTCGCCACCGCAGGCCCGGCGGGTGCCGCGGCGGCGCGGGCGGGGCGGTTGACCATAGCGCCGGCCGACTTCTCGCTCCGGCCGGCACCGTCCCCGGCTGTGGGTCACTCAGCGCGCCGGACCGGGCTTCGGAGCTGATCGATCCAGCCATGGACCGGTCGCAGCGGATTACCTCATCCTCGAACGCGCGGAAATCTGTGCTCGCCAAGGTAGACATTGGGTCGTGGTGTGGTTATGGTTTCTCTCGTAGTCGAGATCGAGCGAGGCCCGGCAGAGACGAACTGCCGGACCGTATTACACGCAGTTGCCGTGCGCAGGACGGTGCGGTGGTGGAGTTCCGGAGCCAGAGCGGTTGCAGGACGGTGACGGGACTGACGACCGGACCGGGTGGCCCGCAGTGATCAGGGGCCGCCATGAGCAGTAGTGCAGTAGCAGTTCCGTAAGTGCGGTTCGCAGTACCGGCAGTACGCAGTTCCCGTTAGTGAGTAGCTGGTCAAGAGGGAAGAACGGAGGAGCACCGCGCCATCAGGATCGCCCGGGAGGAAGTCCTGGACCCGGGTACCGCAGGACATCGATAGTGAGGTGGTCTCCGGTCGAGCAACCGCGATCCCCACGCCCCCGACGACGTTCAGGTCGGGTCTGCGGAAACAGAGGACCGGCGCAGTATCAGGGCCGGCCGATGGTGTAGCAGTTCCTTCGGGGCCCTGGTGCCGTACGGCACCAGGGCCCCTCTACGCGCTCCACAGAGAGGTGCAATGACCGCGGACGACTCGTTCGGCCGTCTCGATGACGACGACTACCCCGCCTACACCATGGGCCGGGCCGCCGAGATGCTCGGCACCACCCAGGGCTTCCTCCGTGCCATCGGCGAAGCCCGCCTCATCACCCCGCTCCGCTCCGCAGGCGGCCACCGCCGCTACTCCCGCTACCAGCTGCGCATGGCAGCCCGCGCCCGGGAACTCGTCGACCGGGGCACCCCCATCGAGGCCGCCTGCCGGATCGTCATCCTCGAAGACCAGCTCGAGGAAGCCCAGCGCATCAACGCCGAATATCGCCGCGCCGCCGAGTCAGCGAACCCCACCGCAGCCGCATGAGATGAGCGTGCCCGTCCGCGCCGGCGGGCACCGCACGCGCGGTCTCCGTGTGCAAGGTGATCGTTTCCTATGGTGACGCGGTGTGTGGGCGTGTAACGTCTGCGACAGCTGTCGTGGTTCGGATTTCCCTCTTGCCCGCGCCGTTGGTGTGGGCTTTTTGCTGTGCTGTGCCGCAGGGACCAGGGCGATCACCTCCGCCTGCCACATGGAGTGAGAGGCGTTCATCGACCGGAAGGCATAAGACATGGCAACGGGCACTGTGAAGTGGTTCAACGCGGAGAAGGGCTTCGGTTTCATCGCCCAGGACGGCGGCGGACCGGATGTCTTCGCGCACTACTCCGCGATCAACTCCTCCGGCTTCCGTGAGCTCCAGGAAGGCCAGACCGTGACCTTCGACGTCACCCAGGGCCAGAAGGGCCCGCAGGCCGAGAACATCAACCCGGCCTGACCTCGCAGCCCTGCCGAGGGCGCGCGCACCGCGTCCGGTGACCGCCGCCCGTGCGGGCCCTGCCGCCCACCCGGACGAAGGCGCCTGCTCTCGTGCCGGGCGTGCACAGGATCGGGGGCCGCGCAGCCATTGCTGCGCGGCCCCCGATCTGTTGAGGCGCGGGGCCGGTGCATGCCCCGCGCGGCTGTGCGTGCGGCCGGGGGAGGCAGACGGTCAGGCGCTCGTCCAGGCGTCGACGAAAGCCTGCCGCCCAGCCGGATCGTCCCATCTGCGGTCCGCGTGCAGCACGCGCCAGGCGGTGAGCTCGAGGTCTCGGAGCCACAACTCTCCGATGACCTGTGTCTTGAGGTCGGGCAAATGGTCGGACTCGGCGAGGGCTTGACCGATCACCTCCCCGGCTGCCACGCGCTGGGGCGGGGTCATCTCATCGACGGCCGAGAGGATGTGCCGGGCCAGCGCGGTTCCATCTCCCGCAAGGGAACGCAGCACCAGCGCCTTGATGTTGACGGGCAGCAGGTACGCGGTGCCCGAGGACCTCCACAGGTCCGACCAGAAGCGTTCTCCTGCCTTGGTGGGGGCAGGCAGCGCGGCCAGCAGTCCGAGGAGATGGCAGGTGGCCGCATAGCCATCGGAGTGGGCCGCTGCGACGACTGCGATGCCGGCGACGCCCTCTACATCGAGACGGCCGGCTTCGAGACGCGAAGCCAGATCCGGTTGAAGTTCCAACTGGTGGGCCAGGGCGGCGGATACCTGGCGGCTAACCTCAGGAAGCATCGGCGATCCTTGCGCGTAGGCGAGCGGAGATGCCCGTTCGGAAGCCCTGATCGTTCCCATGACGAGCCGATCTACTCGGCTTCGGCATGCCCAATCGGCGACAGCCTCAACGGGGCTGAAGTTCCCGCAGTGGCGAACCGGCCCCTGCCCGGCGACGTGCCAGGGGGGCGGGGCCGACCTCCCGTCATGTCGTCCAGGTGAGATCTCCTAGCATGATCGCATGGTTGCCAGTGACGCCCGGGAACCCGGGGGAGGACGAGGAGATGTGGCCCGCGACGCCGCTGAAGTCGAACATGGTCACGTCGCGTCGGCGCGTGGAGAGCACCGTGAAGCCGGGCTGCCCGGCGGATCACAGCGCGACCATGCAGGGGAGACGGCTCACTCGGTTGCCTCTCTCGTGGAGCGGGCGGCCCACCTGGCCGAACCGGTCAAGCCGAGGCTGCGTGGCTGGCTCCACGCGGGAATGGTCCCCGCCGCTCTGATCGCAGGCGTCGTGCTCACCTGCCTGGCCCGTACGCCGCAGGCAGTCCTGGCCTGCGCCGTGTACTCGGTCACCGCCTGGCTGCTCTTCGCCACGAGCGCCATCTACCACCGCGGCACCTGGGGACCGCTGGGCGAGGCCCTGCTACGACGTCTCGACCACGCCAACATCTTCCTGATCATCGCCGGCACCTCCACCCCCCTGGCCGTGCTCCTCCTCCCGCCGGAACAGCGGTCCGTGCTGCTGTGGATCGTGTGGGTGGGCGCGTTGGCCGGCATCGCGTTCCGGGTCCTGTGGGTCGGAGCGCCGCGCTGGCTGTACACCCCGTGCTACCTGGCCCTCGGGTGGGCGCCGGTGCGCTACCTGCCCGACTTCCTGCACGCCGGAGGAGTGGCCGTACTCGCCCTGATCGTGGCGGGCGGCCTCCTCTACAGCGCGGGCGCGGTCGTCTACGCCCTCCAGCGACCCGACCCCTCGCCCCGCTGGTTCGGCTTCCACGAGGTGTTTCACGCCCTGACCGTGGCAGCGTTCACCGCGCACTACGCCGCCATCTCCCTCGCCGCCTACTGACCCGCCTTCCCGACGGTCACAGCCGGCCTGCCGACCCGGCACCGGCTGGTGTCCGCCCGCCCTGCGCGACGCGACCGTCGGGACAAGGAGCAGGTCAGGGAAAGCGCCCTCGACCGGCACGGACGGCGCACTGCTCGCGCAAGGACGAGAGGGCGGCGCGTTCGCGCACCACGAGCCGGCCTACCGAAGGGGCGGGGTGGCCGGCAGCACGGCGCCGACACCGTGATCCATGGCGTCGGTGACGGGAGCCGGACCGTGCGCCGGTCGATCACGACGTCGAAGGTGCCCACCCCCGGAGCGGCCGGGGTGGCCGGCCGCCTCCAGCGCTTCGGCCACCGCGGACTGCGCCGCCTCGCACCCCGGGGCCGGACGGCTGCCGACTCCCGTGCCCGACCGGTCGCGGGGCCGCGACCGGTCGGGGACCGTGCTGCCGGGCTGTGGCTCAGGCGTCGATGATGACGGGGATGATGAGGGGCTTGCGGCGGTGGACGCGGAACGCCCAGTTCGCCACGGCGCGGGCGATGAGTTGTTCGAGTTGGCGCGCGTCCCCGACGCCTTCCTCGGCCGCGGTGGCCAGGGTCTTCTCGATGACGGGGATGACCGGCTCGAAGGTGGTGTCGTCGTGGACGAAGCCGCGGGCCAGGAAGTCGGGGGCCTCCGCGAGGGCGCCGGTGTCCGCGTCGACGATCGCCACCACCGTGACGACGCCTTCCTCTGCGAGGGTGAGGCGGTCCTTGAGGGACGCTTCGGTGGCGCCGCCGACTTCCATGCCGTCCACGTAGACGTTGCCGGCGGGGACCTTGCCGGTGATGGACGCGCGCCCGTCGACCAGGTCGACGACGACGCCGTCCTCGGCGATGACGACCCGCTCGGGGGCGACGCCCGTACGGATGGCGAGGTCGCCGTTGGCCCGCAGGTGGCGCCATTCGCCGTGCACGGGCATCACGTTGCGGGGTTTGACGATGTTGTAGCAGTAGACGAGTTCGCCGGCGCTGGCGTGCCCGGAGACGTGCACCTTGGCGTTGCCCTTGTGGACCACGTGAGCACCCCACCGGGTGAGTCCGTTGATCACCCGGTAGATGGCGTTCTCGTTGCCGGGGATGAGAGAGCTGGCGAGCAGGACGGTGTCGCCCTTGCCGATGCGGATCATGTGGTCGCGGTTGGCCATCCGTGACAGCGCGGCCATCGGTTCGCCCTGGGAGCCGGTGCACACCAGAGTGATCTTGTGGTCCGGGAGCTTCTCCAGCTCCTTCGTGCTCACGATCAGACCGGACGGGACCTTCAGATAGCCCAGGTCACGGGCGATGCCCATGTTGCGGACCATCGACCGGCCGACGAAGGCGACCTTGCGGCCGTGCTGGTGAGCGGCGTCCAGGACCTGCTGGATTCGGTGCACATGGCTGGCGAAGCTGGAGACGATGACCCGGCGCGGCGCGGTGCGCATCACCTGCTCGATCGCCGGATTCAGCTCACGCTCGGAAGTGGTGAAGCCGGGCACTTCGGCGTTGGTGGAGTCGGTGAGGAACAGGTCCACGCCCTCCTCACCGAGGCGGGCGAAAGCGCGCAGATCGGTGATGCGGTCGTCGAGAGGGAACTGGTCCATCTTGAAGTCACCGGTGTGCAGCACCATCCCGGCGCCGGTACGGATCGCGACCGCGAGGCTGTCGGGAATGGAGTGGTTGACCGCCACGAACTCGCAGTCGAAGGGCCCGAAGCGGCGCCGGTCACCCTCCCGCACCCGCACCGTGCGCGGCCGGATGCCGTGTTCCTTGAGCTTGGCCTCCAGGAACGCCAGTGTCAGCTTGGAGCCGACGACGGGAATGTCCGACCGCTCGCGCAGCAGGTACGGCACGCCGCCGATGTGGTCCTCGTGGCCGTGGGTGAGTACCACCGCCACGACGTCGTCCAGTCGGTCCCGGATCGAGGTGAAGTCCGGCAGGATCACATCCACGCCGGGCTGGGTCTCCTCGGGGAACAGCACGCCGCAGTCGACGATGAGCAGTTTGCCGGCGTGCTCGAAGACGGTCATGTTGCGGCCGATCTCACCCAGGCCGCCCAGGGCGATGACCCGCAGCCCTCCCTCGGCAAGGGGTGGGGCGGCTTTCAGTTCGGGGTGCGGATGACTCATACCCTGACGTTACCCGGAGACCGGGACGGGATGATCCATCGCCTGTGTGATCTCGGGTGAACCGTTAGCCCGGTGCGCTGGAGAAGACCTTGTGCACCGTATCGTGTTCTCCGGCGTTCGCGCCTCCTGGCGGGCGCTGAGAGCGTCCGGGGAGGCTTCCTCAGGGGCAGACAGCCGGTGGCGTCCACGAAGCGCCCGCCGCCCGTCCCGCCCTGCCGGAAGCCGTTGTGGCGCCCCATGATCGCCGATGGGCACGTTGGTGCCGCGGCACCGGACGCGGGAGATGACCTCCGCCAGAAACGCAGTGGGGCCCGGGCCATCTTCATGGCCCGGGCCCCGTTCTGCGTCGTGACGGTCACCGGCGATCGCTACAGCACGCTGCTCAGGCGTCGCACGGTCCGCCTCGATCGCCGTCGGGCCGCCCGTTGCCGCGGAGGAGAACCGGCAACGCCGGGTACTCAGCCCGCCCGACTGTGCGAGGCCCGCCGTCGGCACGCGTTCAGAAGTCGATACAGACCGGGCCCTGGTTGACGTTGATCAGACCGAACTGGGTGACGAAGTCGTTGCACCGCGCGTCCAGCACGTGCTGGACCGCGTCGTCTCCGGAGTCGTCGCCGGCCGAAGCCACGCCGGATCCGGCCAGCACCGCAGCGGCAGCCAGCGCGGTGGCCACAACAGCCCTACGCATACCCATCATCATCTTTCTCCAGACAGTGGAGGACATGGACAGTCATCACTCCATCAACGTCCGGTGGCAGCCGCACGCCGGGCTGCGCCGTCCGAGATGGCCGCTCGGATGATCGAGCCCGCATGAGAGACCGTTCGCGGTGCGGTGCGCCACACCTCCACAACGTCCTGTGCCACCTCCTCGCGACGGTTCTCCATAAGCGTGACGTGACGGAGCGGGGCGTCCATGTTTGTTCTCCCGCTCGTCCGACTCCGGTTCGGGCAGCGTCCAGCCACGGCCTGCCTTACACCCGGACCGTCGTCTACCCGAGTGACCCCCACGTGCGGCCGGCCGCACGCCGGCCACCGGCCCGTGTGCCTGCCGTGGTCCGCGTCGGCAGCGCCGTCGTCCGGGCTGTGCGAGCCCGATCACGGGGTAGTCGTCCGGGGATGACTGGACGGCAGTACCAGGGGGCGTATCGCCCCGAGGCATGGCGTCCTGAGGCGTGGTGTCCTGGATGTGGGGCGGCGATGACCGGAGGTGCACGTTGATGGAGGGGACCGGTGAGGGCCGGCGGGCGATGCTGGCGGACCTGCTGGCCGCCAGCCACCTGATGCCGGTCGAGTTGCTGCCGGCCAAGGCGTCCCAGTGCGCACGTGCCGCTGGCTTCCGGCAGGTGCTGATCTACCTGGCGGATCTACAGCGCAGCGTCCTGTGCCTGCTCCAGGGAGAAGGCACGGAGCATCAGGGGGCAGAGGCGGTGCTGCCGATCCGGGGCACGGTTGCCGGGCGGGCCTACCAGTACGTCGACATCCAGCCTGCCGCACCGGCCGGTGACGGCGTGTTCCAGTGGTGGGTGCCGCTGCTGGACGGAACGGAACGCATCGGCCTGCTGCACGTGACCTCCGCCCGCGACGACGCCGACGTCCGGGCGGACATGGAGGCACTGGCCAGCCTCCTCGCGTTGATCATCATCAGCAAGCGGGGGACCAGTGATGCGCTGGCCAAGCTCGTACGCGCACAACCGGTGAGTCTCGCTGCGGAGATGCAGTGGAATTTGATGTCTCCGCGCACCTATGCGGACGGGCGGGTGGCGATCTCCGCGTCCATGGAGCCGGCCTACGAAATCAGCGGCGACATCTTCGAGTACGCCGTCGACGGTCCTCTGGTCAACCTGTCGATCTTCGACGCGATGGGCCACGACACCGCCGCCGGTCTGTCCGCGACCCTGGCGCTGGCGGCCTGCCGCAATTCACGCCGTCAGGGTGCCGGCCTGATCGGCCGGGGCGAGGCAATCGAGAGGGCCCTCATCGAGCAGTACGACCGCCAGCGCTACGTCACCGGAATCCTGGCCACCCTTGACACCCGCACCGGCATCCTGCGGTGGGTCAACCGTGGCCACCACCGGCCGATCATCATCCGCGACCACCGCTGGACCACCAATCTCTCCTGTCCGGCGGCCCACCCCATGGGCACCGGCCTAGGTCTGCCCAGCACGGTGTGCGAGGAGCAGTTGCAGCCGGGCGACCGCATCGTCTTCTACACCGACGGCATCACCGAGGCCCGCCGTCCTGGCGGTCGGGAATTCGGCCTGGAGCGCTTCACCGACTTCCTCGTCCGCCACCACGCCGACGGCCTGCCTGTCCCGGAGACTCTGCGCCGTCTCATCCAGGCCGTCCTCGACTACCACGACGGCCACCTCCAGGATGATGCCACTGTCCTGCTGTGCGAGTGGCTCGGCCCGCACCTGGAACCGGTTCATGAAGCAGCTGGTCTGACCGGCCTGTCCGCCGACGGCTGACCCGACGGCAACGGTCAGCGGGCCGTGGACCCGAGTGATCTGTCCGTCAGATTGGGCTGCAAAATCAGGCAACCCGGACACAACCACGCTCCCGGGCAACACGCCCAGGAACAACGATCCAAAGTCCTGCGACGAGTTCTCCTACGCCTCCACCTACAACGGCGACGGCTGCCGGCCCCCGACGGACTCAACCCTGTCTCGTCGGGCGATGAGTGCGCGCAGACATACTCGCAGCGCACCAGACCAACGTGTGGCACTTCTATGACGACATGCGCCTGGCTGCGCCGACCTGGAAGGAGGTCTGCGCACGTCCGCCATGTCGAACTGGATGAAGGCCGGCACGATGTCCCAGTTCCCGAAGAGCGTGGGTGTGCGCTACGGATCGGTCGGCGGCCTTGCTTTCACGATCGGCTACGGCACCTGGTGCGGAACCCTGGGCCGGCACGAGACGCCCTCGATCTCCTGACAGACGGCATCGCGACCCGCTCGGGCCACGCGAGGCCAGAGCCTCACGACCCCCGTCCCGCCACAACTGGTGCCACTGGTGAGCCGATTTCAGGCTCACCAGCACAGCTCGGCTGCCCGCATCCGTATCGTTTCCCGGCGCCCCGCAGAGGTCAGCCCGCCCCCAACCGCATACCTCACACACCACGGAATACAGCCACCATCACAGGCCCTCAGGGACTTCGTGAAGATTCACCACAGCGTTCAGTACTGCTCGGTCTCCACGAAACCGGTGTCCACGTCGTCGTCGGCGCCGAAGGCGTCGGCGGCGGCGGGCGGGTTGAATCCTGGCGGGCTGTCCCTGAGGCCGAGGCCCATGCCGGCGAGCTTTTCCTTGACCTCGTCGATTGACTTCGCACCGAAATTGCGGATGTCGAGGAGGTCGGCCTCGGAGCGGGCGACGAGCTCACCCACGGAGTGGACGCCCTCGCGCTTGAGACAGTTGTACGAACGGACGGTGAGGTCGAGCTCCTCGATCGGCATCACCAGATCGGCGGCGAGTGCGGCGTCCACCGGGGACGGGCCCATGTCGATGCCCTCGGCGTCGATGTTCAGCTCGCGGGCGAGACCGAACAGCTCGACCAGCGTCTTGCCCGCGGAGGCCATGGCGTCACGCGGACGCATCGCCTGCTTGGTCTCGACGTCGACGATCAGCTTGTCGAAGTCGGTGCGCTGCTCGACACGGGTCGCCTCGACCTTGTACGTGACCTTCAGCACCGGCGAGTAGACGGAGTCGACCGGGATACGGCCGATCTCCTGGCCCACCTGCTTGTTCTGCACGGCGGAGACGTAACCACGGCCGCGCTCGACGGTCAGCTCCATCTCCAGCTTGCCCTTGCCGTTGAGCGTGGCGAGGACGAGGTCGGGGTTGTGCACCTCGACACCGGCCGGGGGCGCGATGTCGGCGGCGGTGACCAGACCCGGGCCCTGCTTGCGCAGGTACATCACGACCGGCTCGTCCTGCTCGCTGCTCACGACCAGCTGCTTGATGTTGAGGATCAGGTCGGTGACGTCCTCCTTGACGCCCGGCACGGTGGTGAACTCGTGCAGAACGCCGTCGATGCGGATGCTGGTGACGGCCGCACCGGGGATGGAGGAGAGAAGTGTTCGGCGGAGGGAGTTGCCGAGGGTGTAGCCGAAGCCGGGCTCCAGCGGTTCGATCACGAAACGGGAGCGGAACTCGTCGACGACCTCTTCGGTCAGGGACGGACGCTGAGCGATCAGCACGTGGTGTCGCCTCCAGTGGTTCGGCGCCCGCTATGTGACGCCGTCGACACCACGAAGGGTAACGGGCGATACGGGCTCATCGGCCTCCGAAGAGACCCAACCACCCGACTCCGACCCGGCGAGGAGAGCTCGAGTCTCCCTTCCGCCCGCCGCCCCCGCGGCCGTTCTTGCTTTGCCCGCGTCCGAGTCGGTAGGAGGGCCGTATGCGACGAGCGGTCCCCTACCGGCAGGAGAGAACACGAGGAAGCCGACAGGGAGCGCCATGACACACCACAACGTGCTGATCGCGGGTGCCGGCATCGCTGGTCCGGCCCTGGCCCACTGGCTCGGACGGCACGGGACGCGGGCCACGGTCGTCGAGCGGGCTCCCGCCCCGCGGGAGGGCGGACAAACCGTGGACCTGCGCGGTGCCGGCGGGACGTCGCCCGCAAGATGGGCCTGAAACACATCCTGCGGGCCCACGCCACCCGCGAAGAAGGCATCCGCTTCGTCGGTGCGGTGGACCGCACCGAAGCCGCCTCTACCAGCGGCGCCTTGCAGCGTGCAGCAGCTGGTGGCCCTGCTCGGCGAGGTGCGTGGCGTAGGTGGCGATGGCGGCTTGGGTGCGGCGGCCTCGGGCAGTTGCCGAGGTGATGTCCGGGAGCTGCTCGGGGCCGTCGAAGTTGACGGCCGCGACCATCTCCCGGTGCTTGGCCTTCGGGTTCTCGGCCAGGACCAGCACGCGGGCGTACTGCTTCTTGCTGCCGGAGCGGGTGACGGCGGCGAACCACCGCTTCTGGCCCGGCTCAACACGCGGGATGTAGAAGTCTGCTGCGTCGAGGTCGTACGACCACGGGCGGTACGGCTCGCGGTCCGACCTAGGCAGGGCCGCTTCCTCCTCGAAGTCGGCGGACGACATGGCCGTGAGTGATGCGGTGCGGGGTGGCCGCGGTGCTGTCGTGGGTGGCGCTGGCTGTGGAGCACGCGGAGGCGGTCGGCGCGACAGTCGCAGCGGTGAGCAGGAGTGTGGTGCGGCACATGCTGATGGCTCTGGAGAAGGCCGGCCTGCTCGGCAGGACCGAGGGGCGCTACGGCGCCGGAGGCCCGCTCGTGCCGCACGAGCGCGAGGACGGCTACGCCCTGGCCTACCTGAACGAGTAGGGCGAGTTCTACGAGATGTTCCGCGTCCTGGAGGGCCACGGCATGGCCCCTCCGAGGGGTCTGGACGCCGTCACCGCGCGGTGCGGGCGCACAGCGCGCTGCTGCGGGCCATGGCGCGGGCCGGGACGCTGGAGGGCTTCGACGCGGGCCACACGGTGCGCCTGGCGCAGGCCGACCCGGACGCCGTCCTTGCACTCGCCGCATGGATCGAGGCCCGCGGCCGGAGCACCCGGTGAGCGCCGACGGCCCCGTGGTCGCCACGTGGGTGCAGTTGACTGGCTGCGGCACCCGGTACGAAGAGCTGACGGCCGACGGCCAGGCCCACGTCGACTACGCGCCGCCGCTCGAGGAGTTCTGGTTGGAGGGCGACGACGCCCCTGACCACAACCATCGAAGGTGGAGTGACTGCGGCCCTCACGTTCGGCGCACGCACGAGGTCCTGCGTCGGGACCTGGCCCGCAGCGGCGTGCCGGTCGGGGGGCGAACTCCACCGGACGCGGCCGGTGGAGTCTGGTGTGGACGGGGTGTCGGTTCAGCCCAGTTGTTGGGCGTGCAGGCCAGTGAGGCGTTCGTGGACGGGGTTTTCGTCGGGGTAGAGGACCTGAATGTCGATGGGGAGGGCAGTGCCGGGATCGACGCTGTGTCCGCCACCTTGGGGGGAGCCGAGCTGGACGGCGCCGTCGGTGCCGTTGCGGAGGATCTCGCCCCAGAAGGCGTCGGTGAAGCTCTTGGACAGCGAGGTTCCCTCCGGCAGGTCACCGAAGCCCACAGCCCACTTCATGACGCGGGTGTCCTCGGCGTGCATCGTGAGCCGGTAGGAGTAGATGTGCCCCGGGCCTTCCGCCCAGTGGCCGCGCAGTTCCTGGTCGACGCGCAGGTTCCCGACGAAGCGGGACGCCAGCGCGGACTGGGCCTGGTCGTTCCAGGAGCCGTTCGGACTCCCGGCCATGGGGACTCGCTGCAGGTTGGCGATCGAGGTGCCCCGGTCCACCGGCAGTGAATGCCCCTGCTGGTTGGCGGCCGAGAAGAGGGCGTTGTCCTCGACCGTGTTGTTGACGACGGCACTCACCCCGTCACCGCTGTGGTCGAACCCGTACTCGGAGAAGTCGTTGATGTACGCGCCCATCGGGATGGCCAGGATCTTGTCGCCACGCCCCGGGGTCTGGCCCGCGTTGAAGTTACTGGCCCGGTAGAGACAGAAGTTCCCCTCGGGGCACGCCTCGGCCCCTTGACCGTAGATCAGCTTCGGTTCCTTGTCGCTCACTGGACTCCCTTACCGCTGACGGCTGACGCGACTGCCCGGGGCCGGCCACTGTGGCTGGCTCCGGGTTGCCGCCGGGTTTCTGCGGACCGCAGCTGTCCCGAATGCTGTTGGTGGGCAGAGCCCAGCACATCGCGATGACGGAAACGGCACAGACGCCTGACCGGCACACTATGCGACGCATCGGCCACTCGAAGTAACGACACGTGAGGCCGCGCATCGGCCGTGGGCATCAGTGCAGCCCGGCGAGACTGATGCGGGCCGCACGTCAGGGGAAAGGCTCGGCGATCACAGTTCGCCGGGAACGCTCACCCTTCGCCTTCGAGAGATCAGCGGGACGCGGACAGCGGCATTGCACGAGCCGGGGCGGCCCGCAGCCGGCATCGGCCCCAGGATCTCCTCCCGCAGGGATTCAGGCGTGGCGGCGAGCCGGGCTGGGTGCGTCCTGGAGGGCGATGCGGGCGGTGACGCGCTTGCCGACCGGCTCCAGCTGCGCGCCTCGAAGTCCTGCGCGACGGCCATGACGATCTCCAGGCCGGGCTGCCCGACCCGGCCGGCGTCCGCGGCCCGCGAATCGCGGGATGCGTGTTGGCTCCCGTCACGCACTCGCGTCAGCTGTACCACGCAGAGCACCGCTGCGTCCGAGGGTCTGGGTGTGCCAGGATCACCGACATGGCTGAGCGAGAGATGACAGACAGCGAACACGCTGCGCAATACGGGCAGCTGTCGGTCGTCTCCACCTCCACCGACGGCATCCGCGTGGTGACCTTGGCAGGAGAGATCGACCACCACACCGGCGACGCACTCCGTCAGGCCCTTGACGCCACCGACGTACCCCGGTCCCGCATCGTCGTCGACCTGGGCCAGGTCACGTTCATGGACTCCAGCGGCATCAACATCCTGATCGCCGCCTACCGCGCCCTCGGCGAGGCCGGCGGCTGGCTGCGCCTGGCCGCACCCACCGAATCCGTGATGCGCACCCTGCAGATCGTCGGCGTCGAGGCCGTCATCGACTGCCGCGAAACCCTTCACGAAGCCCTCAGCGACTGACATTTCCGGGACCGTTACGACGACCCAGCCGTGGTCGGGGCGCATGGTCGGGTTATGCGGTGGTGTGGTCCGGGTCGGGCAGGTGCGGTGGGAAGTGCCGCTCCAGGATCTCCGCCCAGCGGTGCAGGCCGACGAAGCCGGTGGTGTCGGCCTGCGCCTGGACCAACGCACTGCGTTCGCTGGTGGTTCCCGGCTCGCTGCCTCTCGGAAGAGCGCCCCCTCACGTTTACGTTCCGGGGCCTCGCAGCGGCGTAGAGTGAAAGGAGCGGGAGTACTTCGTACATCGGCCGCCATGTCGGTGTCGTTCCCGGTGAGCAACAACACCGGCCTCCAAGAGGAGGGCCGGGGACAGGTCCGCGTCATGACCGCGACCATCGAACCTACGATCATCAAAGAGCGCTTGCCTTCGGCGTCGGCCCGGTTGTCCCTGACCCCGACCGGCTCGGTTCCAGGTCTCCTGGACGGTGCCTGGTGGCCCCGCTCCCGTGATCTCCTCCAAGAGATCCCCACTCTGACAGAGGTACTGGACGCGTGCTGGGGCCGGATCACCCACGTCACCGTGAACCCGACCCACTGGCCCGTCATCCCGCGCAAGGTCCCCGTCAAGGGGCACATGGTGCGTGTCGGCTGGTTCGCCGCCGAGCAGGACCCGAACAAAGTCATCCTGCACTCCTACACGCTGGGCCGCCTGGACCTGCTGGTGATCCCTCCGGAGACGGACCCGGCCGCCGCCGCGCGGCTGATGGCAGCAGCAACCGTTCCGAGAGGTGTCCGCACCGCCAGCGCTCTGATGGCCGACGAGGCCGTCAGCCATGACGCGACGGATACTCGAAGCCGGGAAGAGGAATGGGAGACCGACGGCGGAGCCGCTTCGACGGCCGGAGCCACGATCTTCAGTTCCGCACCGGGGAGGTGAGGACGTGGAGACAGCCGTCACCGTCGCCGTGATCATCTTGTCGATCATCGCGGGCATGTTCCTGATCCACCGGCTCAACATGCAGCATGACGAAAGGATCGGGGCGTTCCGCTACAGCGATGCCCTGCCGGGAATCCGTCGGCGGACCCGTAAGAGCCCACGTGCCACCGTGCCGAACGGCCCTCCGGCCGACACCACACGCCGTGAGCACCGAGAGGGGAGCCGCTGATGCCGCAGACCTGCTTCCAGCCGGGGGTGGGTGTGAGGCGGCGGCCGTCACAGCCATCGGCACGGCGCCCCTGATGCGCGTCTTCCTGACGAAGCAAGGGGTCACCCTGATGTCACCGGAACTGCCGTCAGCCGGGCACGCGGAGGTCCGTATCGTCGCCGCGGACCCGGGGCGGCTCGCCATGTCGCGGAGGTCCTCCGCAGTGGTTTCGCCGCCACCGAGGCGCGCAGCTACCCCGCGGGTGCCGACGGCGGAACACGCCTTCACCTCACCGTGGACACCAGGCGCATGGCGGAGCCGGTGCGGCGGTCGGCCGCTTGGCGGCCATGTCCTTCCATATGACCGTAAGGGCATCCTGCGTATACCCTGGTGAGTGGGCCGGTGCACTCTCACGTGCAACGACCCGGAAGGGCGGCCCCGGTGTGTATACGCCGGGGTCGTTGTGTCACCGGCACGGGGATGAGGTGTGATCCACTCGGCCGATCTCCGCGAGTGAGGCAACTGCGATGTCGTTGGCGGCGGGTGGAACGGCCCCTTCTCGCGCTCACCCCGCACGACTAGGTTCACCGCCACAAAGGCCGGAATGACTGGGTTCGCTGCCGAACGCCTCGATTGGATGACACGGGACAGCAGTTGACCTCTGACAGCGAAGTCGGTCCGGCCGGAGTCGCTGGGCGCACCCGTGGCCTCGTGGCGTGAGGTGCGGGTGCGGGTCAGCTCCCGTTCTTGCTGTTGAGGGCGTGGGTGTACTGCTCGTCGGTGACGGGTTCGAGCCAGGTGGTTCCGTCTCCGTCGGTGTCGCCGACGACCATGGCGATGTGGGCCATGAACGTGGTGTCGGTGGCGCCGTGCCAGTGCTCCTCGCCGGGCGGGCACTTGACGGTCTGTCCGGCGCTCACGCGTGCGACGTTTCCGTCTCGCGTGCCGACCAGTCCGATGCCGTCGGTGATGTAGAGGGTCTGGCCGTTGGCGTGGGAGTGCCAGCTCGTGCGGGCGCCGGGGGTGAAGCGGACCAGGGCGGAGGCGAAGCGGGCGGGGTCGGTGGGGGTCTCGATGGGGTTGAGGTAGACGTCGCCGGTGAAGCGCTCGTCCGGGGCTTTGGCGGTGGGGGTGGAGGTGATGTGTTCCATGGTTGTCTTCCGTTCCCGTCGCAGGGTGGGTGGTGGCGCGCTGGTGTCAGAGGGCGCGTTCGTCGGTGATCTTCTTGAGTTGGGTGATGGCGGTCATGGCGTTGGGCCAGCCGGCGTAGAAGGCCAGGTGGGTGAGGGCCTCGGAGAGTTCCTCGATGCTGAGGCCGTTCTCCAGGGCCACGCCAAGGTGGTAGGGAAGTTGTTCGCTGCGGTAGAGGGCGGCCAGGACGCTGACGGTCACCAGGCTGCGGTCGCGTGGGGACAGGCCGGGGCGTTCCCAGATGTCACCGAAGAGGACGTCGTTGGTGACGTCCACGAGTTTGGGGGCGAGGGCGCGCAGTTCCTCGGGGGCTGACTGCTTCGGCATGGAGGTCACTCCTCGGAAGGGGGCGTATGGGTGGGTGTCGCGGTGGTTACTGGGCGACGTAGCCGCCGTCGACGGGCAGAGCGACGCCGATGACGAAGCCGGCGCCGGGACTGCACAGCCACAGGACGGCCTGGGCCATTTCCTCTGCGGTGCCGAGGCGACCGATGGGCTGGTTCGCTTCGGCTTCGGTGCGGTCGAGTTCTCCCTTGGCGATCATGTCGCTGACCATGGGGGTGTCGATGGTGCCGGGGCAGATCGCGTTGATGCGGATGCCGCGCGGCGCGTATTCGAGGGCCGCGCTGCCGGTCAGCCCGATAACGCCGTGCTTGGAGGCGTGGTAGGAGGCGCGGCCGGGGATGCCGACCAGGCCGCCCAGGGAGGAGCAGTTGACGATCGCTCCGCTGCCTTGGGTGCGCATGTGCCGCAGTTCGTGCTTCATGGATGCCCAGATGCCGCGCAGGTTGATGGCGTTGACCTTGTCGAAAATCTCCGCCGATTCGTCGGCTGCGTCGGCGGGCGGGATCTGGATGCCCGCGTTGTTGTAGGCCATGTCGAGTCGGCCGAAGGTTTCCACCGTGCGGTCGATCGCGGCGGCTACCTGATCCTCGTTGGTGACGTCGCAGACCAGGCCGAGTGCCTTGCCGCCGGTGTCGGTGATTTCCTTCGCTGCCTGGTTCACGGCCGTCTCGTCGATGTCGGCGAGCGCGACGGCGGCGCCGGAGGCGGCGAAGGCCCGTGCGGTGGCCAGGCCCATGCCGGAGCCGGCCCCCGTGACGAAGGCGACTTGGCCGGTGAAGTCGTAGGTGGGATTCATGCAGTTGCCTCCTGGCGGGTGCGAGAGCGTTTCGGGACAGGCAGCCGGAGTCAGCTCGGCGACGAGGCCGCTTCGGCAGTCTCGGGCGGTTTCGTGGTCGGGTCTTCAGCGGCGCCTTGGGCGACGATCCGGGTCGTCCCACGCCTGGCGGTGACGGCCAGGGCGATCAGCGGCAGCAGGGTCAGGCCCGCGAAGACGGCACCGACCAGCGCGGGCCCGATCACCCCGAGAGAGGACGCGAGGGCCTGCCCGGCCAGCGCGGAGCCGGCTGCGATGCCGGTGTTGTACGCGGACGTGGTCAGCGCCGAGGTGAGCGTGGGGGCGTCGCCTGCGGAACGGACGGCGAGGGCAGTGACGACCGGGTTGATCGTGAACCCGGCCAGCGCCATGAGGAAGAGCAGGGCGATGGTGGCGACGGGGGTGGTGGACAGCGGGATCAGCGCGAGCAGGATCAGCGCGGTGGCCGCGGCGGCCGGGATCGTCGTGGCCATCGGGCGGCGGTCGCCGAACCGGCCGCCGATCGCGGTGCCGCCCAGCGCTCCGGCGCCGAAAGCGATCAGCACCAGGGGCACGGCACCGTCCGGGATGCCGGCGCGGTCGGTCAGCAGCGGGGTGATGTAGGTGTAGACGGCCAGAACCCCGCCCATGATCAGCACGGCCGAGGCCAGTGCCAGCCACAGCCGGCCCTGGCGCAGTGCCCGGATCTCGTCCCGCACGGACACCTGGGCGTGTTGCTCCGTTCGGGGGATGAAGCGGCCGATCACGGCGGCGGCGAGGGCTGCGAGCACGGCCAGGGCCCAGAACAGTCCCCGCCAGCCGGTGACGTGTCCGGCCAGGGTGCCGATGGGGACACCCACGACGTTGGCCAGGGTGAGGCCGCCCATCATCACGCTGACGGCTCGGGTGGCGTTTTTGGGCCCGGCGGCGGTGGTGGCGATGACGAAGCCGACGGCCCAGAATGCGCCGGTGGCCAGGGCTGTGACGAACCGGGCGGCCAGGACGACGGTGAAGGAGCTGGTCAGGGCGGCCACGACGTGCCCGGCGGCGAAGACCACGAGGGCGAGGACGAGGGTGAGTCGCTGAGGCAGGCGCAGGGTGGCCAGCGCCATGGTCGGACCGCCGACGATCATCCCGACGGCGAAGGCCGTCACCAGCAGTCCGGCGTGGGAGACGCCGGCGCCGAGGTCGGGGGCGATGTCCGGGAGGATGCCGGCGATGACGAACTCGGTGGTGCCCATCAGGAAGGTGCCGGCAGCGAGCACCCACACGACGAAGGGCAGCTTGCCCGGCGCGGGAGCGGCGGGAGCGGACATACGAGGAACTTCTCCTTGGGAAGGGGGACGGGGGTCAGGAGGCACGCTGGATACCGACGCGATCGGCGTCGGCCAGGCGCGTGATGTCGTCCCGGTCGGTGAGGTGGCCGAGGATGACCAAGCCCGGTGAGGGGTGGCCATCGCGGTAGAAAAGGGCCAGGTTTCCCCACGGCGCGTAGAAGGCCAGGTCACCGGCCTTGGGCTCGGACGACGCCGGGGCGCCGTCGGTGCTCAGCTTGCGTGGCAGGTCGGCGACGCGTTCGGTGTCCTGGAAGTCGTCGAGGGCGAGGGTGAGGGGCAGCAGCGCGGCGAAGTCCCGTGCGGTGGCGCTGTCGTTCAAGGAGGCGTCCACGCTGTGGCCGTCGATCGTGAGGCGGATGCGCATGGCGCTGTTCTCCTCGGAGGGTTCTCTCGTCGGCTGGCCGGTCGCGGATCGGCCCGCCGAGCCTTGGGACGGCGACGCCGTGCGCGCGGTGCCGGCGTGGTGGTGCTGCACGCCGGCACCGCCGGCAGCAGCGCCGCGGCCGGGACCGCGTGAGCGAAGGTGCGCAGGGCGGAGCGGGGCATGGCAGAAGGTCTCCGGCTCAGGTGGGCATCGGTTCGGCGTAGTGCCGGAAACCGTCCCGATCGGTGTGCGGCGCATACAGCCGCTCGGCCGGCACGTTCGGGCTGGAGCGCTCGGACTCCGGGCTGATGGCTCCGGGCACGATGAGCTGGGCGGCGTGGATGTTCTCGCCCGCGAGCGCGTCGTGCAGCATCGCCGCGTACGCGCTCTCACCGGCGAACGCGATCGAGGTCCCCGCACGGTCCGGGCGCGGGCGGACCGCGCTGCCGCCGTTGACGAACAGCAGCGTGCCGCGCCCCATCGCCCGCATCCCGGGAAGGATTGCGTTCACGCAGGTCAGCGGGCCCTTGATGGAGAAGCCGAGCGGATCGTCGAGGTCGGCCGGGCTGGTGTCCAGGACCGGCTTCATGAAATCGGCGCGGGGCACCGGGCTGAACTGCAGGATCTCCACCGGCCCCAGCTCCTCACCGGCCCGCCGTAAGGCGGTGGTGAGGGAATCGGGACCAAGGACGTCGGCGGTGTAGCCGCGGGCCTGGATTCCGTCTCGGCCCAGTTCAGCCACGAGGGAGTCGAGGTGTTCGGCGTTGCGCGCCAGGAGGGCGACGGTGTGGCCGGCGGCGCCGAAGCGGCGGACGCAGGCCAGGCCGAGGCCGGGACCGGCGCCGACGAGCGCGAACGTCGTCATGAAGGGTTCCTCCGAAGGATCGATCAGGACACAGTCAGGGGTCCGTCCTCGCTGCCTCGGCTGGTCAGGGCTTGAGGAGCGTCTTGATGGCGCGGCGCTCGTCCATGGCCTTGTAGCCCTCGGCGACCTGGTCGAGGGGCAGGGTGAGGTCGAAGACCTTGCCCGGGTCGATACGACCCGACTGGACGAGGCCGATGAGGTCGGGCAGGTAACGGCGGACCGGGGCGGGGCCGCCGCGCAGGCCGACGTGGGAGAAGAACAGCTCCTGGCCGTCGACGGCGACATCGTGAGGGACGCCGACGAAGCCGACGTTGCCGCCCGGGCGTGCGGAGTGCAGGGCCTGTCGCATGGCCTCACCCGTGCCGACGCACTCCAGCACACTGTCCGCGCCGATGCCGCCGGTCAGCTCCTTGATCCGCGCCACGCCCTCCTCGCCGCGTTCGGCGACGATGTCGGTGGCGCCGAACTCGCGGGCCAGCTTCTGCCGGCTCTCGTGGCGGGACATGGCGATGATCCGCTCCGCGCCCATCTCCTTGGCGGCGATCACCGCGCACGGGCCGACCGCGCCATCTCCGACCAACACGGCGGTCGAGCCGGGCTTCACCTCGGCCGCATCCGCGGCCCACCAACCGGTTCCCATGACGTCGGAGACGGCCAGCAGGCTGGGCCACAGCTCCTTGCCCGGAACTCGGTCGGTGGCGACCAGGGTGCCCTGGGCGTTGGGGATGCGCACGTAGTCGGCCTGGCAGGTGGACATGAATTCGCGGTGCAGGCAGTTGGACTGGAAGCCGTTCCTGCAGTTCGCGCACGTGTTGTCAGAGGTGGCGAACGAGCCGATCACGAACTGCCCCGGCTTGACCGCGGTGACCTCGCTGCCGACCTCCTCGACGAAGCCGACGTACTCGTGGCCCATCGGGTGCGGCTCGTCCGTCGGCTCGGCGCCGCGGTAGGGCCACAGGTCCGAGCCGCACACACAGGTCACCGCCGTGCGGATGATCGCGTCGGTCGGATCGAGGATCTTCGGGTCTTCCAGCGTCTCGAAGCGGATGTCGCCGGGTGCGTAGATCATTGCGCCGCGCATGAGAGGGGTTCCTTCGCGTGCCGAGGCGACATACCGGGGGTGAGCGGCCGTCGCCGAGTGCAGAGCCAGGTGGCGTCGCGTCCGGTCGGCTCACGGCCGGGCGAAAAGCACCACGTCATCCAGGTAACCCGGTCTCGGGGCGCGGAGCGAGGCACGGTCAAGGGGTGTACTGCCAGTACATCCCTGTCGCCGCGTGCGGGACGTACCGTCGAAGGAGTGGACAACCAAGCAGAGGTCCGCGAGTTCCTGACCTCGCGGCGAGCGAAGATCACCCCCGAGCAGGCGGGTCTGCCCTCCGGCACCCGGCGCCGGGTGCCCGGCCTGCGCAGGAGCGAGGTCGCCGCGCTGGCCGACATGAGCGTGGAGTACTACTCCAAACTGGAACGCGGCAACCTCGCCGGCGCCTCCCCGGCCGTCCTGGAAGCCCTCGCCCGCGCGCTCCAGCTGGACGACGCCGAGCGCGCCCACCTGCTGAACCTCGCCCACGCGGCGGACGGCTCCGACGCCCTCATCCGGCCCCGGCGGCGTACCCCCCAGTGGAAGCCCCACCGCAGCCTGCAATGGGTCCTGGACGCCGTCACCGCAGGCCCGGCCTTCGTCCGCAACGGCCGCATGGACCTGCTCGCCACGAACCAGCTCGCCCGCGCGTTCTACGACGACGTCTACGCCACGCCCCGTAACCAGGCCAACCTGGCCCGCTTCAACTTCCTGGACCCTGCTTCCCGCCGCTTCTACCCGGACTGGGACCAGGCTGCCGACGTCGCCGTGTCGATTCTGCGCACCGAAGCCGGCCGCAACCCCCACGACAAGGGCCTGCACGACCTCGTCGGCGAGCTGTCCACCCGCAGTGACGACTTCCGTACCCGTTGGGGCGCGCACAACGTCCGCCACCACGGCACCGGCACCAAACGCTTCCACCACCAGGCCGTCGGCGAACTCACCCTCGCCTACGAAGGGCTGGAGATGGCCGCCGAACCCGGCCTCACCCTCACCATCTACACCGCCGAACCCGGCTCACCCTCCGAAGAGGGGCTGCGCCTCCTCGCGTCCTGGGCCGCTACCCGAGATGCCGACGCCACCGCTTGCAGCTCTCCCACGGGCGGGTGATGTCCGCGGGCAGGATCCGGTACGGCGAGACGCGGATGTCGCGGCGGGCGACGACGCAGGCGTCCCAGCCGTGCGGCGTGGCCAGCAGCACTTCGCCGAGCAGCTCGTGCCACTGGGCGAGCTGGTCGCGGGCCCCGCCCTGGTCGGCGGATCTCGTGGTCACGAACGAACAAGAACAAAATCGCTTTCAGTCACTCAACTCGATACCCAGGCTCCCCGCGCCGACCTGGCGCGGGCCGCGGGCTGCGAGGTGTGCCGGGGACGGGGAACGGTCGGCACCGACGTCCGGCGGCACGAGCTGTGCCCGGTCTGCCGGACGGCTGGGCGCCCAGCCGGATCCCGCACGAATCCGCCCGGCCCCTTCACAGCACGAGGGGGACGGTGGCTGCGTAGCTGGCGGTGGTCAGGTCAGCAGGATGCTCCTGCGGGCGCAGGAGGTCGGTGACCACGGTGGTGACGGTGCGGTGCCAGAGGCTGGAGCGGCGGAGCATGGCGTGATCACCGTTGCGGATGAGCATGATGCCGGCGCGGGCCCCGGCCGCTCGGGCCCGCTTGATGTAGTCGGCGGAGTCGCGGGGGCTGGTCACCCGGTCGCGCTCGCCGTGCACTACGACAGCCTGTTTTCCGCTGAGCTGCATGGCGGGCTCGTACGGCGGCAGCCATGGTGCGAGTGCGAGAACGCCGTGTACCTGCGGGTGAGAAGCTGCCCGCAGGGCTGCCCTGCCTCCCATGGAGTGGCCGATGAGGATGGCCGGCACCTGTCCGGCGCTCTGCTGGAGTTCGTCCAGTGCGCGGTAGGTGTCGTTGAGAGGGTCCTCCTGGTTCCAGCCGCGGTGTCGGTAGCGCACATGTGCCAGAACGACTTCGTCGAGGTGCACGGCGGATGCCGCGGCGCGGAGCACCGGGCGCATTCTGAGTGCCGCCAGGTGCCAGGGCTGTGATGTCTGGTAGCTGTCCGCCCGTCCTCCGTGCAGGGTGATGATCGCGGCACGCGGCCGCTGCGGGCAGTGTCGCAGCCACAGCGCCGACGTTGCTGACCTCCCGCCATGATCTTGCACGATCGACACGATGCCTTCCTCCCTGGAGCCACTCCGCAGTGACATCTCGCGCAGGGAATCCGCAGCCGACGGCAGAAAGGCCTGGTGTCCTCTGAGTATCGGAACGGAAGTGTTCCGTGTGCCCGCTGTTCGGCCCCGCGCGTGCATTTTCCCTGGACGGCCGCGTTCCAGCGGCCAGGCGACCGGTATGGCGGGAGGAGACGGTGTGCCGGCGACGCTCGACGGCGGCACCGGTGTAGCGCGATCGGGTGGTCCGGGCCGTTCTGAGCAGTCCGCGCGCATGGTGGCAGCGGATCACCGGTGCCTGGACGCGGCACGCGGCCGGCCGGCGGCGACTGCCGCCGCAACGAGGAGGAAGGCACCTGAACATGACGTATCTGCGGTCTCGAGTGATGCGGAGTGCGGGTCTGGTGGCTGCTGCGGGCGCGGTGGTGTTCGCTGGAGCGGCGGTGGCGTCGGCCGACAGCGGCGCGCAGGCGGCTGCGGTCGGTTCGCCGGGCGTACTGTCCGGCAACGTGGTCCAGATTCCGATCAACATCCCGGTCAACGCCTGCGGCAACACCGTCGACGTGATCGGCTTGCTGAATCCGGCCTTCGGCAACGCCTGTGTCAACACCGGCCGGCATGCGGGAATGTGACGCGGCAGCCGTAGCGGGGACCGGGGATGCCTGGATTCCTGCGCAGGCACCCCGGGCAGGCCATACGCCCATATCCAGGTGCAGCAGTGACGGCGATGTCCGTCGGCCTCTGAATGGGTAATGCGTTGCGGAACGCGGGGTGGATTGGTCCGGGATCTTTTTTCGCCTGATCAGGTCTGGGACCAATCCGCCCGGTGTGCAGAACCGGATTCCCTGCGTGAGGGACGAAGAGAAGGATCAGCGAGTACGGCCGGGTCTGCCGCGTCTTGCGCTGGGTGCGTTGAGCGGGGGGCTGGCCGGCTTCGCCGCACTGGCGGTGGCCGAACTGGTCGCGGCGGGGTTGCGTCCGCAGTCCAGTCCGGTCATCGCGGTGGGCGGCGCGTCCATCGACGCAACCCCCCCTCCGGTCAAGGACTGGGCGATCCGCCACTTCGGCACCGACGACAAGCTCGTACTGCAACTCGGCATCCTCGCTGTGCTGGCTGTGCTGGCTCTGGCGTTGGGTGTGCTGGCGGTGCGGTTCAGGCGGGTCGGAGCCGCCGGGGTCCTTCTCTTCGGGGCCGTGGGGGCGGCGGCCGCCGTCAGCCGCCCCGACTCCATCAGCCTCACCGACGCACTGCCCTCTGTCGTGGGGACTGTTGCCGGGGCTCTGCTTCTGTACGTTCTGGTGGGCCGCCTGACCGTGGTGAGGCGGGCACCGGTGCCCGAGCCCGCGGCCGAGGAAGCGGGAGCCGGTGCGCACGCGGGCCAGGGATGGGACCGGCGGGGATTCGTCCTGGCGGCCGCATCTGCCGCAGCGGCCTCTGCCGCGGTAGGGGCGGTCGGCCGGTCACTGAACGCCTCCAGCGGCCAGGACGCGATCGCCTCGCGCAAGAACGTCGTGCTGCCCGATCCCGGGTCGTCGGCGCGACCGGTGCCCAAGAGGGCTGCGTTGCGCGTCCCCGGAATCAGCGCGTTCGTCACCCCGAACGACGACTTCTACCGGGTGGACACCGCGCTGGTGGTGCCCAAGGTGGACGCCACGACCTGGCGGCTGCGTATCCACGGCAAGGGCGTACGCCGTCCGGCCTCCTACTCCTTCGACGACCTGTTGCGCAGGGAGTTGATCGAGCGGGACATCACCCTGGCCTGTGTGTCCAATGAGGTCGGCGGCGCGTACGTGGGCAACGCCCGCTGGACCGGGGTGCGGCTGGCCGACCTGCTGGCCGACTGCGGTGTGAAGTCTCCCTCCCGGGGCGGCCCGGCGGACCAGTTGGTGTCCCGGTCGGTGGACGGTATGACGATCGGCAGCCCGGTCGAGGACGTCATGGATGGCCGGGACGCGATGCTCGCGCTCGGCATGAACGGTGAGCCGCTGCCTTTCGAGCACGGTTTCCCGGTGCGGATGGTGGTCCCGGGCCTGTACGGATTCGTCTCGGCCTGCAAGTGGATCGAGGACATCGAGCTGACCACCTTCGATTCCTACGACCCCTACTGGGTCAAGCGCGGATGGGCCCGCAGGGCCCCGATCAAGACCGAGTCGCGTATCGACACGCCCAAGCCGTTCGCCCGGCCGAAGGCCGGCACGATGATGGTCGCCGGTGTCGCCTGGGCCCAGCACCGGGGCATCGACAAGGTCGAGGTCCGCGTCGACGACGGCCCCTGGCAGGAAGCCCACCTGGCCGCCGAGGACACCCGCGACACCTGGCGCCAGTGGTCGGTTCCCTGGCAGGCCACCGAGGGAGGCCACACCCTCACCGTCCGCGCCACCGACCGGACCGGCGCGGTGCAGACCGACAAGCGGGCTCGCACGATCCCCGACGGCGCCAGCGGCTGGCACTCCGTCGTCGTCACCGTCGAGTGATCACCCGCCCCCACCACAAGGGCCCCGCCCTTCCGAACCACCCTTCCGAAATCCCAAAACGCAGCCGCTTCGTGCTGCACCTTCCAACAGGAGATCGTGATGAACACCCGCATCCGCCGTACCGCCGGCCTGCTCGCCGCTGCCGCCGTCCTGCCCGTGGCCCTGACCGCCTGCTCCAGCGGCAGCAGTGACACGGGCAAGTCCGACTCATCGAACAAGGCGTCTGCCCCGGCGACCAGGAGCAGCGACGACATGGGCGGCTCGAGCAGCAGCGCGAGCAGCATGGACCAGCCGTTCGGCCCGGCCTGTTCCTCCGTGCCGGAGAACGGTGCGGGCTCCTTCAACGGCATGGCCAAGGACCCGGTCGCCACCGCGGCTTCCAACAACCCGGCGCTCTCCACTCTGGTGACGGCGGTGAAGAAGGCCGGCCTGGTCGACACGCTCAACAACGCCCAGAACATCACCGTGTTCGCGCCGACCAACGACGCCTTCAAGAAAATCCCGAAGGCGACCCTGGACAAGGTCCTGAACGACAAGGCCCAGCTGACGAAGATCCTCACCTACCACGTCGTCGGCCAGAAGCTGACGCCCAAGGACCTTCAGAACGGCTCCTTCGACACGCTGGAGAAGTCGAAGGTGATGACCTCCGGCTCGGGCGAGTCCTACACGGTCAACGACTCCGCCAAGGTGGTCTGCGGCAACGTCAAGACCGCCAACGCCAACGTCTACATCATCGACACCGTCCTGATGCCGAAGAGCTGACGCCCGTGCGCGCCGAGGACGCACGCCCGGCCCCGTCGTCCTGACGAGAGCGACTCAGGCGGGGGATGCCTGATCAGAGGGCTGGTACGCAGAGCTCAATGCCTGCGGACCAGCCCTCTGACAGTGCCGTTTCGTCCATCCGGGGAGGGAGACGACACCATGGAACGACCCCCGACCCGACGCCGTACGGCCGTCATCGGCAGCGGGGCGGCGGGACTGACCGCCGCGCACATCCTGGCCCGCGCCCACCACGTCACGCTCCACGTGGTCACGCAGGAGTGGGAGAAGAGCATGTCCGTGTGGTGCGAGGGCTGCGGTCTGGAGTATGCCGGCGCCCGGGGCCTTCGCGGACTGCTCGCCCAGCCGCGCAACATCGTGCACGGTCGTTACTGCGCATGCTGGCCGAGGTACCGCGCTTCCACCGGGCCGCCCACCGCCTTCTCGAGACGGGCGCTGACGACACCCTGACGCTCGGTGCCTCCCTGGACCGGGCCGGGTTCTCGTCCTACTTCCGCGCCCACTTCATGACGCCGGTCGTATCCGCCGTGTGGTCCTGCGATGCGGCGACGGCCCTGATGTATCCGGCGGCCTACCTGTTCCGGTTCCTCGCCCACCACGGCATGCTCCCGGTCAGCGGATCACCGGTGTGGCGGCCGTGACGGGCGGCTCAGCAACGTACGTCGACCGGATCGCGGCCGGCCTGCACGAGGTGCGCGCCGGCACTCCCGTGCGGTCCGTGCTGCGTCACGCGGGGGCCTGCACGCGCCGCGGCTCTCGGCGGCCGGCTGGACGCGCGCGGTCGCCGAGGCCGTGTCGCTCGGCGCCGTCGGCCCGTGCCCGCCCACCCCCGCCACCCGGGCGAGACTGCGCGGCGGCCTGCACAGCAAGACCCGCGACCGCGCGGCCGTCAGCCACCACTACGACCTGTCCAACGACTTCCACCGCCTCCTTCTCGACGACACCATGGCCTACTCCTGCGGCTACTGGAGCGGCGAGGACCCCGCACCCACCCCTGCCGGCGCCCAGCGCGCCGAACTGGAGCTGGTCTGCCGCAAGCTCGGCCTCGTCCCCGGCGCGCGCCTCCTCGACATCGGTTGCGGCTGGGGCTCACTGAGCTTGTATGCGCACGAAGAGCACAAGGCGCAGGTCACTGCCGTCACCCTGGCCCGCGAGCAGGCGGCGTACGTGCGCGAGCAGGTACGCGAACGGCGCATGAAGCAGCGGGTCGAGGTCGTGTGCCGGGATTACCGGGACATCACCGGCGGTGCTTACGACGCCGTGGCCACCATCGAGATGGGCGAGCATGTCGGCGACGCCGAGTACCCGGCTTTCACCGCCGCCCGGTACCGGCTGGTCCGCCCGCACGGGCGCGTGCTGGTCCAGCAGATGTCCCGCGACACGCGCGCACCCGGCGGCGGCGCGTTCATCGAGGCGTACATCGCCCCGGACATGCACATGCGACCGATGGGCGAGACCGTCGGCCTGCTGGAGGCGGCCGGCCGCGAGGTCCGTTCGGTGGAGTCGCTGCGCGAGCACCACGCGCGCACCATCAATGCCTGGCACCGCACGCTGGAGGAACGGTGGGAGCGGTTCGTCCCGGTGGTCGGCGAGGAGACGGCCCGCGTATGGCGGCTGTACCTGGTCGGCGGGGCCCTGGCCTTCGAGGAGCGGCGCATGAGCGTCGACCAGTTTCTCGCCGTACGCCCGGGTGCCACGGGTGACAGCGGCTGACCGGAGCGGAGGCCGGCGACTGTTACCGGCACCTGGAGGAGCGGTGAACCCTTCGCCTGGGAGATGTCCGCCCCACCTCGGATGGGCGGCGGCGACATCGCTGGCCGTCATGCTCGGCACTTCGCCATCGCCCTGGACCTGGGCGTGCACCGTGTCGTCGACATCGCGTGAGGGGGGCCTTCGCCGCGGTGGCCGTGGTGACCTTCGGCCTCTCGGCGCCCCAGGGCGATCCGGGCAGACGGCTGCTGGTCACCGGTCTCACCGTGGTGTGGGGGCTGCGACTCGCGGTGCACATCGCCCGCCGCGGCGGCGGCAACGGCGAGGACCCGCGGTACGAGGCGATGCCGGCCCGCGCGGGGGGCAACCGCCACCTGTACGCCCTACGGATGATCTACCTGCTGCAGGGAGGCCTGGTGTGGCTGGTGTCCCTGCCGGTGCAGGCAGCCCGGTACACGCCCCGTCCGCTGTCCGCCCCGGGCTGGGCAGGCACGGCCGTCTGGGCTGTCGGACTGTTCTTCCAAGCCGTCGGCGACGCCCAGCCGGCCCGCTTCACGGCGCAGCCCGGCAACCGAGGCCGCATCATGGACCAGGGGCTGTGGCGGCTGACCCGGCACCCCAACCACTTCGGGGACTTCTGCGCCTGGTGGGGGCTGTTCCTCCTCGCCCGCGACGCCGGATGGCAGGCCGCGGCCGCGTCCGTCGCCTCCCCGCTGGTGATGAGCGTGCTGCTGATCAACGGGAGCGGGAAACTACTGGAACGGCACATGGCCGGCCGGCCCGGCTGGGACGCGTACGTGGCACGCACCAGCGCCTTCTTCCCTCGGCCACCGCGCCGACACCGATAGCCGCGTGGGGAGCCCGCCGACGGACGGGCTCCCCACGCGTACCCTCACGTCGGCACGCCGAGCAGGGCGATCGGTGTCGAGGTGGGCTGCCTCGACCCACCGGACGGCTCCACCGTGACACCGATGCCCGAGGCGCCGTCGACCGCACCTTGCATGAGCACGGTCTGGCTGCTGCGGTCGGGGTCCATCAGGCCGGCCGAGCGCATCTTCCCGCCGACGGCGAACCACAGTTGATACACCTTGCCCCTCGGTGGTGCGGCCATCCCGGACGCCACGAACACGGCCCGGTCCCGGTCGGCGGAGACCACCAGCGTGCCCGCGCCGCCCGCCACCCGCGCCGAAAGCGACTTGGCGTCGGACGCGGCCAGCACTTCCGCCACGCCCTCAGCCTGGCGCTCCGCACGCGCTGCCCGGTACTGAGCGTCCTGGGCGCGCTCGTACTGCCATACGGCGGTCCCCCCGAACGCGGCCGCGGCAGCCACACTGGCGGCCAGCGCCCACCGTGCCAGGCTCCGTCCGCGCCGCACGCCACGGCGTACTCGCTCCAGGGGCGCGGCGTCCGGCGACACCTGGCGCACGGTGGTGATGCGCTGCAGTACCTGCTCCCGCATGAGGGGGCGTGTGCGCACCGTGGAGGCGAGGGCCAGGCGTCCGGCAGTGGCAGTGAACCCTGCGACCTCCTGTTCACAGGCGTCGCACTCGGCCAGGTGACGCTCGAAGGCGGCACGCTCCTCGTCGTGCAGTGCATGCACCGCGTAGGCGCCTGTCAGGGCGTGCAGATCGGTCGTGGTCATGCGGTCACCCCCAGGCAGTCGCGGAGCCGAATCAATCCGTCACGCAGACGGGTCTTGACCGTGCCGAGCGGCAGCGCCAGCGCTTCGGCGACCTCCCGGTAGGTCAGGCCGCGGTAGTACGCGAGAGTGACCGACTGCCGCTGCAGTTCGGTCAGGGTGCGCAGACAGCGCCGCACCTGCTCCTGTTCCAGCCGGCTCTCGACCTGCTCGGTCACCTCGTCGTATGCCGGCTGATGGTCGAGCAGAGCGGCCTTGCTGTCACGGGCCGCCGCTGCCTCCACCGACCGGACGCGGTCCACCGCCCGCCGGTGAGCAAGGGTGAGGATCCAGTTGATGGCCGTGCCACGCTCGGGCCGATAGCGCGGGGCCGTGCGCCACACCTCCACCAGCACTTCCTGCGCCACCTCCTCCGACTGCGCATGGTCGCGCAGGACCGCCCGAGCGACCCCGAGGACGGAGCCGGCAACGGCGTCATAGACCGCGGCGAAAGCCTCCTGATCACCCAGCGCAACCTCGTGGACCAGCTGCTGCAGATCAGGTCTGGCAGTTGGATTACTGCCGATATATACAGGTTCTTTCACAAGGCTCTCCGATGGGCGCGGCGGGGAGGAACACCCCTGTGTAATCCGGGGCCACGCGAGCTATGGATTGGTTGCATGTAAATGGCCCAGCAGCATACGAGGTATCCGGGAACGTACGCCGCCGGAGTCACCCGCGACCTGAAGGCCCACGAATGCCCTCTGCCGGAGCCGGAAGGCTGCCGGCCGGCCGTCGCGTGGCGCCTGCCGAGAGCGTGGCGGCTCTGGTACCGCGGATGCAAGCACCGCCGCCCGTCGCGCTCGAGCCGCCGCCCGCGAGGGCGCACAGTTCACCACCGCACTGCGCACCGCGCCGAACCGCTGATCCAGTCCCACTCCGAGGCCCTGGGGGGACTGTGAGCTAGTGGACCAACTGCCTGCTCTGATAGGCGTCGTGGTCGGTTCGCTCGGCTCCTATGCCGCGCAGAGCCTGACTGAGCGCCGGGGGTGGAAGCGGCAGCGGGAGGAGAGGTGGGACGAGAAGCGTTTCGAGACATACGGCGCTACGCCAACGCCCTCAAGGCCAAGCTTCGCCTCGCCCAACGCATCGGCGCCGCCCTCGGATTCGCGGACGTGGCCGATCCGTTGCCTCCGGCCGACGGTCTGCCTCTGCTCGCCGACGCGGAGTCCCGCCGTGCAACGGAGTGGGAGTCCGTCCTGCTCGTCGGGGACGCAGCTACAATCGCGGCGGCCCGGCGCTGGCACGAGACGATCTGGACCATAGAGCTGCTCATACGGGAGGGGCCGGTTGACGCGGAGAAGTGGACCAAGGTCCATCGGCTGGCAAGTGCGGCGCGTGATGCCTCCTACCAGCGCGCGCGGCGTGACCTCGGAATAAACGGAGCTCCGCCGCTGTCGGGCAGTGGCCCCGGCAACGGCGGTCTGAAGTGTCCGGGTGAGTGCTTCAGGGGTCGTCCCCGGCTTGCGGACGAACTCGGCGTCCCTCTGGAGGGACGCAAGTTGCGGGTGCGAGAGCACAAGATCATGGGCGAGAACGGTCTTCGCAGGGTCCGTCTGTACGATGCCCGGGCGTCTTGCCTCACGTACCTCGCCGACAACGGGGTGCCGGATCACCTCCTCGCCATGTGGGCCCCCGCCTGCGTGAAGGCTTGCTCAGCACCCACTGGCGTCCAGGGTGCGTCAGTCGGTCGGTGATCCCGTGGTCCTGCGAGGGCACGGGAAGGTGTCCGGCGCCGTGCCCCAGGTCGTGCGGTTCTGCCGGTCGGGCAGGATGCCGCAGCTGAGGAGTGTGGACGGGGTGCCGCGCGGCTGGGTGATCTCTCGGATGTAGACGGCCTTGTCGGGCGGGTACTTGTTCTTGGCGTCCAGTTGCAGCACGCCCGAAGCACCGGGGTACTGGGACACGCCGTGGGCGGTGAGCCACAGGTAGATGTCGTTGGGCTGGACGTCCTGGGAAGCCGGGAGAAGATTCTCGATGACCTTGGACACGATGCCGACGGTGTCGAAGCCGCCGGCGGCGTCGGCGTCGGCGCTCAGGCGCCCGAAGACGGCTGCGAAGTCCTGGGCGAACTGGGCGTAGGGATCCCGCGAGTCCGGCGTCGGGGCATTGGTGGTCTCGTAGAAGAGTGTCATGTACGGGTAGGTCCGTGCCGTGCGGGCGGGGTGGAGCTGGAAGTCAATGGGGGCGCTCTCGGCGATCAGGGGAATGGTGGTGCCTTCCGGTGGTTGGCACTGACCGCCGGCGCTCTGCATGGCGTTGAGGAGGCTGGGCAGCACGCCCGACCGCCCGAGGTAGACGACAATGCCGTGCGTCGCGGAGACCTTGTTGCACACGTCGGTGGCGATGCTGTCCGGTGTGGTGGCTCCGGGCTTCTCGCTGTAGGTCACCTCGTCGACGCCGCCGTGTCGCCGGTAGGCGCGCAGGAAGACGTTTCTGAGGTCCGTGCTGAAAGAGGTGTCGGTCGGGTCGTAGACGACGACGGCGTGGGGTGTGCCGCTGGTGAGGTGGCGGATCTCGGGGGAGTGGCGGACGAAGTCGGCGAAGATGGGACCCAGGCGCGTGTCGGGTGCCGAGATCTGGAAGTACCGCTGCGGGGAGTCGGGGCCGACCATGGTGCTTCCGGATACGCCGTTGGCGATGACCGGGATGCCGGCCTGGTCGAGTTCCTGGACTGCTCTCAGCGACTGGGGACGACTCTGCGTGATGCCGATGACCGCCGCGACGTGATCTCCGCGCTGCCGACTGATGATCATGCGCGCGACGTCCGGGTCCTTCGATGCTGCGTCGTTGCGGGTGCCGTACTGGAAGTACTGACCGGTGTTGGCGATGAGCAGGCGGATGGGCATCTTGTTCTGGCGGACGCCGGCGTTCAGCTTGTGCTGCTGGGCGATCGCGCCGCGCAGGATCTGCAGGCCGAGCGGAGGGTCGTCGTACACACCCTTCTGCAGACTCAAGGGTGCGAGAAAGACCAGGGTGCGGTATCGCCCGTCGGGAATCCGGGCGTTCTCCTTGGCCACCTGACGTTCCAGGTCACGCAGTTCCTTCCCGGCATCTCCGGGGACGGCCAGATCACACTGCTCGCCGTCGGTGACACCGACTCGCTCTCCAGTGCCTACCGTGACGCACGAGGGCGATGCTGGACGCGCGGCCCATGGCCAGAGGGACACGGGGGTCAGGTAGAAGGCGGCGGTCACGACGGCCAGGGCAGGCAGGACCGAGGGACGCACCCAGTCCAGGGCGTGGTCCTTACGTGCCGTGACGCCCGTGCTGGTCTCGATCCTGTTTCTTGCCGTGCCCTCGGCGTCGTCCTGGGCCGGCAGCGTGACGAGGCGTACGGGCTCGGGGCTGTCCTCGCTGAGGATCGCGAGAACCTTGTCGGCGATGCCGTTCGGTCGGTCGAGGTCGACGCCCAGCGGGACGGCGTAGTCCGGCGGTGGGCCCGCGCAGCCGGCCAGGACGAGCAGCGGCCGGGACGGGTGGTCGGCGGCCAGTTCCGCGAACGCGCCGAGAAACGACCGGCCGGCCCCGTCCGCTTCTTCGATCTCGGGGATGAGGACGACGAAGGACCACCGCCGCCGGGCCCACAGGTGGCTCAGCCGGGTCCTGCCCCGCGTCGCCGCGCGGAGGTCGCTCAGCAGTGCGCGTAGCAGGATGTGCCGCACGAGCGGGTCCTCGGCGTCCAGCTCGCCGTCCCGGCAGAAGGCGAGAGCGGCGTCCAGGAAGTTGGCGCTGCGGCAGTCGTTCGCCACCCACCTCAGGCCCCGGTGCCGCAGGAAGAACCGGTAGGCCAGCTTGGGAACTCCCACGACCACGGGGGCGACGAGCCATTGGAGCCAGCCGGTGACGATGTGTTGTCCCAGGAAGTCCGCCACGTACGCGGCGGCGCGGAGCGTCCAGTGTCGCTTGAGGAGTTCCGCGTACAGGCTGTCGACGATGGGCTGCTGCTGGGACCGGAGGTCTCCCGTGCCGCGCTCCGACTTCAGCACGGCCCGGCAGGTATGGAAGGCAGGCAGCCGCAGGCGCCCTGAAAGCATGGTGAGCTGGAATCGCAGCACTACTCGGTCGACCGCCGCGAGGAAGCCGCCGGTCAGTTCTGCGTCGTCGACGACCGCGTGAGGAACCTGGCCATGTCCTCCTGCCAGTCGGTGCTCGTACTCCCGGATGACGTAGGCGGGCCATCGGGGATCACCGCCGTCCTGCCTGTTGAGCACGAGAGCGGGCACTCTCTCGGCGCCGGACCTCATGGCGGCGAAGGCGTCGAGCTGGCGTATCAGGCGGTCCGACCACCGGGGGTAGGCCGGTGTCGAGTCCATGGGGGCAGGAGAGTCGGGCACGGTGCCTCCCCAGGAAGAAGTAGGGGGTCAACATGCCACGAGCGCATGGCCCGCAAGCACCTCGTGTCCGTCAGTGACCTTTACTGCCCGATTCAGATCATTCCGACGCCGGAGGGTGGCAGATCCGTGATGCCGGGGTTCCGCGCCTTGACGGCATTACGTCACTCCTCTCGCCACTGTGCAGGTGGCCGGGACGGGCGGGCACGACGCGGACGCGGCCCTGCGCATGGCACTCGACCGCTAGCGTTCGCCGGATCGGAAGGCCGAAGACGTCGCACCCATGGTCTACGCCCGGAGGCCGGGCAGGTAGCTGCTCCGTGGGTGCAGGAGGGGCAGGATCCGGTCACGCGGCGGGCCGACTGAGTGTGAGCTTGGCCTCCGCCGCATGCCCGGGTCGTAGGCGTACCGTGACAGCCCGGTGATAGGGCGGGGCCGCACCGGAGAGCACGCCGGCCGGGCCTCTGCCCGGAGCCACGAGACGAAGGGTTACCAGAGCGCCTCGGTTGGGCTTCCCCGCGCGCTCGACTGCGCCGGCGCACGCGACGCGCTCGGCTCGTTCCGCTGGTGGTCCCGCACACTCGGAGGGGTGCTGGATTCCTGATCGCGTCTTTCACCGAGCATCCGTGAGGCGACGCGGAACTGCAGGCGAACCGGGCTGGGCCCTGCGGCGCGGTGGGTCTATACGGCGTGGCCGGCTGGTGCGAGCCCAGTGGTACGTCGGCTGTCCGTGGCAAAACGCTGTCGCGCTACCTGCCTGGATCCTGTGGTCGGCTTCGCTACTTCGCGCACCGCCAGGTTGTCTACACAGCATCCCCCCGCTCTGCATCAGGGACCGCTCGTTAGCCTCGATCTTGTATGACGGTCCGTCGACGGAGTCGGTGGGGCGTTTCATATTCGGTGGCGGGTGAAGGTTAGACGCCGTTTCTGGTGATGTGATCGCTCGTTGAGCCGTGCATGACGGATCTGGTTGAGCGGTTGGTGCCGGAGGAGTTGTGGGTGCTGTTCCGGCGGGTGGTCCCGCCGACGCAGGTCATACGTCCGCAGGGCGGCGGCCGTCGACGGGCCGGTGACCGCGAATGCCTGGCAGCGATCATCTTCGTGGCCACCTCGGGCTGCACCTGGCGGCAACTGCCGCCGGTGTTCGGGCCGGCCTGGCCCACCGTCTACCGGCGCTTCGCCCAGTGGAGCCGGGATCGGGTGTGGGCCAGGCTTCACCGCGTCGTCCTCGATGAGCTCGGCGTTCGCGGCGAGTTGGACTGGTCGCAGTGTGCGATCGACTCCGTCAGCGTCCGGGCGGCAAAAGGGGGACCCTGACCGGACCGAATCCGACCGACCGTGGCAAGCCGGGATCGAAAATCCACCTGATCACCGACCGCAACGGACTGCCCCTGTCCCTGGGTATCTCCGGGGCCAACATGCACGACAGCCTCGGCCTGGAGCAGCTCGTGCGCGGGATCCCGCCCATCCGCTCCCGGCGCGGCCGGAGCCGTCGACGCCCGGGCAAGCTCCATGCCGACAAGGGTTACGACTACGACAACCTGCGCCGATGGCTCCGTAAGCGCGGAATCCGTCACCGCATCGCCCGCAAGGGCATTGAGTCCTCCGCCCGGCTGGGCCGACACCGCTGGGTCGTCGAGAGAACGGACTCTTGGCTCGCAGGCTGCCGCCGCCTGCACCGCCGCTACGAACGGAAGGCCGAGCACTTCCTCGCCTTCGTCGGCATAGCCGCAACCCTCATCGGCTACCGCCGACTCACCAAGTGAAACGGCGTCTACGTGCCCTGGTGGTCACGCCCCAACGCGAGGCTGCTCAAAATCCTGGTCCACATGCTCACCGAGATTCAGCCGGCACGCCGGTCACGCCGACATGCTGCGCGAACGGCTCGACAACTCGATAGGGAAAACAGCCGAATACGCGACTCAGCAGCACGACGACGCCCTTCTGGGATGCCCACCGAGCGAAGATCGAGCGAGCTGCTGAAGCAGCCGTCGCCAAGCCTGATCACGCTAGTTCTACCAAGAGCTCGTAGCACGGGTGTTCTCGTCGCCTGTCGGCTTTTTGAGGGCTTGTTGCTCGCTTGTCTCAGGGCGCGGCTAAGTGGCGAGGTCCCAAACCGTCGCTGTGAGCCTCATGGTGTGCCCACCCGGTGGGGCCGACACGACACGCACGAACGCAATACGCCCCTCGGTGGTCTGAACACAGAACTGCGCATCCTGAGGCGCATCCTGCAGCATGGGGTCGCCGTTGCTCCGCAACGCCTCCGCGCACTGCGCCTCGGTTGGATCAGCCTCACTTGCCGAAATCGGCGCGATGATCGCCGCGAGCCGGGGGCCGCCATGGATGTTGGTGGAACCAGCCGTCCCGCTTCCATCAGTGACGGCCGACAAGTCGGCGCCCTTGAGGTCATCCGCAACAAGCGGCTTGCGCATGTCGAAGTCGATGTCAACCCCGTAGGCGCTGGTCCGGAACTGAATGTCGTGTGGACCGAACATGGCGCGGGACGCCGTGTTCCCCGGGCTGGCCGGATCCGCTGATGCGGCTGGCTTGACTTGATCATGCGGGGCAGACGGTGCCCCCGCGACGGCGGGTAGCTTCGAGTCGTCAGCGGAGCTGTGCCGGTTGTTGACGAACACCGTGGCTGCGATGCCAACGACGGGCACGACGATGCCTACGACCCACCAGGCCCAGCGCGGCTGCCCCGGCGCAGACGTGCCCGGACCCGCTGCCGACGGATTGCTACCGCTGCTGTTCGTCACAACTTCCCCACCGCTTCACTGGCATCCCGGCCGTTCACACTATGACGGACTCCGTAGCCCGGTGATCAGTTCCCAGCTGTGTCACGGAGTCGCAGGTCGCACTCGGGCAGGCTGACCGCGCACAGCCCGCGAACGACGTCTCGTTGCGCAGACGTTCCGCAGAGGCTGGCCGCAAGTGAGATGATCTCCCATGCCGTCAGTGTGCTCGCAAGGCCCGCAGCGGCAGTAACGCCCATCTGGACCTGCCCCGGGCGGGCGGCGACCTCCGACGGGTGCTGGCGGTGCTGAGATTCCCGGAAGGAAACGGCTGGCCCCGGGCGCTCGCCGAAGGCCCGGCCGACGCCGGGGCGGCGGAAAGGTTGGTGTGCGGGGCCGACGGCACCGGGTAACGTCTTGGTCATGTTCTTCCAGACGCCGATTCACGATTGAGAGCGTGATGGGCCCCTGCTGACGTCCTTCGACGTCGCCGCCCGTCCCCCACCGATGAATCCGTAGATCACTTCACATCATTACCGGGAGAACCCGTGACCGTGAGCAAGAACATCAACAACCCCGTGGGCATGGGCGGCGGCCAGCGCAAGAAGCTGTCCCGCGCCGAACGGCAGAACAACGGTCCGCACCGCAACCTCGACCGCCAGGGTGCAGCCGACCAGAAGGCGGAGCTGGTGCGCAAGATGCGCGAGAAGGCAGGCGCAGCCGAGGGCGCCGGGCAGACGAGCGACGACACCGCACAGAGCTGACGCACCGCCGCCGCAGGGCGGCACCGCATGGGGCAGGGCCCCGGACCGCGACGCGCGGTCCGGGCCTTGCTGCCGTACCGGGCTCGGCCGGTCCCGCTCAGCTCTCGGCCGAGCACCCGCGTCTCAGCCGACCACCCTGGGCGGCCGCAGATTCAGCAGCCCCGTCACCGCCAGCACCCGAGCTGCACCAGCAGCATCACAACCAGCGCGGGTTCCCGTGCCCAGCCCGGGCGACACTGTTAGGAAGGGCGTGCAGGGCGTCCTTCGCCGCTTTGTGCGCGGTCAGTCCCGTCGAGCGTCCCTCGGGACGCCGGCAGTCCCGTCGCCTCAAACGGCGACCAGCAGGCCAACGCCGCGCTCCACCGCATCGTGTTCACCCGCCTGCGGGTCGACCCGCGCACCCAGGACTACTACGAGCGCCAGATCAAGGAGAGCAAGACCCGGCGCGAAATCGTCCGCTGTATTGGGGGAGCGCCTTGCCATCGGTAGGGCGAACGACTGCCCGGCTGGACGCCGTGCGCGTGAGTGACCTGATGGAGCGTAGGGTGCTCAGAAATCGGAGCCCAGCAGGGCGAGAGGACGACGTTCGAGCTGCGCGAAGCGGACCTTTTCGCGCAGCCCGGCTGCAACATCACCTTGCCGTTCAAGCAGGAGAACGAGTTCCCGGAGTTCGCCCAGGACGATCGCCGGGAGACGGTCGTCCGGCCACAGTGTGGAGAAGTCCTCGAAGTCGATCGTTCGTTTGAGGATCTCCCTGCGAACGCCCAAGCCTGCGTCGCCCTGTTCATTGATCCGGCTGAGCACGGCACGAACGATCTTGTACTTGCTGACTGCTGACTTGTCCGCGGCGAGCTGGTGTCGATGAGGCGCGAGCAGGTCTTCGCTGACGCCAGCGCCCCGCAAGAATCCAAGGACCCCTTCTTTGCTCCGGTTGAGCCGGGGCACCAGTTCGATCAGCAGGTCCAAAAGCTCAGGCGGCCAGTGGTAGGCGTCGTTGTGGGCCACTCGTCATCTGTACCTTCCGCGCGGGAGCCGCTCTCCGGGGTGCTTCGATCTGGACGATGTCCGAACGGACGGCGCAACCCTTTGAACCTGATTGTGCAGCGGCTGCCGCTGCTTGAGATCGGCTTTCGCGGGATGCGTGGCATGAGGCTGGTGCGGAGATCTCTGATGGCGCCTCTCGGTACGCTGGAAGACCTCTTGGACCCACTGGCAGCTTCAGACGGGCCGGGCCGGGCGTGAGCAGGACAAGTTTGCGGACATGGAACGGATGCCGTGCGCAACCGACTTGACCGACGAGCAGTGGGCGTTGATCGAACCGCTGGTCGCAGCGTGGACGCAGGAACCATCGCCAGCGCGTCCGTCAGCCCTGTCCGGTCCGCACGCCGGCGCAGCAGCACCGCCCCGGCATGCCCGATCAGCCTTTTCCCGTCAGCCGCCACCGACAGCCGACGGTCCCACCCTTTACGCTCAGCCACCCGAAAGATGCCTTGCTCCCGCAGCGGGTACGAGCCAGACACTCGCATCCTCGCAGGGCACCGGCACCTTTCTGCTATCGGGGCGTCAGTCAGCCCAATTCCGCTGAATACCCGGGGTTAACGCGGTTGGCCGTCGCCCCTGAGGGCCCACGGGACACTCAGACGGCGTCGTACAGGTCGGCGACGAGGCCGCGTGCGTAGTCCTCGTTCGTTTCCGGGATCGAAAACACCACGCGGAAGTAGAGAGGTGCGACCACGTGGTCCAGCACCCGCTCCAGTGGTGGTGTCGCCTCGCCCCGCTGGGCCGCGGCTTCCAGGGCGGCGTGGAACCGGGTGCTGACCCGCTCCAGACACTCGCGCAGCCCTGCTCGGCGCTCGTCCACGTCCGGTGCCACTTCGGCCCGGAAGAACGCCACGCCTCCCGGCCGGGACAGGTCGGCAAGCGTCCACAGAGCGGCTCGTTCGAGGTCCTTACGCAGGTCACCGAGCAGCTCCGGCGCCCCCTCGTCCTGGCGCCGGGCGGCCACATCCGCCAGGAGGGCGGAGGTCGTCCCCCAACGGCGGTAGACGGAACTGGGGTTGACGCCGGCGCGGCGCGCCACCGCGGGGATGGTCACCTTCTCGGCCCCGACTTCCTGCACCAGGTCCATGACGGCCCGGTGCACAGCGGCGCGTACGCGGGCGCTGCGGCCTCCGGGGCGGAGGTCTTTGCTTTCGACGGGCATACCCCCACCCTAAAGCATCGGGTTGCGCTTTAGTGAGTGAGTCCCCTACGGTGCTTAAAGCGGAGATCACCGCTTTAGTGTTGATCTGAGGAGAACCCCATGGCTCAGTACGAGGTCCAGCACCAGCTCGCCAAGGCGTTCCACGCCTACCTCACCGCCCGCGACTGGGACGGCATCCGGACCCTGCTCACCGACGACGCCACCTGGGTCCTCCCCGGTGACAACACCATCTCCGGGAAGGCGGAGGGCGCCGAGGCGGTCGTGGAGCGGGCGAAGAAGATCGCCTCCTACGGCCTCAACTTCGAACTGCTCCACATCCTGGTCAGCCCCGAGAACATGGCCCTGTCCCTGCACAACACCGCCCGCCGGGGCGAGGTCCGGCTCGACGAGTACCTCTCCACCGTCTGCCACCTGCGCGACGGCAAGATCGCGAGCATCGAGACCTACCTCTCCGACGTCCCCGGCATGAACGCATTCTTCGTCTGAACACCGCCGCCCAAACAGGTGTGTCCACAATTCCGTCTCAATATTCCGTGACGGTCCGTCGGTTGGCCCGGCGGGCCGTTCCGGCTCTTCTGCTGCCCTTTGCGGAGTCAGCCCCATCGAGTACTCCTCCGGCCGGCGGAGCACGCGCCGGCTCAACCACGGCGGGGACCGGCAGGCGGACGCTGCCCTGCACCGCATCGTGTTCACCCGGCTGCGCCACGACCCTCGTACCCAGGCGTACTACGAACGCCGCACCCAGGAGGGCAAGACCCGACGTGAGATCACCCGATGCCTCAAGCGATATGCCGCCCGCGAGGTCGTCAACCTGGTCAGGATGGCATCCACCGATCCCGCGTTATAGGGGCGTCCGTGAGACGTGAGAAGGTCTGGGGCGTGAGTGAGACACCCCCGAACACCCTGCAATACCGCTTTGACGGGCCAGAAGACGCACCTGTCCTGATCCTCGGCCCCTCCCTCGGTACCACATGGCACATGTGGGACCGTCAGGTGCCGGAGCTGGTCAAGCAGTGGCGGGTCTTCCGGTTCGATCTGCCCGGCCACGGCGGCGCCCCCGCCCACCCGGCCGGTTCCGTCGCCGAGCTGACCGCCCGGCTGCTGGTGACGCTGGACGCGCTGGGAGTGCAGCGGTTCGGGTACGCGGGCTGTGCGCTGGGCGGGGCCGTCGGTATCGAGCTGGCCCTGCGGCACCCCGAGCGGCTGGCCTCCCTCGCGCTGGTCGCCGCCTCGCCCCGGTTCGGCACCGCGGACGAGTTCCGGCAGCGCGGGGTGATCGTGCGCACCAACGGGCTCGACCCGATCGCCCGGACCGCGCCGGACCGCTGGTTCACCGGTGGGTTCGCCGCCGCGCAGCCGGCGATCACCGAGTGGGCGGTGCAGATGGTCCGCACCACCGATCCCGGCTGTTACATCGCCGCCTGCGAGGCGCTCGCCGGGTTCGACGTCCGGCCGGAGCTGGGCCGGGTCGGTGTGCCGACGCTGGTGCTGGTCGGTGCCGACGACCGGGTCACCGGTCCCGCCGAGGCCCGCACCCTGGTCGCCGGCATCCCGGACGCCCGCCTCGCGGTCGTCCCGGGCGCCTCCCACCTGGTCCCGGTGGAGCAGCCCGCCGCCGTCACCGACCTGCTGGTGCACCACTTCTCCAGCGCCTGGCAGCAGTCCTTCGACACCGGCCAGAACGTCCTGCCCGGTGCCCCGGCCGTCCCGGTCCCGGCCGCGCCGCCGCAGGCCGCGCCGATCGCCGAGATCGCCCCGGCGGCCGTACCGGCGCAGGCCGCCGGGCAGCCCGATCGGTACGGGACCGGGCTGAAGGTCCGCCGGGAGGTGCTCGGTGACGCGCACGTGGACCGGGCGCTGGCGGAGGCCGACGAGTTCTCCGGGGACTTCCAGGAGTTCGTCACCCGGTACGCCTGGGGCGAGATCTGGGACCGGCCGGGCCTGGACCGCCGTACCCGCAGCTGCATCACGCTCACCGCGCTGGTCGCGGGCGGTCACCAGGAGGAGCTGGCGGCCCACACCCGCGCGGCCCTGCGCAACGGACTGACCCCGCACGAGATCGCGGAGGTGCTGCTCCAGGCGGCCGTCTACTGCGGGGTGCCGGCCGCGAACCGTGCGTTCCGGGTGGCCCGGGAGGTCATCCGGGAGGAGACCACGCCGTCCGAGTAGCGCCCCGCGGGGCGGCCGTGGGGGGCAGGATGGGGAGTCATGAAGCTCACGAAGAAGTCCCACGCCTGCGTCCGCCTCGACAAGGAGGGGCGCACGCTCGTCATCGACCCGGGCGGGTTCTCCGAGGAGGACGCGGCGGTCGGCGCGGACGCCGTCCTGGTCACGCACGAGCACCCGGACCACTTCGACGAGGGCCGGCTGCGGGCCGCCCTGGAGGCCAATCCGGCCGCCGGGATCTGGGCGCCGAGGTCCGTCGCCGGCCGGCTCGCGGCGGCCTTCCCGGGCCGCGTGCACACCGTCGGCCACGGCGACACGTTCAGCGCCGCCGGCTTCGAGGTGGAGGTCCACGGCGAGCTGCACGCGGTGATCCACCCGGACATCCCGCGGATCACCAACGTCGGCTTCCTGATCGACGGCGGCAGGGTCTTCCACCCCGGCGACGCCCTCACCGTCCCCGCCCGCCCGGTGGAGACCCTGATGCTGCCCGTGATGGCCCCCTGGAGCAAGATCTCCGAGGTGATCGACTACGTCCGCGAGGTCGGGCCGCAGCGCGCCTACGACGTCCACGACGCCCTGCTCACCGACCTCGCCCGGCCGATCTACGACCGCCAGATCGGCGCCCTGGGCGGCACGGACCACCTGCGGCTGGCCCCGGGCGCCTCCGCCGATCTGTGAGCACGACCGGTTGTCGGACCCGCCGGGTAGGTTGGGGGACATGCGCATCGCCACCTGGAACGTGAACTCGATCACCGCCCGCCTGCCGAGGCTGCTGGCCTGGCTGGAGAGCAGCGGCACCGACGTGCTCTGCCTCCAGGAGGCCAAGATCGCCGAGGAGCAGTTCCCGGTCGACCAGCTGCGCGAGCTGGGTTACGAGGCGGCCGTCCACGCGACCGGCCGGTGGAACGGCGTCGCGGTGCTCTCCCGCGTCGGCATCGAGGATGTGGTCAAGGGCCTGCCCGGTGACCCCGGCTACGACGGCGTGAGTGAGCCGCGCGCCCTCTCGGCGACCTGTGGCCCGGTCCGCGTCTGGTCGGTGTACGTGCCCAACGGCCGCGAGGTCGGCCACCCGCACTACGCGTACAAGCTCCAGTGGTTCGAGGCCCTGAGAGCGGCGGTGCAGGGCGACGCGCAGGGCAGCCGCCCGTTCGCGGTGCTGGGTGACTACAACGTGGCGCCGACGGACGAGGACGTCTTCGACCGGGCCGCCTTCGAGGGCTCCACCCATGTCACCCCGGCCGAGCGCGCCGCCCTGGCCGCCCTGCGCGAGGCGGGCCTGAGCGACGTCGTGCCGCGCCCGCTGAAGTACGACCAGCCGTTCACCTACTGGGACTACCGCCAGCTCTGCTTCCCGAAGAACCGCGGCATGCGCATCGACCTGGTGTACGGCAACGCGCCGTTCGCCCAGGCCGTCAAGGACGCCTACGTCGACCGCGAGGAACGCAAGGGCAAGGGTGCCTCCGACCACGCGCCGGTGGTGGTCGACCTGGACGTGTGATGCCACGCTGGGTCCATGCACCTTCCGTTCCTGGGCCCCCGGCACAAGAAGAACGGTGACGCGGCGCTCCCCGCCGATCCAGCGGCGGTCGCGGCGCTGCTCTCCGAGTGCGAGCTGCTGCGCTCGCAGGCGGTGCGGGCGGGTGTCCGCCTCGACGACACCCCTGCCTCGCTGGAGGCCCTGGACCAGCTGGTGCCGCGCTGGCGGGACGACGCCGAGCTGCTGCCCTGGCTGGGCCACGACGCCGGGCTGTACCTGGGCACGGTCGTGGTGCGGACCGTACCCGGCGCCGCCTGGCAGATCACCTCCGACGGCGAGCCCGTCGTGCGGCTCGCCTCCGGCCGCGCGTTCGAGGTGGTGCCGGCCGGACAGGAGTGGGCGGTCAGCGGCGTTCCCGAGCTGTCCCAGCTGTACGCGGAGATCGCCGAGGCCTGACCCTCCGGGACCTCCCTGCCCCCGCCGGCGTCCCTACGGCTCGGTCCGGCGTGGTGCGGGGAGCCGGTCAACTCCACTGCGATCGTGACCAGTTGTGGATGCCCGGGACGAGGGGCGAGGTGCCTCGCGCGGCCGTGGACACCGGGGAACGCGGCCGGTGGGAGGCCGCGTTCCCGCCGGCTCGCGCGAGTCCCGCGAGGAGTTCCCCCACGCCGGGAAACGCATCGCCGCCAACCTCGACTACGATTTGCCGTTCATCCCCGTGGTGATGGTGACCGCCGATCCACATCGGGATGTGCCTGCTGCTTACGTGGTTCGCCGGCCGGGTGTCCCGCCGTGAGCAGCGCAGTCCCAGGGCCGGCCGTGGCGGTCGCCGCGGCCGGCCCTGGGACGCTGCTGCCGGGTGGGGAGCCCCCCCATGGCCCCGGGACCGCAAGGGGGCAGCAGACCACACGGGCCAGGCTCGTCCGGCGGCAGCCGGAGATCACTGCTCGCGCAAGGGGACGGACACGTACGACGGGTCGTCCACGGGCGAGGAGAAGGTCAGCTGCGCGCCGGACGGGTTGTGCTCGAGGTAGAGCGGGTCGACCGTGTCGACCACCAGCGCGAGGCGGTGCCCGGCGGGGACGTCGTAGGCCGTGGAGAACAGGTCCAGGTCGACGGTGAACGGTGCGCCGGGCGTCCGCCCGTGCCAGGTGTACGGCGCGTGGGTGACGAGCTTGCCCAGGCCGAGCGGGCCCACGTCGTACAGGTAGGCGATCAGGGTGCCGCTCTCCGCGGTCGGGGTGAGCGTGGTATGCAGGTTCGCCGTGCCGCGCACCCGCTGGGCGCTGCCGTACCGCTCCGACTGCCAGACGGCCGCCCAGCGGCGCGGCAGCAGCGGCATCGAGGCGACGGGCGGCAGTTGGGCGACCTGGTCCAGGATGCTGGAGAGGAAGACGATGCCGCCGTCCGCGCCGGAGTCGACGTTCGCGTGGATGGTGGGTGAGCCGGCCAGTGCGATCTTCCGCCGGGTCGCGGCGACCGACTTCCAGTCCGGGTAGCCCTCGTATCCCCCCGCGCTGCGGGGCTTCAGCCGGACCGGCTGTTCGCGCTCGATGCCGTTGCCGGCGCCTTTGAGATAGTGGTCGAACCAGCGCTCGGTGTCCGTCCAGACGTCGTTGGGCAGCCCGAACAGGCCGGTCAGTTCGGGGGTGGCGTGGTCGCCGGGGCGCAGCTCCAGCCGCTTGGGCCCGGTGAGCTTCTCGTAGAAGGAGGCGTACTGGTTCGCCGGGAAGACCGTGTCGCCCCAGGCGTTGGCCAGCATGACCGCGGCGCCGTTCGCGTTCAGCTGGTCGGTGAAGCTCACGGGGGAACGTTTCCGCCCCCAGTCGATCATCTCCTGTTCCTTCGACAGGTTCGAGGAGTACAGGTTGTCGAAGATGGCGCGCAGTTCGGGGCTCTCGTGGCCGGTGAGGGTGGCGGCGCCGTCCAGCACGGCCGCCGCCTGGAGGTGCTGGGTGCGGCCCGAGTAGATGGAGTCGATCAGGTCCGCCCAGCCGCTGAGCGCGGCCACGGCCTTGACGCGCTTGTCGTGCGCGGCGGCGAGCAGGCTGATCCCGGCGCCGTACGACACCCCGGCCATGCCGATGTGCCGCGGATCGGCCGGGGTGTGGGCCAGCGCCCAGTCGATGACCCGGGAGGCGTCCGCCACGTCGGGGGGACCGGCCACTTCTATCCGGCCGCCGGACTGCCAGAAGCCGCGCACGTTGTAACCGACCACCACATAGCCGGAGTCGGCGAGCTTCTGTGCCTGGGCGAGGTACTCCACCTGGGGCAGGCCCCAGCTCGTGGGCAGCACGACGAGCGGGTAGCGGGCCGAGGCGTCGGCGCCCGCGGGCGTGAGGACGTTGGCCTTGAGCACGGTGCCGCCGTCGCCGGTGATGTCGACGAAGCGGAGGGACGGGGCCGCCTCGGCGGCCGGTGCGAGGCCGGTGACGGTGCCGGCGACCAGGGCCGCCGAGACGGCTGCCGCGGCGGAGGTGCGCAGAGCGGCGCGACTGTGTCCCATGGGTCACTCCTTCACTGGTTCCGTGCAAAGTGACCCGACGGTAACCGCGCCTTCTTACCGTAAGTAACCCGTCGGTAAGTTACGTACGGATAAAGATTGTTGAGGGCTCACTCGCCGCCGCCGGTGACGGGGTCGGGCCGCGGTGTCCGCGCCGCCCGCGTCACGTCCGCCACCAGCTCCACCACATCCGGGCCGTACGCCCGCGAGTTGACCACCTTCAGCAGCAGGACGAAGGAACCGGTGCGGTACCTGCGGGCCAGCCGCTCGTGGTGGCGGGCCAGATAACGGGTGGCGGCCTGGTTGGTGATGGCGCTCTGGCCGCAGAAGAGGAACACCGGGCGGGCGTCGCGCCGCTCGCCCACGGTGAGCCGGGCGAGCAGCACGTACTCGCTCCGGCCGGTCTGCGCGCGGTAGTCGGAGCCGTCGATCCGGAAGGCCCCGCGGTCCGCACCGGCCTCCGCCTCCACGTTCACGCGCACGCCCGGCAGCAGCGAGGACAGATGAGCCGCCGTGCGGTGGTTGGAGGCGGGGCCGCCGAGGCAGAACTCCGTACGCTCCCCGAAACCCTGCCGGGCGGCGTCGTGCGCGACGACCTGGGCGTGCGCGCGGCAGTCCTTGATGAGCGCGGACAACTCCAGCAGGGCGAACACGTCGTGGCGCATCACCGCCAGTTCGGGCCCGCCCGCGTTGCGGTTGACCACCAGCAGCGCCTCGGAGTGGTCCGGCAGCCCGAAGAAGGCCTGCTTGCGGCGCAGCCCCCGCCGCCACAGGAAGGTGCGGGTCAGCCAGCCCAGCGCGGCACTGACGCCGGCCGCCATGACGCCGAGGACGATGTTGCGCACGTCGTCGTTCATGGCCGCGCATGCTAGCGGGCCCGGGGGTAGACGTACGTACCGGTGTTCGATGTGTGACGTTCGTGTGGCGGGCCGCCGAGGCGTACTGTCAGTACTACGGCAATCTGGTTACGCTGCGCGGACTGTCCCGACGGGAGGTACGGATGGGTCGTCCTGGCACGCGGAAACTGGCGGTACTGGCGGTCTCGGCCGCCATGGTGTCGGTGGGGGCGGCGGCCCCGCCCGGCACGGCAACGAGCGGGACGCCGGCGAAGGTTCCGGTGGCCGTCGGGTACGGCGGCGCGGTCGCCAGCGTCGACCCGGACGCCTCCGCCGCCGGCATCGAGGTCCTCAAGAAGGGCGGCAACGCGGTCGACGCGGCCGTCGCCACGGCCGCCGCGCTCGGCGTGACCGAGCCCTACTCGGCCGGCATCGGCGGGGGCGGCTACTTCGTCTACTACGACGCCCGGACCCGCACCGTCCACACCATCGACGGCCGCGAGACCGCGCCGCTGAGCGCCGACTCCGACCTGTTCCTGGAGAAGGGCAAACCGCTCGCCTTCGACGACGCCGTCAGCAGCGGCCTGAGCGTCGGCACCCCGGGCACCCCCGCCACCTGGCAGCGCGCACTGGGGGAGTGGGGCACCAGGAGGCTCGGCACGGTACTGAAACCGGCCGAGCGGATCGCGCGCGCGGGCTTCACGGTGGACGACACCTTCCGCTCGCAGACCGCCTCCAACGAGGCCCGGTTCCGCTACTTCCCGGACACCGCGAAACTGTTCCTGCCGGGCGGACGGCTGCCGGTCACCGGCTCCACGTTCAAGAACCCCGAACTCGCCCGCACCTACGAGGAGCTGGGCCGCAAGGGCGTCGACGCGATCTACCACGGGGACATCGGCGACGACATCGTCAGCACGGTGGAACACCCGCCCGTGGACCCCGCCTCCCACTGGAACGCGCGCCCCGGCAAGCTGGCCGAGAAGGACCTGGCCGTCTACCACGCCAAGTTCCAGGCGCCCACCCGGACGTCGTACCGCGGCCTGGACGTGTACTCCATCGCCCCCTCCTCCTCCGGCGGCACCACCGTCGGCGAGGCGCTCAACATCCTGGAGAACAGCGACCTCTCCAAGGAGAGCAAGACGCAGTACCTGCACCGCTTCATCGAGGCCAGCCGCATCGCCTTCGCCGACCGCGGGCGCTGGGTCGGTGACCCCGCCTTCGAGGACGTACCGACGAAGCAGCTGCTGTCGCAGCGGTACGCCGACTCGCGCGCCTGCCTGATCCGCGGCGACGCGGTCCTCACCAGCCCGCTCGCGCCCGGCGACCCGCGCTCCCCCGCGGCCTGCGGCAAGGGCGGCACGGCGGCCCCGACGACGTACGAGGGCGAGAACACCACCCACCTCACCGTGGCCGACAAGTGGGGCAACGTCGTCGCCTACACGCTCACCATCGAGGAGACCGGCGGCAGCGGCATCACCGTCCCCGGCCGGGGCTTCCTGCTCAACAACGAACTGACCGACTTCTCCTTCGCGCCGGCCAACCCGGCCGTGCACGACCCCAACCTGCCCGGCCCGGGCAAGCGCCCGCGCTCCTCGATCTCCCCGACGATCGTCCTGGACCGGCACGGCAGGCCGGTGGTGGCGCTCGGCTCGCCCGGCGGCGCGACCATCATCACCACCGTGCTCCAGACGCTCACCGGGTTCCTGGACCGGGGGCTGCCGCTGGTCGACGCCATCGCCGCCCCGCGCGCCAGCCAGCGCAACGCGGCCCAGACGGAGATCGAACCAGCCCTGCACGACAGTGAGATCAGGGCGCGGCTGGAGGCCCTCGGGCACAGCTTCAAGGTGAACCCGGAGATCGGCGCGGCGACCGGCGTGCAGCGGCTGCCGGGCGGGAAGTGGCTGGCAGCCGCCGAGAAGGTGCGGCGCGGCGGCGGCTCGGCGATGGTGGTCGACCCGGCACCGTAGCGCGAGACGGCCGACCCGGCACCGTAAGCGCAACCGCAAGCGCGAGACGGCAGTGGCCCCCGGCTCCCGGGGAGCCGGGGGCCACGTTCACAACTCGGGTGCGGGTGGCGGGGTTTCGTCCGCGCGGAAGTCCAGCCGCCCGTCCTTGGCGTCCACCGTCACCCGGCTGCCCCTGGCGATCGTGCCGTTCAGCAGCAGCCGGGACAGCTGGTTGCCCACCTCGCGCTGGATCGTGCGGCGCAGCGGCCGGGCGCCGTACTCCGGCTGGTAGCCGTGTTCGGCGAGCCAGTCGACGGCCGCGTCCGTGAACTCCACCGTGATGCCCTGCCCGTCCAGCAGCCGCCGGGTGCCCTCCAGCAACAGATCGGTGATCTGCCGCAGTTGCTCGCTCGTCAGCTGCCGGAAGACCACGATCTCGTCGATACGGTTGAGGAACTCCGGCCGGAAGTGCTCCCGCAGCGGCCGCAGGATCTGCTCCCGTCGCGCCTCCTCGTCCGCGTCCGCACCACCCGGCCCGAACCCGATCCCGGCACCGCGCCGGGTGATCGCCTCGGAGCCCAGGTTGCTCGTCATCACGATGACCGTGTTGGTGAAGTCCACGGTCCGCCCCTGCGAGTCGGTCAGCCGGCCGTCGTCCAGCACCTGGAGCAGGATGTTGAAGACGTCCGGATGCGCCTTCTCCACCTCGTCCAGGAGAAGCAGCGAGTACGGGTGCCGGCGCACCACCTCGGTGAGCTGCCCCGCCTCCTCGTGACCGACGTACCCGGGCGGGGCGCCCACCAGGCGGGAGACGGTGTGCCGCTCCTGGTACTCGCTCATGTCGAGCCGGACCATCCGGTCCTCGCTGCCGAACAGGGCCTCGGCCAGCGCCCGGGCCAGCTCCGTCTTGCCGACACCGGTCGGGCCGAGGAACAGGAAGCTGCCGATCGGCCGGTGCGGGCTGGCCAGCCCCGCGCGGGAGCGCAGCACCGCCTCCGCGACCACGCCGACGGCCTCCTCCTGGCCGACGACCCGCTGGTGCAGGTGCTCCTCCAGGCCGAGCAGCCGTTCCTTCTCCTCCTGCGTGAGCCGGCTGACCGGGATGCCGGTCCGGCGGGACACCACCTCGGCGATGGCCTCCGCCGTCACCTCCAGCTGCCCCTCGTCGGCCCTCCCCTCGCCGCTGGCCGCCGTGATCCGCTGCTTCAGCTCGGTGATCCGGTCGCGCAGCTGCTTGGCCTGCTCGTAGTCCTCGTCCGCGACCGCCTGGTCCTTGTCCCGGACCAGCTGCTCCACCTCGCGCTCCATCGCGCGCACGTCCGTGCCCTTGGTGCCGGCACCGAGCCGGACCCGCGCGCCCGCCTGGTCGATCAGGTCGATCGCCTTGTCGGGCAGCCGCCGGTCGGTGAGATACCGGTCGGACAGCTCCACGGCGGCGACCAGCGCCTCGTCGGTGTAACGCACCTGGTGGTGGGCCTCGTAGCGGTCGCGCAGCCCGCGCAGGATCTCGATCGTGTCCGCGACCGTCGGCTCCGGCACCAGGATCGGCTGGAACCGGCGGGCCAGCGCCGCGTCCTTCTCGATCCGCCGGTACTCCTCCAGGGTGGTCGCGCCCACGATGTGCAGCTCGCCCCGGGCGAGAGCCGGCTTGAGGATGTTCCCGGCGTCCATCGCGCCGCCCTCGCCGCCGGCCCCCGCGCCCACGACGGTGTGCAGCTCGTCGATGAACACCACCAGCCGGTCGGAGTGCGCGCGGATCTCCTCCACGATGTTGTTCAGGCGTTCCTCGAAGTCACCCCGGTAGCGGGTGCCGGCCACGACACCCGTGAGGTCCAGGGCCACGACCCTGCGCCCCGCCAGGCCGTCCGGGACGTCACCGTCCGCGATGCGCTGGGCCAGGCCCTCCACGACGGCCGTCTTGCCGACACCCGCGTCACCGATCAGCACCGGGTTGTTCTTGCCGCGCCGCGACAGCACCTCGATGGTCTGCTCGATCTCCGCGTCCCGGCCGATGACCGGGTCGACCCGGCCCTGCCGGGCCAGCTCGGTCAGATCACGGCCGTACTTGTCCAGGGTCGGTGTGCCGGTGGGCCGCTGCCGCTCCGGGCGGGGCTGGCTGCTCTCCGGGGCCTCCGGCGGCAGGGAGCCCGCCGAGAACCGGGCCGCGTTCAGGATGTGCCCGGCCGCCGAGTCCGGATTGGCGGCCAGCGCGCTCAGCACGTGCTCCGGGCCGATGTACCCGGCGCCGCTCGCCCGCGCCAGGTCGTGCGCGTCCAGCAGGGCCCGCTTGACCGCCGGGGTCAGCGACAGCGACGTCGGCGGCGGCGCCTCGCCCGGCCCGTGCTGCACCGGACCGGCCCGGTCGTCGATCTCCGTCGCGAGCGAGTCCGGGTCCGCGCCCGCCCGGCTCAGCAGACTCCGGGTGGGCTCGGTGGACAGCGCCGCGCGCAGCAGGTGCTGTGTGTCCAGGTCCCGGCTGCCGTGTTCGGCGGCGTACTGGGCGGCGCCTCTGACCAGCTCCCGGGCCGGCTGGCTGAGCAGGCGGCCGATGTCGATGTGCCGGGGGCCGGGGGCACCGCCCGGGGCGCCGCCGAAGAAACGGGCCAGGAACTCGCCGAAGGGGTCAGGAGGGTAGCCGTTGGTCATGGCGTTGCGTTCCTTCGCTGACGACTGGCTCCGCCGGGTAACCGGGTGGGGGGCGGTTCATGCCCACGATGACACGATCCCCTGGGGCGGGCATGTTCGCCGCCGTGTCGTTCCGGGTGGGCACCGCTGGTCGTGAGGTGCGGGGTCCTTGCGCCGCCCGCACGGTTCCTCGCGCCCCCTCGGGCGGGCATTTTCGTGCCGGGTGGAGAAGCGGGGGCCGCGCTGGTCCGGACGGGCGGCCGTGGCCGGCAATCCCGCCAGGAGCCGTTCGCGCACTGCCGGAAAACTCCGCGTAGCAGGTCCGTAACACGACTGGTGTTGCCTACCGGACGGAGTGCCGGCAGCCGGGCGGGAGCGGGGGCGATGGCGGTGGATCGACTCCCCGGGGGTGTGCGGGAGTTCGCGAGCTACCTGGACGGGCTTCTGGCGCGGCTCGGGCAGGGCGGGGGGTGGAGCGCGGTCTTCTGGCACCGCGACCCCGAGGGCATGCGGGCCTGCCTGGACGGGCGCGAGATCCCCCCGTGGGATGTGGTCGAGGCCCTGCTGGAGGACCTCGGCGCGGCCTACGGTCCCGCCGTCGCGGCGGCCGAGCGGGAAGGGGCCCGCGCGCTGCACGCCGCCGCGCTCACCGCGTACGACGCCCGGCCCGGCGCCCGGGAGATCCTGGCCGACCGGCTCGACGTCATGCTCCGTGAGCAGCGCTACGCCGCGGCGCGCCACGCCGAGCTGAGCCGTCTGCTGTCCGGGCCGGTGTCCGGGGCGCGGGCCGAGACCCTGCGTCTCGACCTCGCCCAGGCCCGCGACGACCACGAACGCGCCACCGCACGCTGCGCCGAACTGCGCTCGCGCATCGCCGCGGCGGACCGGCCGAGGGCGCACGCGTTCCCCGGCCGGACCCCGGACCCGGCGCGCCCGGAGGACCCCTTCCGTACGACGCCCCCGGCTCGTCCGCCGTCTTCCGACGCCGTCCCCGGCGCGCCCTGGTACCCGCCGGTAGCCCCCGAGTCACCGGTGGTGCCCACCTCAGCGGCCCCCGTGCCCCCGACGGCCCCCGCCCCGCCCGTGACGCCCCCGCCGCGCAGGCGTCGCCGTGGTGGTGCGCGGTTCGCCGGGATGGGGGAGGGCGAGGCGGGCGCCCCGATGGCCGTGCCGCAGGCCTCCGGTCCGGGCGCCGGCGCCGGGGGCCGTACGCCTCGCGGGGCCCGGTTCGCCGGGGTGGAGGGGCCGGCCGTGGCGGTGCCGGTGGCTGCCGCGGTGGTGGACGAAGGGGCCGGGGAGGCGGTCGCCGGGGCCGTGGAGCGGCTCGCCCGGCTGCGGGCCGAGGGGCGCAGCGGCGAGGCGCACGTGCTGCTGGCCGAGGCCGCGCGGTGGCCCGCCGGCCGGCTGCCGCCGCTCGCGGACGCCCTGTACCGGGCCGGGCTCGGGGCCGACTGGACGACGCTGCTGTGGGAGGCCGCCTCGCTGCCCGCCGAGCGGCTGGTCGCCGTCGCCGACGCGCTCGCCGCGGCCGGCCGGGACGCCGACGCGCGGCAGATGCTGCGGCAGGGCGTGGCGAGGCCGGCCGAGCAGATCGGTGCGGCGGTGCTGCGGCTGGACGAGGCGGGCCGGCACCGGGAGGCGTGGGCCCTGCTGGACGCCTGTGTGCGGGTCCGTACGCCCGAGGAGGCCGCCCGGTGCGCCGCCGCCGGTCCGGAGCGCCTGGTGCCCCTCCTGCTGAGGGCCGCGCACGGCGTGTCCGACGAGCGGCACTGGGACGTTGTCCACGCGTTGCGGGTCGCCGGCCACGGACCGTGACCGGCGGCGCGGGAGCGCGTCCCGGCCCGCCCCCGACCGGCGGATCCGCTCACCCACCGGAGTGTGAAACGTGATCGACTCCGCGGGTTGACGACGATGGTCTTGGCAAGGGCCTCCCGGAGGCTTACGTTCGTCCCTCTACGGCCTGCTCTACGGGCGTAGAGGCTCTGAGGCCGCGTCGAAGGAGCAGCTCATGGCCAACGTCGTACGCGCCGCTCTGGTGCAGGCCACCTGGACCGGCGACACCGAGTCCATGGTGGCGAAACACGAGGAGCACGCCCGGGAGGCGGCTCGCCGGGGCGCACAGATCATCGGTTTCCAGGAAGTCTTCAACGCCCCGTACTTCTGTCAGGTGCAGGAGCCGGAGCACTACCGCTGGGCCGAGCCGGTGCCCGACGGGCCGACCGTCCGCCGGATGCGGGACCTCGCCCGCGAGACCGGCATGGTGATCGTCGTACCGGTCTTCGAGGTCGAGCAGTCCGGTTTCTACTACAACACCGCCGCCGTGATCGACGCCGACGGCACCTACCTCGGCAAGTACCGCAAGCACCACATCCCCCAGGTCAAGGGCTTCTGGGAGAAGTACTACTTCAAGCCCGGCAACCTGGGCTGGCCCGTCTTCGACACCACCGTCGGCAAGGTCGGGGTCTACATCTGCTACGACCGGCACTTCCCGGAGGGCTGGCGGCAACTCGGCCTGAACGGCGCCCAGCTGGTCTACAACCCCTCCGCCACCCACCGGGGCCTGTCCGCCCACCTGTGGCAGCTGGAGCAGCCCGCCGCGGCCGTCGCCAACGAGTACTTCGTCGCCGCCATCAACCGGGTGGGGCAGGAGGAGTACGGCGACAACGACTTCTACGGCACCTCGTACTTCGTCGATCCGCGCGGGCGCTTCGTGGGGGAGACCGCCGACGACAAGTCCGAGGAACTCCTCGTCCGCGACCTCGACTTCGACCTCATCGAGGAGGTGCGGCAGCAGTGGGCCTTCTACCGTGACCGCCGCCCCGACGCCTACGACGGGCTGGTGCGGCCGTGAACGACCTCTACTCCCGTCACCGCCGTGTGCTGCCCGACTGGCTCGCCCTCTACTACGACGACCCGATCGAGATCACCCACGGCGAGGGCCGGTACGTCTGGGACTCCGCCGGCCGCAGATACCTGGACTTCTTCGGCGGCATCCTGACCACGTCGACCGCGCACGCGCTGCCCGAGGTGACCAAGGCGGTCAGCGAGCAGGCCGCCCGGATCATCCACTCCTCGACCCTCTACCTCAACCGGCCGATGGTCGAACTCGCCGAGCGCATCGCCCAGGTGAGCGCCATCCCCGACGCCCGCGTGTTCTTCACCACCTCCGGCACCGAGGCCAACGACACCGCACTGCTCCTCGCCACCGCCTACCGGCGCAGCAACACCGTGCTGGCCATGCGCAACAGCTACCACGGCCGTTCCTTCAGCACGGTCGGCATCACCGGCAACCGCGGCTGGTCCCCGACCTCGCTGTCCCCGCTGCACACCCTGTACGTCCACGGCGGCGTGCGCACCCGTGGGCCGTACGCGGAGCTGGACGACCGCGCGTTCACCGACGCGTGCGTCGCCGACCTGAAGGACGTCCTCGGTCACATCCGGCCACCCGCCGCGCTGATCGCCGAACCCGTCCAGGGCGTCGGCGGGTTCACCTCGCCGCCCGACGGGCTGTACGCGGCGTTCCGTGAAGTCCTCGCCGCCCACGGGATCCTGTGGATCACCGACGAGGTGCAGACCGGCTGGGGCCGCACCGGCGACCACTTCTGGGGCTGGCAGGCGCACGCCCGCAGCGGCCCCCCGGACATCGTCACCTTCGCCAAGGGCATCGGCAACGGCATGTCCGTCGGCGGGGTCGTCGCCCGCGCCGAGATCATGAACTGCCTGGACGCCAACAGCATCTCCACCTTCGGCGGCACCCAGCTCACCATGGCCGCCGCCCTCGCCAACCTCGATCACCTCCTGGCGCACGACCTCCAGGGAAACGCCCGGCGGGTCGGCGGACTGCTCATCGAGCGGCTCCGTACGGTCGCCGCCCAGCTGCCCGGAGTGCGGGAGGTACGCGGACGGGGGCTGATGATCGGCGTCGAACTGGTCAGACCGGGCACGGACGAAGCCGACCCGCAGGCCGTCGCCGCGGTGCTGGAGGCGGCCCGCGACGGCGGACTGCTCATCGGCAAGGGCGGCGGTCACGACACCAGCGCCCTGCGGATCGCCCCGCCGCTGTCCCTGACCGTCGCCGAGGCCGAAGAGGGCGCGGCGATCCTGGAACAGGCGCTGAGAAGCGTGGACGACAGCAGCTGACCAGCGCCACCGGCGGCAGCCGGGGGGCGCACGGAGACGACCGCCGCCCCCCGGCGGGAGCGCCGCCGACCGCGCCCCGACCGTACCGTCGACCGAGGGAGCAGCATGAGCAGCCGTACCGTCATCCGCGGCGGTCTCGTCATCACCGCGTCGGACGAGATCCACGCCGACGTCCTGATCGAGGACGGCCGCATCGCCGCCCTCGCCGCCTCCGGCACGCCCGCGGCCGGGGCGTTCACCGCCGGGCGAAGCGAGAGCGGGGCACCCCCGGCCGAAGAGTGGGGGAGGGTCATCGACGCCACCGGGAAGTACGTCATCCCGGGCGGCGTCGACGCCCACACCCACATGGAGCTGCCCTTCGGCGGCACCTTCGCCTCGGACACCTTCGAGACCGGCACCCGGGCCGCGGCCTGGGGCGGTACGACGACGATCGTCGACTTCGCGGTGCAGAGCGTCGGCCACACCCTGCGCGAGGGCCTGGACGCCTGGCACGCCAAGGCCGAGGGCAACTGCGCGATCGACTACGGCTTCCACATGATCGTCTCCGACGTGCACCAGGAGACGCTCAAGGAGATGGACAAGCTGGTCGAGGAGGGGGTGACGAGCTTCAAGCAGTTCATGGCCTACCCGGGGGTGTTCTACAGCGACGACGGCCAGATCCTGCGCGCCATGCAGCGCTCCGCCGAGAACGGCGGCCTGATCATGATGCACGCCGAGAACGGCATCGCCATCGACGTCCTGGTCGAACAGGCCCTCGCCCGCGGCGAGACCGACCCCCGCTACCACGGTGAGGTCCGCAAGGCCCTGCTGGAGGCCGAGGCCACCCACCGCGCCATCCGCCTCGCCCAGGTCGCCGGCGCCCCGCTGTACGTCGTGCACGTCTCCGCCACCGAGGCGGTCGCCGAGCTGGCCCGGGCCCGGGACGAGGGGCTGAACGTCTTCGGCGAGACCTGCCCGCAGTACCTGTTCCTGTCCACCGACAACCTCGCCGAACCGGACTTCGAGGGCGCCAAGTACGTGTGCTCCACCCCGCTGCGGCCGAGGGAGCACCAGGCCGCCCTGTGGAAGGGGCTGCGCACCAACGACCTCCAGGTGGTCTCCACCGACCACTGCCCCTTCTGCTTCACCGGCCAGAAGGAGCTGGGCCGCGGCGACTTCTCCAAGATCCCCAACGGCCTGCCGGGCGTGGAGAACCGGATGGACCTGCTGCACCAGGCCGTCGTCGACGGGCACATCTCCCGCCGCCGCTGGATCGAGATCGCCTGTGCCGCCCCGGCCCGCATGTTCGGCCTGTACCCGAAGAAGGGCACCCTCGCCCCGGGCGCCGACGCGGACGTCGTCATCTACGACCCGCACGCCGAACAGGTGCTGTCCGCCGAGACCCACCACATGAACGTGGACTACTCGGCGTACGAGGGCAGGCGCGTCACCGGTCGCGTCGAGACGGTCCTCTCGCGGGGTGAACTCGTCATCGACCGGCGGGAGTACACCGGCCGCGCCGGACACGGCGTCTACACCCCGCGCTCCACCTGTCAGTACCTCGCCTAGGAGCGGCCCCATGGACTTCGGCCTCGTCCTCCAGACGGACCCGCCGGCCTCCCGCGTCATCAGCCTGATGAAGCGGGCCGAACGCAACGGCTTCCGCTACGGCTGGACCTTCGACTCCGCCGTGCTGTGGCAGGAGCCGTTCGTGATCCACAGCCAGATCCTCGCCAACACCTCCAGGCTCAAGGTCGGCCCGATGGTCACCAACCCGGGCACGCGCGCCTGGGAGGTCACCGCCTCCACCTTCGCCACCCTCAACGACATGTTCGGCAACCGCACCGTCTGCGGCATCGGCCGCGGTGACTCCGCGATGCGCGTCGCCGGCCGCGCACCCAACACCCTCGCCCGGCTCAGCGGGGCCATGAAGGTGATCCGCGCCCTCGGCCGCGGCGAGGAGGCCGACCTCGGCGGCACGAAGATCCGGTTCCCGTGGGTCGGGGAGGGAGCCGAACTCCCCGTCTGGATGGCCGCGTACGGACCGAAGGCGCTGAAGATGGCCGGCGAGGAGGCCGACGGGTTCATCCTCCAGCTGTCCGACCTGTACCTGACCGAGTACATGGTGAAGACCGTCAAGGAGGCGGCGGCCGCCGCCGGACGCGACCCCGCCGAGGTCACCGTCTGCGTGGCCGCGCCCGCCTACGTCACCGAGGACGACTCGCCCGGGGCCCTCGCCCACGCCCGCGAGCAGTGCCGCTGGTTCGGCGGCATGGTCGGCAACCACGTCGCCGACCTGGTCGCCAGATACGGCGAACACTCCGGCCGCATCCCCGGGGAACTCACCGACTACATCAGGTCCCGGCACGGCTACGACTACGCCCACCACGGGCGCAGCGACAACCCGGACACCCGGTTCGTGCCCGACGAGATCGTGGACCGGTTCTGCGTGATCGGTCCCGCGCAGAAGCACATCGAGAAGCTGACCGCGCTGCGAGCCCTGGGCGTCGACCAGTTCGCCGTGTACGACATGCACGACGCGCAGGAGGCGACGATCGACGCCTACGGCAGCCGGATCATCCCCGCCGTCAACGCCTGACCCCTGGGCCCGCCCCCGGCCCCGCCCCTCCTGGTCTCCCCCTCCCCGCCGTCCCGGGGAGGGGGCCGGTGCCCGCACGGCCGTTCTCGACCCCTCCTCCCCGATTGGCCGGCCCATGACCGACACCGCTCCCCCTCACATACCGCCGACCCAGATCACCCTCCCCGACGGCCGGGTGGAGATCGCTCCCGGCGCGCCCCGGCCCGACGGCCCCTACGCCAACGCGGACCTGCTCCCGGTTCCCGCGGCCGACCGCACCTGGACGACGTACGACTTCTCGGCCCTGTGGGTGGGCATGGCCCACAACACGGCGTCCTGGACCCTGGCCTCCGGACTGATCGCGGTGGGCATGGACTGGAAGCAGGCGGTGCTCACCATCGGCCTCGCCAACCTGATCGTGCTGCTGCCGATGCTGCTGACCGGGCACGCGGGACCCAAGTACGGCATCCCCTTCCCCGTCTTCGCCCGGGCCTCCTTCGGCGTGCGCGGCGCCAACCTGCCCGCGGTGGTGCGGGCGTTGGTGGCGTGCGGCTGGTTCGGCATCCAGACCTGGATCGGCGGCGAGGCGATCTACTTCCTCGCCGGGAAACTCGTCGGCGCCGGCTGGTCCGACGCCTCGCGCGTCGGCGGCCACGCGTGGACCATGTGGCTGTCCTTCGCGCTGTTCTGGCTCCTCCAGGTCGCCATCATCCACCGCGGCATGGAGACCGTCCGCCGCTTCGAGAACTGGGCCGCGCCCTTCGTGCTCGTCGGCGCGTTCGTGATGCTCGGGTGGATGAGCGCCAAGGCAGGCGGTGTCGGCCCGCTCTTCGGGCAGCCCTCCCGGCTGGGCTGGGGCGGCGACTTCTGGGAGCTGTTCTGGCCGTCCCTCATGGGCATGATCGGCTTCTGGTCCACGCTGTCACTGAACATCCCCGACTTCACCCGCTACGGAAAGAGCCAGCGGGCGCAGACCCGGGGTCAGGCCCTGGGGCTGCCGACCACGATGACCCTCTTCGCCTTCCTCTCCGTGCTCGTCACGTCCGGTTCGCAGGCGGTGTACGGCAAGCCGGTCTGGGACCCGGTCCAGCTCGCCGCGAAGACCGACAACGCGGCAGGACTGCTCTACGCCCTGGTCACCGTGCTGGTGGCGACCCTGTCCGTGAACATCGCCGCCAACCTGGTCTCCCCGGCCTTCGACTTCTCCAACGTGGCGCCCAGGAAGGTGAGTTTCCGTACCGGCGCCCTGATCACCGCCGTCCTCGCCGTACTGATCCGCCCGTGGCGGCTGTACGCCGACCCGCAGGGCTACATCTTCACCTGGCTCGGCCTGGTCGGCGGGCTGCTCGGCACGGTCGCGGGCATCCTCGTCGCCGACTACTGGCTGCTGCGCCGCACCCGCCTGGATCTCGCCGACCTGTACCGCGCGGGCGGCCGGTACTGGTACACCGGCGGCTGGAACTGGCGGGCGGTCGCCGCCTTCCTGGCCGGCGGGGTCCTCGCGGTCGGCGGCGCCGGCCTCGAACCGCTGGCCGACGGCCGCCCGATCCCGGCACTGTCCCCGCTCGCCGACTACGGCTGGGCGGTGGGCCTGGGCACCTCCCTGGCGCTGTACACGGCGCTGACCCTGCTCTCGGGCCGGGAGGCGCGAACGGCCTGACCGGCCGGCCCCCTCGGCCTCCACGTGCGTCCGCGCGCGGCTCGCGCCCGGCCGCACCCCTTCCCGCGACGGCGGATCGGGCGGAAAGCGGCCGACAGCCGGGCGTTGTCCGGCAGGACGCCGGTCAGCTGCGCCGGACCCGCCCGCCGGACCGGCGCGACGGGCACCCTGGGCGCGGAGGGAGCGACATATGAGGGAGACCCGTGCCGTACCGGCGGCCGACCGCGCCGCCGCCGCGCTCGCGCGCACCGCCGGCCTGTCCCTGCCGTTCGATCCGGGGTCGTACCAGGGCGTACACGGCCCGGAACTCGACCTGCTCACCGACGAACTCGAAGCGTTACTGAGCGAATTGAGGGACCAGGGCGGTGATGACGCGACGGCCGCGGCGGTCGCCGAACGGCTCGGCCGCTGCCTCGCCCTGCGGTTCGTCCTGGCAGACGCCCCCGGCGACCGGGAACGCGCCCTGCGGCTGCCGGAGGCGGCGCGCACGTCGGTCACGCTCGGCGCCGAGAACCGGGAGACCGCGCGCCGGGACCTCGTGACGCTGCTCGGGTCGCGGATGGTGCGGCTGACCCGCGAAGCGCCGGCCGGGCTCGACGCGTCGCCGGTCATCGACCAGCTCAGGTACCTGTTCAGGGTCGGCGCGCCGCTCGGCCACGGCGGCTCGGGCCTGGTGGAGGACACCGGCCTGCTCGTACGGCTGCTGCTCGAACGGGAACCCGACGGCATGACGCCCGAACTCCGCGACCCCCTGCGCTCCATGGGCGAACTGTCCGAGGCACTGGTGGGCGGCGAGACGGAGAAGGTCGTCCAGCTGACCCGGAACATGGCCGGCACCCTGCACGGCGACGCCCTGCCCCCCCTCGCTCGCCACCCTGCTGCCCCTGCTGCTCCGCCTGCTGGAGCAGTCCCCCGGCACCCTCCCGCCGACGCCGCAGGGCACCGGTGACGCGCCGGCCGACGGCCCCGGCGACTTCGACGAGGTCCGGGACACACTGACCCGGTTCCTCGCCAGCGCCGAGGTGATGGCACCCGGCAGCCTCCCGCCGCAGGACCTGCCGGGCTCCTCGCCCACCTGTCGCAGGGACGGGCAGCCCCCGCGGGGGAGGACGGCCGCGCACCCCTGCCGTCCCGGACGGTCGCCGCGCTCTTCCACATCGCCCAGACCACCGGCACCGGCGACATGCAGGGATTCAGGGAGCGCCGCGGCTGATGCACGAGGCCCGGGCCGACGGGGAACTGGACAGGGGGGTGCACCGGGAACGGCTGCGCACCGTCGTGCCCGGACCGCTCGTCGGCGCGTCCCTCGCCGGCGGCAGCCTCCGGGACGAGGACAAGCCCTGCTGGAGGCGCAGCGCTGGGACGACGACCCGTCGAGCGGCCTCGCCGCCACCCTGCGCCTGTGCGGGGAGGCCGCACGGCTGCACGCCCGCCTGACGTCCGCCCCGGACCGGGGTGACGACGCGGCCGGCGGAGCAGGGCCCCGGCGTACGGCTGCTCAGCCCTGACCGCCGCCCAGCGCGGCGACCGCCGCCTTCGCCGCCTTGATGGCCCCCTTGTTGATCTCGTCGGTGGCGGGGGCCTTCTTGGTCTCGAAGTCGCTGCCGTTGTAGGTGACGACGACGAGCGCGTTGGCGGCCCGGGCCAGCACCACACCCTCGCGGGTCTGCTGCTTGTCCTCGGTGGTGAGGTCGACCACCGAGTAGCCGCTGTCCCCGAGTCCGGGGACGGCCCCGCCGCCGCTCTTCTCGCGTATCCGCTGCTCGTACTCCTCGCGCGCCTCCCGGTCCGACCCGGTGATCTCGAAGGACACGTCGAGCCAGCGGTAGTCGTAACCCGTGAGCGCGTTCCAGGAGCAGGTGCGGCGCAGCTCGGTGTCGGTCGACGGGATCTCCTTGCCGGCCGTCTTCGCCCCCGGCACCAGGGACTTGACGGTGGCCACGGGCACACTGGCGCAGGGGGCGGGCGCGGCGGTGTACGTCTTCGGCGCCGCCGCCGTGGCCGAGGGCGCCGCGGAGGTGGCATCGGCGGACACTCGCTGGGCCGTCGGGTGCCCGGCGGCGGGCGGGGTGACCGGTCCGGACGTCAGCGCCCAGCCGGCGCAGGCGAGCACCGCGACCGGCGACAGACGCGCGGTGAGGGCGAGCGGCAGAGGAAGGGAACGCACGGCGCACTTCTCGTGGGGAAGGGGGTGCGGAGGGGTCCGCAGGGTGGACGGGGGACGACAGTGTCACATGACTGCCTGTGCCGCGGAAGTGCCGACGCACTGCGTACCCACCCGGTCACGACAACCCGCGTACGGTGTGCCGCTATGTCCGTTATCCGGCGCTCCCTGGCTGCGGAACCCCCGGTCCTACGGCACTCTCGCCGTCCACCGCGGTGACGTGAACTTGGTGCGGGCCAGCTCCTCGGCGCGTTCCAGCTCCTCGGCGGTGACCTTGCCCCGTGTCAGTCCGTAGCGCGCGCCGAAGGACTCGATCATCCGGTCGATGACCGCCTCCCGCGGCAGCCCCGTCTGACGCCGCAGCGGATCGACTCTCTTCCGGGCGCTCTTCGTGCCCTTGTCGGACAGCTTCTCCCGCCCGATCCGCAGGACCTCCACCATCTTGTCCGCGTCGATGTCGTACGACATCGTCACGTGGTGCAGTACGGCCCCCGGCCCGCCACCGGGGCCGACGATCCGCTTCTGCGCCGCGCCCGCGATCTTGCCCTGGTCGGTCGCGATGTCGTTCAGCGGCTGGTACCAGGCGTGGATGCCCATGTCGCCGAGGGCGCCCAGCACCCAGTCGTCCAGATAGGCGTAGCTGTCCTGGAAGGACAGGCCATGGACGAGCGACTCGGGCACCGACAGGGAGTAGGTGATCGTGTTGCCGGGCTCCACGAACATCGCGCCGCCACCGGAGATCCGCCGCACCACCTCGATGCCGTGCCGGACGGCGCCCTCCGCGTCCACCTCGTTGCGCAGCGACTGGAAACTGCCGATGATCACCGCCGGGGCGCCCCACTCCCACACGCGCAGCGTCGGAGGGCGCCGGCCCGCGGCCACCTGCGCGGTCAGCACTTCGTCCAGCGCCATGTGCAGGGCCGGCGACTGCGGACTCTCGTGGATCAGCTGCCAGTCGTAGTCCGTCCAGTCCGTGGCGTGCGCGAGCGCCCGGCGCACCGCGATCGCCACGCCCTCCGCCGTCAGGCCGTACATCACCGTCCCGGCGGGCAGAGCCGCCTCGATCCGTGCCGCGAGCCCCGCCGCGTCGGTGTCCGCCGGCGCGCCCTCCAACGCGCGGTTCACCGCGTCCAGCGCCTCGTCCGGCTCCAGGAAGAAGTCCCCGGCCACCCGCACGTCCCGCAGCACACCGCCCGCGGCCTCCACGTCCACGACGACGAGCTTGCCGCCGGGCACCTTGTACTCACCATGCACTTGCCAGGGCCTCCGTTCCTCCCGCCGGACCAACGCCCGGGCGAGCCGGGGCGTTCCCCGACCGCGGCGTGGTCCGTAGCATGCCGGGCGAGCAGAGGAGCACACGCGTGTTCACCACCCGGCCCGCCCTCCGTGCGGCCCCGCCCGGTCCGAGGGGCGGCTGTGCGCGGTGGCCCGGGACCCTCCGCCCTCCGTCGTTCATCCCGATTCCATCCGCAGTGCACCCGTGGGGCGGGGACTGTCAGTGGGACGTGCTCTCATGGAGTCATGATCGAAGAAACGGAAACCATCGAGGAGTTTCTCGCCCGCTGCTCGGCCGACGTGGAAGAGGCGGTCCGCAAGGCCGCCGCGGCCGAGATCCTGCCCCGCTTCCGCCGTCTCGCCGAGCACGAGGTGGAGCAGAAGAGCGGCCCGCACGACCTGGTGACGGACGCCGACCGCCTTGCCGAGCTGCGGCTCACCGAGGACCTCGGCGCCCTGCTGCCCGGCTCGGTCGTGGTCGGCGAGGAAGCGGTGCACGCCAACCCCGCGGTGTACGAGGCGCTCCGGGGCGAGGCGCCGGTCTGGATCGTCGACCCGGTCGACGGCACCCGCCAGTTCGTGCACGGCGACGACGGCTTCTGCACGCTGGTCGCCCTCGCCCACCGCGGCACCGTGATCGCCTCCTGGACGTACGCGGCGGCCCGCGACCAGTTCGCCACCGCCGTCCGCGGCCGCGGCGCCTTCCTCGACGGCGAGCGGCTGTTCGCGGGGCCGCCCGCGCCCGGCCGGGACCTCGCGGTCGCCGTCTCCCACCCCGACTTCACCACCGACGAGCAGAAGCGGGCCCTGAAGGCCCTGTGGACCGACGGCCTCGCGCCGCGCCCGTGCGGCTCCGCGGGGCTGGAGTATCTCGCCGTCGCCCGGGGCGAGCTGGACGCGGTCGCGTTCTCCTGGGAGGCCGCCTGGGACCACGCGGCGGGTCTGCTCCTGGTCGAGGAGGCGGGGGGCACGCACGTCACGCTGACCGGTGAGCCGTTCCGGATCACCGGCGGGAACGTCCTGCCGTTCACCGCCGCCCGTGACGCCGCCACCGCCCGCCGGCTGGCCGGCCTGCTGGGCGCGGCGTCCTGAGGTCCGGGGCCACCCGGCCCGGGGGAGGGCAGGCTCCCGGCATATCCTGCTCGCGAATGGCCGTCGGCTGACGAAGGGGTCCGAAGGTGCCGTCGATGCTCGATGCGGTCGTGGTGGGTGCGGGACCGAACGGACTGACCGCAGCCGTGGAGCTGGCCCGCCGGGGCTTCTCCGTGGCCCTGTTCGAGGCGCGGCCCACGGTCGGCGGCGGCGCCCGCACCGCGGAGCTGACGCTGCCCGGCTTCCGGCACGACCCGTGCTCGGCGGCCCATCCCCTCGGCATCAACTCCCCGGCGTTCCGCGCCCTGCCGCTCGACCGGTACGGCCTGGAGTGGCTGCACGCCCCGCTGCCCATGGCCCACCCGTTCCCGGACGGCACCGCGTCCGTGCTGTCCCGGTCGGTGGCCGAGACGGCCGCCTCCTTCGGACCGCGCGACGCGGGCCCGTACCGCAGACTGGTCGAGCCGCTCCTCGCCCACTGGGACACGCTGGTCCGGGACTTCATGTCCCTGCCGCTGACCGCGCTCCCGCGCGACCCCGTCACCCTGGCCCGCTTCGGCCTGGTCGGGCTGCCGCCGTCCACCTGGCTGATGCGCCGCTTCCGGGACGAACAGGTCAAGGCCCTCTTCTCCGGCCTGGTCGCCCATGTGATGGCGCCGCTCAACGGCCTGGCCACCAGCGCCATCGGGCTGGTGTTCGCCCTCGCCGCCCACGCCCGCGGCTGGCCGGTGCCGCGCGGCGGCTCCCAGGCCATCTCCGACGCCCTCGCCGCCTATCTGACGGACCTCGGCGGTGAGGTGCACACGGACTACGAGGTCAAGCGCCTGGACGACCTGCCGCCGGCGCGCGCCTACGTCTTCGACACCTCGCCCACCGCGCTCGCCCGTATCGCGGGCTTCGGTGACCACTACGCGAACTACCGCTACGGCCCCGGCGTCTTCAAGATCGACTACGCGCTGGACGGTCCGGTGCCCTGGACCGCGCCCGAGGCCCGCGTCGCCGGTACCGTCCAGATCGGTGCGAGCCAGGCCGAGATCGGCACCGCTCTGCGCGCCGCCTCCCGGGAGGGCCGCGCCCCCGACCGGCCCTTCATGATCACCGTGCAGCCCAGCGTCGTCGACCCGACCCGCGCCCCCGAGGGCAAGCACGTCTTCTGGGCCTACGGCCATGTGCCGAACGGCTGGTCCGGCGACCTCACCGACGCCCTGGAACGCCAGCTGGAGCGCTTCGCGCCCGGCTTCCGTGACCGCGTCCTCGCCCGCGCCGTCGCCGGCCCCGCCGAGATGGCCGCCCACAACGCCAACTACGTCGGCGGTGACATCGCCTGCGGCGCGGCCTCCGGACTCCAGCTGCTGCTGCGCCCCAGGCTGTCCCTGTTCCCCTACCACACGCCCCATCCGGCCGTGTTCATCTGCTCCTCGGCCACTCCGCCCGGGCCCGGTGTCCACGGCATGTCGGGGCACAACGCCGCCAAGGCCGTCTGGCGCAGGCTGAGGCAGACATGACCCGCCTCACCCTCGTCCAGGGCGACATCACCCGGCAGCGCGCCGACGCCCTCGTCAACGCCGCGAACTCCTCGCTCCTCGGCGGCGGGGGCGTGGACGGCGCCATCCACCGCCGCGGCGGCCCCGCGATCCTGGCGGAGTGCCGCGCGCTGCGCGCCTCCCGGTACGGCAAGGGCCTGCCCACGGGCCGGGCCGTCGCCACCACGGCGGGTGAACTCGACGCCCGCTGGGTGATCCACACCGTCGGCCCGGTGTACCAGGGCTCGGACGACGGGTCCGTGCTGCTCGCGTCCTGCTACCGGGAGTGTCTCCGGGTCGCCGACGAGCTGGGTGCCCGCACGGTCGCGTTCCCGGCGATCTCCACGGGCGTGTACGGGTGGCCGATGGACGACGCGGCCCGCATCGCGACGGAGACCGTACGGAACACGCCGGCCGGCGTCGAAGAGGTGCGGTTCGTCCTGTTCGACGACCACGCGTACGAGGCGTTCGCCCGGCGACTGCCCGGATAGGCCGCCGCGCGGTACCTGGCCCGTTCGCTGGTGGGCCCCGGTTCGACGAACCGTGACGCGTACGGCGCCGGAGAGCGGGAACAACGCACGGCGCGCGAGTATGCCCGCCGATGTGAAGAACTAACTCCTATTCTGTGTGCTTGTAGGACTGAAGTAAGGGCATGCGGTGGCCAGGAGGTTGATAACAATGGTTCCCCTGCTTCTGGTTCTTCTTCTGGCTCTGATCCTCTTCGGTGCGGGTTTCGCACTGAAGGCGCTGTGGTGGATCGCGGTGATCGTCCTGATCGTGTGGCTGCTGGGCTTCGTGGTCCGCTCCGCGGACGGTGGTGG
>NZ_JBEXRO010000033.1:70469-73787 GCF_040613095.1 Streptomyces sp. NPDC006309 | reverse complement strand
GGCCGCACGGGACCGGTCCCGTGCGGCCCCGCCGCCGGTCAGCCGCGGGTCCACCGCCGGTTGGCGCCACCGGCCGAGGTGAGGGCCCAGGCGTGACGCAGACGGTCGGCACCGCTGGAGTTGTTCGTGGTCAGTGACAGGCCGGTGCCGGAGCCGTGCAGCGCCTCCATGCTGTACGTGTCACCGCTGCGCAGACCGGGCCAGTAGACGGACCCGATGCCCAGGGACCGGACGGTGTCCGTGTCGGCGCGCAGACAGCGCACGAAGTTGTCGGTGCCGGCGGCGTCGTCGTAGCGGAGCCCGGTGGTCATCGGGGCACCGAACTCGTCGAGGACGGTGCGCCCGGCGCAGCCGCCGATGCGGCTCTTCAGGTCCTTGACCCACTCGTCGTAGGTGTGGGTGCCCCAGAAACCGTAGTGGTGCAGGGACAGGTAGGTGCCGTCGAGGCGGGAGTCGGCGCAGACGGACGTGACGTTGTCGTTGTAACCCGTGCCGCTCACGAACACCCGGTCGCGGGGGACTCCGGGATGGTCGCCGAGCCAGCCCGCGGCGGTGTCGGCCCACGCCGAGGCGCTGTAGCCGAACGGCTCGTTCATCGGTTCGAAGTAGACCAGGCTGTTGTTGCCGTACTTGGCGGTGACGGTGTTCCACATGGACTTCCAGGCGGAGGTGTCATCGACCTTGCCGTCCTTGTGGGAGGGGCCCTCCCAGTAGCCGAGGACCACCTTGAAGCCCATGCCGGTGGCGGCGTCGACGGCGCCGGTGTACGCGTTCCACCAACCGGTGCCCACCGAGTACGGGTTGACGGGCAGCCGGACGGTATTGGCGCCGAGGTTGTTCCGGAAGCCGGTGAGGATCGCGGTGGCCTTGGCCTTGACGGTGGCGTAACCGTCGGACGTGCTCAGCCCGGAGGGCACCACCGGGTCGTCGGCGTAATTGTCGCGCGGGTCCGCCCAGTTGACGCCCTTGAACGCGGAGGTGCCGGCGGCGGCGGCCTGTGGCGCGGCGGTGAGGACGCCCAGTGGTGCGAGGGCCAGCGCGGCCAGGCCGCCGGCCAGGGCCCGCCGCCATGGCCGGCCGGAGCGGATACGGAGCATGGTGTTCCTCCAGGGGAGTGGGTGCTGGTGCCCGGCTGTCAGTCCCGTACGGGCTTCCCGCGGCCCCAGCCCCAGGCGAGGCGGTCGGCGCCGGAGCGGTTGGTGGTGGCCAGCCAGGGCCGGCCGGGGGCGCCGGTGAGCTCCTCCAGCGTGTAGGTGTCGCCGGTGCGCAGGCCCGGCCAGTAGACCGATCCCATGTGCAGCTCGCGGAAGGTGTCGGTGACCGCCTGGACGTAGTTGACGAAGTTGTTCGCGCCGTCGGGCCGGTTGTAGTCCAGGCCGGTGGTCATGGGAGCGCCGAACTCGTCGGCCACCGTCCGGCCGGCGCAGTCACCGATGCGTTCCTTGAGGTCCGCCACCCACTGGTCGTAGGTCGCGTAGTCCTTCCAGAAGCCGTAATGGTGCATGGACAGGTAGGTGCCGCGCAGGCGGGGGTCGGCGCAGACGGAGGTGACGTGGTCGTTGTAGCCGGCGCCGGAGACGAAGACGCGGTCGCGGGGGACGCTCCGGTAGGTGCCGAGCCAGTCGGCGGCGATGTCGGCCCACTGGGTGTCGGTGTAGCCGTGCGGCTCGTTCATCGGCTCGAAGTAGACGTGGGGGTCGGCCCGGTAGGCACGGACCACGGTGTCCCACATGGTCCGGTACGCCGCCGTGTCGTCGATCAGTCCGTCCTTGCGGGCGCCGGTGCCCTCCCAGTAGGAGAGGACCACCTTGAAGCCCTGGCGGCCGGCCGCGTCGATGACGGCGCGGTAGGACTTCCAGTACGGGCCGTTGACCGTGTAGGGGTTGACCGGCAGTCGCACGGTGTCCGCGCCGAGATTGGCGCGGAAGGCCGCTATGACCCGGGTCGCCTTGGCGAACGTCCGGGCGTAGGTGTCGGAGGTGGACAGCCCCGACAGGACGACCGGGTCGTCGGCGTAATTGTCGCGCGGGTCCGCCCAGTTCACGCCCTTGAACCGGCTGGAGTCCAGCGTGGGGTGCCCGGAGGCGGACGCCGGTGCGGAGACCGCCAGGGTTCCGGCGCTCACGACGAGGGCGGTCGCCGCCAGGAGGGCTCGGAACCGGCGGGTGGTGCGGGACGTGCGGACGCGTGTGCGCATGGCGGTCTCTCTCAGGTGCGGGGCGGGACGCGGATCTGCCGGCAGGCGAGCAGGCGGCAGGCGCGCCTGGCTTGGGGCTGGACGGCGGGGCCGGCGATGTTTACGCAAACATCAATGGCGAAGAGAGGCTTGCGCAGGCGGCCCCACCGCCTGCGGTGCCCGATGTTTACGTAAACTCTGAGCCGGAAGGGTGGCACCGGCCCCGGGGACTGTCAAGGTTTCCGACGCGTGACGCGGTGGGAGCCGGACGGCGGGGGAGCGGGCGTCTGCCGTGGCCCGGGGGGCGGGGCCGGTGCGGTGCTGCCCGGGCATGGGCGGGCGGCCACCGGGTCCGGTCGGCGGGACATGCCGTTGCGGGGGCGCCGCACCCGGGGTGCGGCGGCTGCGCCGGCCGTAGGTCACCCGGAGGCGGTGTCGGCCGGGCGTCGGGCTCGGGCCCCGGGTCCGAGTGCCGCGGCCCGGCCGGCGGGACACGCGCTACCGGGGGTGCCTGGGGGCGGTCCGCGCGGTTTGCGGTGGGGGAGTGTGCCGCTTCGTCGGTGGGGTCGGGGCGTCCGGCGTGGGGCGGCCGGCCGGGCGGTAGGTCACGGCGGTTGGGGGAGAGCGCCGCCTCGTCGGCGAGGCAGGGCGTCCGGCGTGGGGTGGCCGGCGGGGCCGTAGTGACCGGCGGTGGTGTCGGCCGGTCGCACGGGATCGGGCCGCGGGTCCGGCGTTGATGCGGGCCGAGTGGCGGGTCACGCCGTTGGGGGTCCGGCCGTGAGGGGGCGGCCGATGGAGCAGGCGCTACCGGCGCTGCCCGGGGCGGTTGGGGGAGAGCGCCGCTTCGTCGGCGAGGCCAGGGCGTCCGGCGTGCGGTGGCCGACCGGGCCATAGGTCACCGGGGGCGGTCGGGGGAGGGTGCCGGGATCGGGCGGGCGTTGATGCGGGCCGAGTGGCGGGGCATGCCGTGCGGGTCCGGCTGGGAGGGGGTCGATCGGTGGGGTAGGCGCTACCGTCTGGGAAAACCCCTGGTCAGGTGGGCTGTTCGGCTCTGGGGTGGCCCGCTCCGGCCATCTTTCGCGGTCACCGACCCCTCCGGGACCACCCGCCCCCGCGCCGCGCGGTGCCGGGGGCGGTTGGGG
>NZ_JBEXRO010000033.1:0-70372 GCF_040613095.1 Streptomyces sp. NPDC006309 | reverse complement strand
GGGGAGAGCGCCGCTTCGTCGGCGAGGCCAGGGCATCCGGCGTGCGGTGGCCGACCGGGCCGTAGGTCACCGTGGGAGGCCGGGGGAGAGCGCCGCTTCGTCGGCGAGGCCAGGGCATCCGGCGTGCGGTGGCCGACCGGGCCGTAGGTCACCGTGGGAGGCCGGGGGAGAGCGCCGCCTCGTCGGCGAGGCCAGGGCGTCCGGCCCGGCCGGGGACGGCCGGCCGGGCCGTAGGTCGCCGGGGGCGGTGTCGGCCGGTCGCACGGGATCGGGCCTCGGATCCGGCCGTGACGCGGGCCGAGTGGCGCGGCACTCGTTGTGGGCCGGGGCGGCGGCGGCCCTGGCTCCGTCGGCGGCGGCGTGCCCGGCGAGCCGCCGTCCCGGTGGCTCGGTCACCCCGCCCCGCGGGTGGACGCGGCCCGCCGTCCCGTGCGTCGCGCGGGCGGCGGGGCGGTGCTGGAGCGCACGACCAGGCGGGTGGGGACCAGGGTCGTCCCGTGTTCCGGCCGGTCGTCGCGGATCTGCCGCAGCACGCTCTCCACGCACAGCCGCCCCACCGCGCCGAAGTCCTGGTGGACGGTGGTCAGCGGCGGGATGAAGGACGCCGACTCCGGGATGTCGTCGTATCCCACGACGCTGACGTCCTGCGGAACCCGGCGCCCCTTCTCGTGCAGGGCGCGCAGCAGGCCCAGGGCCATCTGGTCGTTGGCGGCGAAGACGGCCGTGCAGTCGGGGTCGGCCGCCAGGGCCAGGCCGGCCCGGTAGCCGGACTCCGCGGACCAGTCGCCCCGTACCGGCGGCGGCACCGTGCGCCCGGCCTCCTCCAGCACCTGACGCCAGGCGTCGGCGCGGCGCTGGGCGGCGAACGAGCCGTCGGGGCCCGCCAGATGCGCCACGGTGGTGTGGCCGAGGTCGAGCAGGTGCCGTACGGCGGCGCGGGTGCCGCCCGCCTGGTCGGTGTCGATCACGCTGTAGTGGTCACCCGCGTCCGAGTCGACGACCACCAGCTGGACGCTGGGCGGCAGGCTGAGGACGGCGGCGTCCAGGAGGTGCACCTCCATGATGACGATGATCCCGTCGACGGCCAGCTCGCCGAGCCGGGTGAAGGCGCCGCGCACGTCCGTCTGCCTCGGCGCCGCCACCGGTATCAGCGTGATGGCGTACCCCTCCTCGGCGGCGGAGGTGGCGATCGCCTCCAGGGTGCGCACGTTGCCGGTGGTGGAGAGGGTGAAGAGGATGACGCCGAGCGTGCGGAACTCCCCGCTCTTCAGGGCCCGTGCGGCGCTGTTGGGGCGGTAGCCGAGGTCCCTCATGGCTTGCAGGACGCGCTGCCGGGTCGACTCGACCACGTTCGCGTGGCCGTTGGAGACGCGTGAGACGGTCTGTGAGGAAACGCCGGCGGCCCGGGCGACGTCGGCCATGGAGACGCTCCGCCGCCGGTCGCCCGCCGGCCGCCGACGAGGCTGCCCGGCCTGGTCCGCGTCGCTCACGTCCTGGTGCACGATTGCCCTTCCTGTGGTGCCGGCCGCGCCGCGGGGCCTGCGCGCGGCGGATCTGCTCGAGAGTAGCGCGCGACGCCGCTCCGGCCCTGCTCACAGCACTGTTCGCGCCGCTGTTCGCGGCGCCGCGCCCGGCGCCGCGAGCCGGGGCGCACGTTCTCTCTCCCGAAGTATTGACGCTGCCGACCGGGAATGTAAGCATCGGGCCACCGGTGATGTTTGCGTAAACATGAGACAGTGCCGGTGGGGCCCGTTCTGCCGTGCGACGGCTCGGGCCCCCGCACCCACGACGACGCGAGGATGCAGCATGACCGTCATATCGCCGCCGGCCGCGGGCGGCCCTCCGCCCGCAGCCCGAAGGCGCGACCGCCGCGGCCTGGCCGGCTGGGGTTTCATCGCCCCCTTCATGACCGTCTTCGCCCTGGTCTTCCTCGCCCCGATCGCGTACTCGCTCTATCTGAGCCTCTACCGCACCCGGTTGATCGGCGGGACCGCCTTCGTCGGCCTGGACAACTACCGGCAGGCGCTGCACGACGACCAGTTCTGGGCCTCGCTCGGCCGGGTCTCGCTCTTCCTGTGCGTCCAGGTGCCGGTCATGCTCGGCATCGCCCTGCTGGTGGCGCTGGCCCTGGACAGCGGCCGGCTCTACGGCAAGGACTTCTTCCGCATCGCCATCTTCCTGCCGTACGCCGTGCCCGCCGTTGTCGCCACCCTGATGTGGGGCTTCCTGTACGGCACCCGTTTCGGGCTCGTCGGCGACATCGACGACGCGCTCGGCGTCTCGCTGCCCGACCCGCTCTCCCCGCACCTGGTGCTGGCCTCGATCGGCAACATCGTCACGTGGGAGTTCGTCGGCTACAACATGCTGATCTTCTACTCGGCGCTGCGGGTCGTCCCGCACTCCCTCTACGAGGCCGCCGAGATCGACGGCGCCGGGCAGTTCCGCGTCATCACCGCCATCAAGATGCCCGCCATCCGCGGCGCCCTCGTCATCGCCACGATCTTCTCCATCATCGGCAGCTTCCAGCTCTTCAACGAGCCGAGCATCCTCCAGCCGCTGGCGCGCAACGCGATCACCACGGACTACACCCCCAACTACTACACGTACTCGCTCTCCTTCTCCGGACAGCAGCACAACTACTCCGCGACGGTCGCCATCGTCATGGGGCTGATCACCATGGTCATCGCCTATGTCGTCCAGACGCGCGGCATGCGCAAGGGAGCGTGAAGCGGCGATGGCCACTCCTGTCACCACCGTCCCCGACCGCTCGGCGGCCACGTCGCCCGGCGTCCCGGGTGCCCCGCCCCGGCTGCGGGCCGGCCGCCGGCACACCCCCGGCAGACCCCGGCGCAGCGTCCTGCTGACGCTGCTCACCGGCCTGGTCCTGCTCTACAGCCTGCTGCCGCTGGTCTGGCTGGTGATCAGCGCCACCAAGTCCCAGTCGGGGCTAACCCATTCGTTCGGCCTGTGGTTCGACGGGCACTTCGCGCTGTGGGACAACATCGTCCAGACCTTCACCTATCACGACGGCGTCTTCGTCCGCTGGCTGCTGAACACCCTGCTGTACGTCGTCCTGGGCGCGGGCGGTGCCACCCTCCTCGCCGTCCTGGGCGGTTACGCGCTGGCCAAGTTCTCCTTCCCCGGCAGGCGCGCGGTGTTCGCCGTCGTCATCGGCGCGGTCGCGGTCCCGGGTACGGCCCTGGCGGTGCCGACCTTCCTGATGTTCAGCAACATGGGGCTCACCAACACCCCGTGGGCCGTGATCATCCCGTCGCTGATCTCACCGTTCGGCCTGTATCTGATGTGGGTGTTCGCCTCCGAGGCCATCCCCACCGAGCTGATGGAGGCCGCCCGCATCGACGGCGCCGGCGAGGCCCGCACCTTCTTCACGGTCGCCCTTCCGCTGCTGGCGCCCGGCATCGTCACCGTCCTGCTGTTCAGCATGGTCGCCACCTGGAACAACTACTTCCTGCCGCTGATCATGATCAAGGACCCGGACTGGTATCCGCTCACGCTCGGCCTGAACAGCTGGAACGCCCAGGCCGAGACGGCCGGCGGGCAGCCCGTCTTCCACCTCGTCATCACCGGCTCCCTGATCACCGTCCTGCCGCTGATCGCCGCGTTCCTGCTGTTGCAGAAGTACTGGCAGTCCGGCCTCGCCGCCGGAAGCGTCAAGGAGTAGCCCCCTCCGGCCACTGCCGCCCGTGCGCTCCCGCGGTCACCAGCGGGACCCGCGGTACGCACCACCGAGCCCCCACGCCCGTACGGGCCCCGCCCGCACACCCCCCTTCCCCCTGCCCCTGCGACCCTCCCCGTCGGTCACGGTCCCGGCCATGCTCCGGCCACGAAGAAGTGGAAGCACGACCATGCTCAAGCACTCCCGCCGCCTGCTGCGCGGCATCGGCCTCGTCAGCGCCCTAGCCCTGGGAGCGACCGCCTGCGGCGGTTCCGACGACGGGGGACCGAGCCGCAAGGCGGTCTCCGAGGCGGACATCCAGGCGGCCCTGAAGAAGGGCGGCACCCTCACCGTCTGGGCGTGGGAACCCACGCTCAAGCAGGTGGCGGCCGACTTCGAGAAGGCGCACCCCAAGGTCAGGATCGACCTCGTCAACGCGGGCACCGGCAACGACCAGTACAAGGCGCTCCAGAACGCCATCTCGGCGAAGAAGGGCGTCCCGGACGTCGCGCAGATCGAGTACTACGCGATGGGCCAGTACGCCCTGACCAAGGAACTCACCGACCTCAAGGCGTACGGCGCCGACAAGCTCGCCGCCAAGTTCACCCCCGGCCCCTGGAACGGCGTCAGAGCGGGCGGCGACGGCGTCTACGGCCTGCCGATGGACTCGGGCCCGATGGCGCTGTTCTACAACAAGAAGGTCTTCGACAAGTACAAGATCAAAGTCCCCACCACCTGGGACCAGTACGCCGACGCGGCCCGCACGCTGCACAAGGCGAACCCCAAGGCGTACATCACCAACGACGCCGGTGACGCCGGCTTCACCACCAGCATGCTGTGGCAGGCCGGTTCGCGTCCCTACACGGTCGACGGCACCAAAGTGAAGATCGACTTCTCGGACGCGGGTGCCCGCAAGTACACCGGCACCTGGCAGAAGCTCCTCGACGACAAGCTGGTCTCCCCGATCACCAGCTGGTCCGACGAGTGGTACAAGGGCCTGGACGACGGCACCATCGCCACCCTCGCCATCGGCGCCTGGATGCCCGCCAACCTCGCCTCCGGCGCGAAGGCCGCCTCCGGTGACTGGCGTGTCGCCCCGCTGCCGCAGTGGACCCCGGGCGCCAAGGCCTCCGCCGAGAACGGCGGCAGCGCCCTGGCCATGCCCGAACTCGGCAACAACGAGGCACTGGCGTACGCCTTCCTGGAGTACGCCGACGCCGGCAAGGGCGTGCAGACCCGCGTGGCTAACGGCGCGTTCCCGGCCACCACTTCGCAGCTGCACTCCAAGGCGTTCCAGGACACCGCGTTCCCGTACTTCGGCGGGCAGCAGGCCAACAAGGTCTTCGCCGACTCGGCCGCGAACGTCGCCGACGACTGGTCCTACCTGCCGTACCAGGTCTACGCCAACTCCATCTTCAACGACACCGTCGGCAAGGCCTACGTCTCCGGCACCAGGCTCTCGGCCGGCCTGAAGACCTGGCAGGACGCCTCCGTCAAGTACGGCAACGAGCAGGGCTTCACCGTCAGCACCGGCTGACCCGCGCCTCCGCCCGGCGGCGCCGCCCGGACCGGCCGGCGCCGCCGCCCGCACCCCATGCACCCGGAAGGAACAGCATGCGCCCCGCCCCCCTGTCCCAGCTGCTGCGCGGCCGGGGAGACAACGCCTCTCCCCGCTTCGCCTACGGCGCCGACTACAACCCGGACCAGTGGCCCCGGCAGGTCTGGGAGGAGGACGTCGCGCTGATGCGGCAGGCCGGTGTCACCATCGTCAACCTCGCCGTCTTCTCCTGGGCCCGCATCCAGCCCACCGCCGGTACCTGGGACTTCGGCTGGCTCGACGAGATCATGGACCTCCTGCACGACGGCGGGATCGCCGTCGACCTGGCCACGGCGACCGCCTCACCGCCGCCCTGGCTCACCACCGCCCACCCCGAGATCCTCCCCGTCACCGGCCACGGCGAGACGGTGTGGCCCGGAGCCCGCCAGCACTGGCGCCCCACCTCCCCGGTCTTCCGCGAGCACGCCCTGCGCCTGACCCGGGCCATGGCCGAACGCTACGCCGCCCATCCCGCCCTGGCCGCCTGGCACATCTCCAACGAGCTGGGCTGCCACAACGTCTACGACTACTCCGACGACGCCGCCCGCGCCTTCCGCGCCTGGCTGCGGCACCGCTACACCACCCTCGACCAGCTCAACCACGCCTGGGGAACCGCCTTCTGGTCCCAGGGCTACAGCGACTGGGAACAGATCCTGCCGCCCCGCCTGGCCGCCTCCCACCCCAACCCCACCCAGCAGCTGGACTTCAAGCGGTTCTCCTCCGACGCCCTGCGCGAGCACCTGCGCGCCGAACGCGACGTCCTGCGCGCCGTCACCCCCGACGTGCCCATCACCACGAACTTCATGGTCATGGGCGAGACCAAGGGCATGAACTACGCCGACTGGGCCGCCGAGGTCGACTTCGTCTCCAACGACCACTACCGCACCCCGGGCCCGCAGTCCCTGGACGAACTCTCCTTCTCCGCCAACCTCACCGGCAACCTCGCCGGCGGCCGGCCCTGGTACCTGATGGAACACTCCACCAGCGCCGTCAACTGGCAGCCCGTCAACCTCGCCAAACGCGCCGGTGAACTCGTCCGCGACTCCCTGCTGCACGTCGCCCACGGCGCCGACGCCGTCTGCTTCTTCCAGTGGCGCCAGTCCGCCGCCGGCGCCGAGAAGTACCACTCCGCGATGCTCCCGCACGCCGGACCCGACAGCGACCTCTTCCGCTCCGTCACCGGCCTCGGCGACACCCTGCGCCGCCTCGCCCCCGCCGCCGGAGCCCCGCGGGAGACGGCCCCCGTCGCCGTCCTCTTCGACTGGGACTCGTGGTGGGCCAGCGAACTCGACTCCCATCCCACCTCCCGGCTCCGCTACCGCCAGGAAGCCCTCGACTGGTACACCGCCCTGCTCAACGTGGGCGTACGCGCCGACGTCGTCCCCGCCGGCACCCCCCTCGACGGCTACCGCATGGTCGTGGCCCCCGTGCTGCACGTCGTCCCCGCCACCCTCGCCAAGGAACTCACCCGCTACGCCGAGAACGGCGGGCACCTGGTCACCACGTACTTCTCCGGCATCGTCGACGAGAACGACCACGTCTGGCTGGGCGGTTACCCCGGCGCCCTGCGCGACCTGCTCGGCATCCGCGTCGAGGAGTTCGGGCCCCTGCCCGACGGCGAGCAGGTCACCCTCGACGGCGGCCTCACCGCCGACCTGTGGACCGACCGCGTCACCGTCACCGACCCCGCCACCGACGTCCTCGCCCGCTACACCGGCGGAGAGCACGCGGGGCGTCCCGCCGTCACCCGCCGCACCAGCGGCCAGGGCTCCGCCGCCTACGTCTCCACCCGCCTCGGCCCCGCCGGACTCACCGCGCTCCTGCCCGCCTTCCTCACCCACGCCGGCATCCGCAGCGAGCTGCCCGAACAGGCCCGGGGCCACGTCGAACTGGCCGTGCGCACCCGCGACGGCGACCGCTACCTGTTCCTCGTCAACCGCACCGACGAGCCCGTGCCCCTTCCCGGCGTCGCGGGTGGCGTCCTGTCTCCCGGCCCCGCCCACGAGGACGGCACGCTGGTCCTGCCCCCGCGCGCCGTCACCGTCCTGCACCAGCGGACCTGACCCCGGCCGGCCGGGCGCCGGCGGGGAGTCGGACCGCGGGACCGGGAGGACGCTCCGGCGGCCGGGTCAGTCAGGGCCGGTCCCGGCCGTGCGGTAACGGGGAGCCACTCGGGCGCCGGAGCCGCCGCGCAGGCCGCGTTCCGCGGCCGACAGGCGGGCCACCGCCTCGGCGTCCGGCAGGCCCGGCACGCACACCACCTCCCCGTCGTCCAGCGCCGCAAGCGACGCGGTGACGACGTCGGCCGCGGGCATGCCGCCCTCGTCATGGACCCGGGCCTCACCCGCGACCGGCTCCTCGCCGGTACCCAGATGGAACTCGGTCGCCGTGAGTCCGGGGCAGACGACCTGGACCCGTACGCCCGTGCCGGCGAGTTCGGCGGCCAGCGTCCGGGAGAACGTCACCACGTACCCCTTGGTGCCGCCGTAGACGGCCCGCCGGGGGAGAGGCCCGGGCGGCAGGTCGCCGGCGAACGCCAGCAACGAGGCCACGTTGACCACCGCGCCCCGGCCACGCCGCACCATGCCGGGGACCGCCGCCCGGGTGAGGACCGTGGGCGCCACGACGTTCACCTCCAGCACCTTGCCCAGCAGCGCCGGATCGACCTCGGCGAACGGCCCATAGCCGTTGATGCCGGCGTTGTTCACCACCAGGTCCACGTCCTCGCCGGCGGCCCGCTCCGCGACCCGGGCGAGATCCGCCGGCCGGGCCAGGTCCGCCACCAGCGTCTCCACCTCCACCCGGCTGTCCCGGCGGAGCCGCCGCGCGAGGGCGTCCAGCCGCTCCGCACGCCGGGCGACCAGCACCACGTTCCGGCCGCGTTCCGCCAGCCGGCCCGCGTACTCCTCACCGATTCCCGAGGAGGCCCCGGTCACCAGGGCCGTTCCGGGTGTCCTGTCCGCTGCCATGGGCTCGACCCTTCTGCCGCGGGACTGACTGCTCGACCGCTCACCGGGGCCGTGCCGGGGCCCTTCCGTGATCGCCGGCCGGGTGTCCAGGCGCACTACGGGCGAAACACCGGTCACCGCGAACGGACCCCGGAGCACCTGGGGGAGGCCGGCGCCGCGAGCGTGTCACCGCCCGGCCTGGGCACTCGTCCGCCATGAACGACAGCTCACTTCCCCTGGCCGACCGCACGCTGTTCGCCCTCGCCGAAGGGTACGCATGGCTCCCCAACCGGATGCGGGAGACCTCGGACGACGTCCTGCGGACCCGGCTGCTCGGTCAGCAGGCGATCGCCGTACGCGGACCGGACGCCGTGCGCTTCTTCTACGACGAGCGGCACGTGCGCCGCGACGGCGCGATCCCCGAACCCGTGCGCGGCACCCTGTTCGGACACGGAGCGGTGCACACGCTCGACGGCGAGGCGCACCGCGCGCGCAAGTCGCTGTTCCTGCCGCTGCTGCACCCCGACGCGGTGACCGGCCTGGTCCAGGAGGTCTCCGCCGCCTGGGAGGAGGCCGAGCGTTCCTGGTCCGCCGCCCCTGCGCCCGTCGTCCTGTTCGACGAGGCCGGCGTGATCCTCACCCGTGGTGTGTGCCGCTGGGCCGGGGTCCCCCTGGAGGACGACGCGGCGCGGGCGCTGGCCGGCGACCTCCAGGCCATGGTGGACGGCTTCGCCACGCTGGGGCCGCGCCACTGGCGGGCCCGGCGCGCCCGCGGCCGGCAGCAGGCGCGGCTGGCCCGGCTGGTGGAGGACGTCCGCGCCGGGCGCCTGCCCACACCCCCGGCGCCGGACGGGGTCCTCGCCCGCGTGGCCGGGCACCGCGACGCCTCCGGCGGGCTCCTGGACGCCAGGACGGCAGCGGTGGAACTGCTCAACGTCATCCGCCCGACCGTCGCCGTCAGCTGGTTCGTCGCCTTCGCCGCGCACGCGCTGCACCGGTGGCCCGGGACCCGCGAGCGCCTGCGCGCCGGTGACACGGCGTACGCGACGGCGTTCGCGCACGAGGTCCGTCGCTTCTACCCGTTCGCGCCGTTCCTCGGCGGCCGTGCCGTGCGGGACCTGACCTGGCGGGGCGTGCCGATCCCCGCCGGTGCTCTGGTCCTGCTGGACGTGTACGGGCAGAACCACGACGACAGGCTCTGGAAGGACCCGTACGCCTTCCGCCCGGAGAGGTTCGTCGGCCGTCCGCCGGGACCGGACGAACTCATCCCCCAGGGCGGCGCCGATCCGGCGGAGGGGCACCGCTGCCCGGGTGAGCACATGACCATCGGGCTGCTGGAGGCCCTGGCCTTCCGCCTGGCCCGGCTCACCTACACGGTCCCCGAGCAGGATCTGACGATCGCGCTGCGACGCATTCCCACGCGCCCGCGCAGCGGCTTCGCCCTCACGGACGTGCGCGTGCCGGCCGACCGCATCGTCGACGCCTGAGCGGCCCGGACGCGTCCCGACGGCCGGGTCACGGCGGGCCGACGCCCGGACCCCGGAGCGCTGCCATCGGAGGGTAAAGCGCCCCCGGTGCGGGAGCCGGCGGCGTCGTACGGGTACGGGCAACCGGGGCCGGTGAGCGCTCATCGCGCGGTCGTGCCGGCGTGAACGTGTGGAGGAGAGCCCATGGCAGTGAACAAGGTCCGCGACATCATGACGGCCGCACCGGTGGCGGTGGGACCGCAGACCCCGGTGGTGGACGTCGCCCGTCTGATGCGGGACCAGGGCATCGGTGTCGTCCTGGTCGCGGAGGACGAGACGCTGCGCGGACTGGTCACCGACCGGGACCTGGTGGTGCGCGTGGTGTGCGAGGGCGGCGACATCGCGCAGCGCAGCGTCGCCGAGGCGTGCAGCGAGGACCTGGTCAGTCTCTCGCCGGACGACGACATCAACCGGGCCGTCGAGCTGATGCGCGAGCACGCCGTGCGGCGGCTGCCGGTGGTCGAGGACGGCCGTCCGGTCGGCATCGTCTCCCTCGGGGACCTCGCCGTCGAACGCGACACCGACTCCGCCCTGGCGGACATCAGCGCCACGGAGCCCAACGAGTAACGGAGCGTCGCCCGTCCCACGACGCGGGCGGCGGGCCGTCCGCCCTCACACAGGCGCGACGTTCAGGGCCGGTGGGCCCGCGCCCCGTCCGGGGCGAGGCGGCCCCGCGCCCGCCGCCGAACGCCGGCCCGCCCGTGGCCCGTTCCGCCGCGGCCCGGCCCGCCCGTGGCCCGTCCACCCGCCGCGACCCACGGCACATCGGATGCCCGTCGACCACTCGCGGCGCCGCTGCTGGCACACTGATGCCTGTCATCGGCGGTGGCAGGGACGGTGCCGTCCGAACTGTGGTCGTACTGTGCGGCACGACGGGTGAGGGTGGGCATGGAGCACACATCGGACGTGGACATCGCGCTGGACCGTGACGTATTCCTGCGGACGCTGGTGCGCGAGCTGGCGACGGCGCTGGAGTCGGTGATCGGCCTGGAGGAAGCCTCGGGGTACATCAGCGTGGTCGGCCAGGCGGTCGGCACGCAGATCGACGAGATGTACCTGAAGGCCCTCGGTGTGGACCGGCTCAGCGCTGAGCAGGTCGCCGAGGCGCTGGTGGACCTCAAGCGCCGCATCAAGGGCGACTTCCACGTCATCGAACAGGACGCCACGAAGATCGTCCTGGGCAACCGGGTGTGCCCGTTCGCGGAGAAGGTGGTCGGCCGGGAGTCGATGTGCATGATGACGTCCAACGTCTTCGGCACCGTCGCCGCCCGTAACCTCGGCTACGCGCGCGTGGAACTCGAGGAGACCCTCGCCCGAGGCGACGCGGGCTGCCGGGTCGTGGTGCACCTGGTTCCGGACACCAGCGTGGAAACCGCCGCCGGCCGCGAGTACTTCGGCGATCCGTCCGTCACGCCATGAGCCTTGGCCTGTTCGGGGCCATCACCAGACTCCTGCCCCACCCGGTACTGCTGTGCGCGGCCGACGGCCGCATCCTGGCCGCCAACCCCGCGGCACACAGAAGCGACAGCCGGCTCACCCCGGGCGCCTGCCTGTTCGACGTGGACGGCACGGACGCGCAGCTGCTGCGTGCCCACCTGGCCACCTGGCTGCGCAGTGGCAGCCCGGTACCCGGCGCCCTGACCGTCAAGGACGCCGACGGCCGCCTGCGCCGGTTCCGCTGCCACGGGGCACGCGCCCAGTGGTGGGACGGACCGCTTCCCGCCGCCCAACTGCACCTGGTTCCCCTGGACGGAGCCGACCAGTTCGTCGTCCTCAGCCAGCAGGTCTCCGCCCTGAACCGGGAACTCGCCTTCCGCCGCTCCCTGGAGGCCGAACGCGCCCGCCTGCTGGCCGCCGAACAGGCCGCCCGCGGCCGGCTCCAGCACCTCTACACCCTGACCGCCGCCCTGGCCACCGCGGTCACCGTCACGGAGGTCTCCCGCGCGGTCCAGGACGCCGCGCTGCCCGCCCTGGGCGCCACCGCCGTCGAACTCCGCCTGCACTCCACGCGCCTGGTACCGCCCCTCCAGCCCGGCGAACACCCCTCCCCGGCCGCCGCCGACTGGACCGACCTGGACCACCCGGCCCCCGCCGCCGCCCCGGCCCCGCCCCGCGCGCCGTCGGCCGCGGAGCCGCCGCTGACCCTCCCGCTGGAGGCGGACGGCACCCACCTGGGCCTGCTGGTCATCCACGGCGCCGACCCGGGCGCCGCCCCGGAACACGCCGTCGCCGTGGCCCAGCAGATCGCCCAGGCCCTGCGCCGCGCCGGACTGCACGAACACGAGCACCAGGTCGCCGAACGCCTCCAGCGCAGCCTGCTGCCACGCCTGCCGGTCCTCCCCGGCCTCGCCGCCGCCACCTGCTACGCCCCCGGCGGCGACCTGCTCTCCGTCGGCGGCGACTGGTACGACGTCTACGACGTGGACGCCGATCACATCGGCCTGAGCATCGGGGACGTCGCCGGGCACGGACTGCGCGAGGCCACCGTCATGGCGCAGATCACCGCCGCCCTGCGCAACATCGTCCCCCGCTACGGCGCCCGGCCCACCTCGGTCCTCGACGAACTCAACGCCTTCCTGGGCCGCTACCACCCCGGCCGGATGGCCACCGCCTGCTACCTCGTCTTCCACCGTCCCACCCGCACGCTGGCCTACGCCGCCGCCGGGCACCCGCCGCCCCTGCTCGTCCACGCCGACGGCACCAGCACCTACCTCGACGGGGCCGTCAACCCGCCGCTGGGCCCCGTCCACGGCTTCCGCTACCGGCAGGCGGCCCGCACGCTCGCCGAGGACGACACCCTCCTGCTGTACACCGACGGGCTGGTCGAACGCCGCCGCGAGGTCATCACCGTCGGGCTGGAGAGGCTGACCGCGTGCGCGCGCGTCGCGGCCGGGCTCGGCCTCGCCGAACTCTGCGACCGCTTCCTGCACCACCAGCCCGACGCGGCCTTCCCCGACGACCGGGCCCTGCTCGCCGCCCGCTTCCCCCCGGCCTGACCCGCCGCAGCGTGCGCCCCGCGCCGACGGGCCGACGGGCCGATGGTCCCTTCGGCCCACTCGGGCCATCGCCACCCGGCTGTCGGCCGGTGTCGTCCCGCCCCTCCGGTGACCTCGCCCCGCGGGGGCCGGACCGGGAACCCCTGCGGGTGACCGGGGAGGGCCGGGTGACCGCCGCCACCTGCGCCCTCGGCCGTCCGCGGGCGTTCGCTCCGCCGGCGGCGCGGAAGCCCGCCGAACGGGGAGACTTGCGGCCCCTCCTGCCGGGACGTCCGCCCCGCCCCGGCCGACACCCTGCGCGACGCGACCGGTGTCCGCTTCACCACCCTGCCCGTGCGGCCGGACAGGATCCGGGTCCGCCTCGCCCGGGGGGCGGACGGTTCCGGGTGAGGGACACGAGGAGACGGCCCCTGATGCGGCGGGAGGGCGGCCTGCGCGTCAGTACATCGCCGTGGCGTGCCGGTCCCTGCCGACGAGGCCCGCGACCGTCAGGGCGGCCCAGCCCAGGGCGCTGACGGCCGCCCCGGCACGGCGGACGCGGCCGGGCAGGACGGGGCCCAGGAGCAGGGCGTCACCGACGTCCGAGGCGATGCGCAGGGTGGTGGCCGTGACCAGGGCCGGCCCCTGGGGGGCGACGAGCATCGCCAGGCCGGTGGCGGCGTCCCGCCAGGCCAGCGGGCGCAGGACCATCGCGGTGTGCGGACCCACCTGGCCGTCCGGATCCACCAGCCCGCAGGGGCGCGCCAGCAGGCCCGGCCGGTACGCGGTGGCGATCCCGTAGGCGCAGGTCGCCGCTCCGATGGCCCTCAGCAGTCCGGTCCGCATCGTCAGCACCTCCACAGCCGGTGTGCGCGCTTCCCCGCGCACACCGGCGAGTACCCACACCCGCGCGACCGCCACGCCACCCCCGCACCGGGTCGGCCGGCACACCGGGCGGCGTGGACGTCAGAGTTCGGTTCCGGTGTGCTCGTCGATGCCCGCGCGGGCCCGGTAGGCGCGCACCAGCTCCGGGGCGGCCGGTCCCCGTGGCCGGCGTCCCGCACGGATGTCGACGGCGAACGCCTTGGTCTCCTGGATGTGGGTGTTGGGGTCGAGAGCCATGTGCAGCAGTTCGTTGGCCGCGTCCCCCGTGGTGTAGCCGTTCGGTCCCCAGTGGTAGGGGAGCCCGACCTGGTAGAGACGGCGTCCGTGCACCGTGAGCGGCGGCACGCGGTCGGTCACCAGCACCCGCGCCTCGATGACTCCGCGCGCGCTCACGATCGTCGCCCAGCCGGTGTGTTCCAGTCCGCGTTCGGCGGCCAGTTCCGGCGACACCTCGCAGAAGAACTCGGGTTGCAGTTCCGCCAGGTAGGGCTGCCAGCGGGACATGCCGCCCGCGGTGTGGTGCTCGGTGAGCCGGTAGGTGGTGGCCACGTACGGGAACACCTCCGAGCCGGGTTCGGTGCCGCTGGGCTGGTAGCGGTTGTCGGGGTGCGGCGGCAGCAACTGCCGTACCGGGTTGCGCTGCCGGCCGTACAGGAGGTTCGGGTACGGCGAGTCCTGCGGTTCGTAGTGGGTGGGCAGCGGGCCGTCGGTGAGCCCCGACGGCACGTACAGCCACGCCTTGCCGTCCGCCTGCATGACGAACGCGTCGGTGCCCGACAGGGCTTCCGGGCCGGTCGCGTCCGGAGGCGGCTGGTACCGGGGTGACTTGTCGGCCTTGAAGTCCGGGATGTCGTGCCCGGACCACGAGCCCTTCTCCTCGTCCCACCACACCAGTGCCTTGCGCTCGCTCCACGGCTTGCCGTCCGGGTCGGCCGAGGCGCGGTTGTACAGGATGCGGCGGTTGGCGGGCCAGGCCCAGCCCCACTCGTTGGCCACCCAGTTCTGTTCCTTGCCGGGTTTGCGGCGGGCCGCCTGGTTGATGCCGTCGGCGTAGACCCCGCAATAGATCCAGCAGCCGCAGGCGGTCGAGCCGTCGTCCTTCAGCTGCTCGTACGAGGTGAGCGGCTCTCCCTGCGCGTCGTAGCCGTTGATCTCGGCGAGGACGGCCTCCGCCTCCGGTTCGGCGTGTTCCCCCTTCGTGGGATAGTCCCAGGTCAGGTCCAGCACCGGCCGGTCCATCTCGTCGGTGGACGCGGCGAGCTTCTCCCGGATGATCCGGCCCAGGTGATAGGCGAACCACAGGTCGCTGCGCGCCTCGCCGGGCGGCTCGACCGCCTGGTGGTGCCACTGGAGCAGCCGCTGGGTGTTGGTGAAGGTGCCGTCCTTCTCGGTGTGCGCGGCGGCCGGCAGGAAGAACACCTCGGTCCCGATGTCCTCGGTGCGCAGCTCACCGGTCTCGATCTCCGGGCCGTCCTTCCACCAGGTGGCCGACTCGATCAGCGAGAAGTCCCGGACGACCAGCCAGTCCAGCTCGGCCATGCCGAGGCGCTGCATCTTGGCGTCGGCGGAGCCGACCGCGGGGTTCTCGCCGATGAGGAAGTAACCCTTGCAGATCCCGTCCAGCTGGGCCATCACCGTCTCGTAGGTGGAGTGCGAACCCGTGAGCCTCGGCAGGTAGTCGAAGCAGAACTCGTTCTCCTCGGTGGCCACCCCTCCCCAGTACGCCTTGAGCAGGCTGACCAGGTAGGACCGCATGTTGCCCCAGTAGCCCTTGTGCGCCGCCTCGGCCGCCACGAAGGTGTCCAGGGTCTCCTGCCGGTGGGCGTGCCGCATGGGGATGTAGCCCGGCAGCAGGTTGAACAGCGTGGGGATGTCCGTCGAGCCCTGGATCGAGGCGTGCCCGCGCAGGGCGAGGATGCCGCCGCCGGGCCGGCCGATGTTCCCCAGGAGGCTCTGGAGCACGGAGGCGGCGCGGATGTACTGCACGCCGGTCGTGTGCTGCGTCCAGCCGACCGCGTAGGCGAACGCGGTGGTCCGCTCGCGCCCGGAGTTGTCCGTGACCAGTTCGCACACCTGGCGGAAGATGTCCTCGGGAACCCCGCAGATCTGCTCGACCATCTCCGGGGTGTACCGGGCGTAGTGCCGCTTGAGGACCTGGAACACACAGCGCGGGTGGGTGAGCGTCTCGTCCCGCTCGGGCTCGCCCTCGGGGATCGCCGCGCCGCCGGAGCCGTGGGACTCGCCGCGCGCGGCGTCGGTCACCGTGCTGCCGCCGTCGGTGCGCTCCTCGTACTCCTGGTCACGCTCGCCGGAGGCGGCCTGGACCTCCGTGCCCGCGTACTGCCAGGTCTCGTTGTCGTAGCTCCGGGTGTCGGGGTCCAGTCCGGAGAAGACGCCGTCGAGATCCTCGGTGTCGCGGAAGTCCTCGCTCAGCACCATGGGGCCGTTGGTGTAGGCGACCACGTACTCGCGGAAGGACTTGTCGTTCCGCAGGACGTAGTTGATGATCCCGCCGAGGAACGCGATGTCCGTGCCCGCGCGCAGCGGCACGTGCACGTCGGCCAGCGCGCTGGTGCGGGTGAACCGCGGGTCGACGTGGATCACCTTCGCGCCCCGCGCCTTGGCCTCCATCACCCACTGGAACCCGACCGGATGGCACTCGGCCATGTTCGAGCCCTGGATGACGATGCAGTCGGCGTGCTGGAGGTCCTGCTGGAAGGTGGTCGCGCCGCCGCGTCCGAACGAGGTTCCCAGACCGGGAACGGTGGAGGAGTGTCAAATGCGCGCCTGGTTCTCGATCTGGATCGCTCCCAGCGCCGTGAACAGCTTCTTGAGCAGGTAGTTCTCTTCGTTGTCGAGTGTGGCCCCGCCCAGGCTCGCGAAGCCCAGGGTGCGCCGGGTGCGGGTCTCGTCGACCTCCCACTGCCAGCCGGTCCGGCGCGACTCGATCACCCGGTCGGCGATCATGTCCATCGCCGTGCCGAGGTCCAGCCGCTCCCAGTCGGTGCCGTGCGGGCGCCGGTACAGGACATGGTGCTCGCGGGCGTCGCCGGTGGTCAGTTGCAGGCTGGCGGCGCCCTTGGGGCAGAGCCGGCCGCGCGAGATGGGGGAGTCGGGGTCGCCCTCGATCTGGGTGACGCGCCCCTCCTCGACGTACACGTTCTGGCCGCAGCCGACCGCGCAGTACGGGCAGACGGACTTCACCACCCGGTCCGCGGAGGCGACCCGCGGGCGCAGCCGCTCGCTGGCGCCGCTCTTGGCCGCGGCCCCCCGGCCCAGGGGGTCCGTCCCCTTCAGCTGGCGGTAGACCGGCCAGGAGTCGATCCAGGTGCGTACACCCATCACGCCCGCCTTTCCCGTCGTACTCGATGCGGCCGCGGGTACCCGTCCGCCCGCCGTTCAGTCACCCTCCGTCCTGTGCCGATTGTTCCGCAGGCGGGCGGGCACGGCATCCGGAGGCGGAACGGCCGCCCGGCGGCTCCCGGGCGGCCGTCCCGCCTCCCGGCAGGCTCGCCGGTCAGGCATCGTGGGACCGCGCGGCCCGGCGCATCTGGGCGTCGCCGTGGGCCCGCGTCCGCAGCCAGTCGCGTACGGCCGGTTTGCCGGTCGGGTTCTCCGCCGCCGGGTTCACCAGGTGCTGGGTGGACTCCCGGGGCATACCGGGGCGGTGCTGTTCCTCGGTGGTGAGCGTGTCACCGCCGTCCGCGGGCAGCCCGGTGGCGATCAGGAACGCCCGTCCCGCCGGTATGCCGAGGCGGCGCCCGGCCTCCTCGTAGCCGAGACCGTCGGCCAGCAGCCGCCGCACCTGTTCCTGCGTGGGCATGGCACCGGTTCCCTTTCTCCCCTCCTCACCACGGCAGCGGGTACCCGCCGTGACCGAGCCCGAACTGCGCACACCGCCTCACGGAGCGCCGCCGTCCCCCTCCCGCCGGTGCCGGTCGTGCCAGGCGAGGGCGCGCCGGATCTCCGACTCGTGGAGGCCGGTGCGGCAGGCCAGCTCCACGAGGCCGAGAGCCGGGGGACCGCTGGTCAGAACCCGGGTGATCTTCGCGGCCCAGAGCTCCTCCCGCACGAACGGGCGGCGCCGGTACTCCTCCCGCAGACGTTCGAGATGCTCCTCGCCGCAGGCGGTCAGGAGGCGGAGGCCGTCGAACCAGTCGAGGGTGGCGTGCGCGGAGGAGGAGTCCGGTACGTATCCGCGCACGGCCTCGTCGGCGGCGATGACCGCGGCGCACAGGTCGCACAGGTCGCACAGCTCGACGCGCCGCGCGTCCTTCCGGCGCCTCCTTCCGAGCTTCCACATCGGGGCTCCAGCGAACGGTGAGGTGAGGGGCGGGTGAGACGAGGAGCGGGTGAGGCAGCAGCGGGTGCGGCGAGGGGCGGCTGGCCCCGGCCGGCGGAGGTCATGACTGCCCGCCCCGCGCTTTCCCGACACACCCGGCCGGCCATGCTCACCCCCGGGCCGACGCCCCGTCACCGAGCCGCAGGATCCGCGCGGGACGGGTGTCAGCCGGTGCTTCGCGGGCACTCCGCCCTGCGGTGTGTCTGCTCGCGGAACCTACGGGCCCGCCCGTAGTGTCCGCCAATGGCCCGGCCCCGACGCGAGACGGGAGTGATCGGATGGTTCTGAGGTGTCCTCACGCAGCGGCAGGGCGGTCGTATCCCGAGCGCCGCCCGCGGCCCCGGACCGCTGACCCGGCGGGCAGGCCGACGCGGTGAGACAGCGTCACATCTTCGGGGACGTCTTCGCACTGGAGTCGGTCGTGGCGGGCGTGGTGTTCGTCGTCGTGCTGGCCGTGTTCGGCTACGCCCTGTCCCGGCGGCGTGCCTCCCGGCGGGTGACCGCGTCCCAGCGGGCGGAGCGGCCACGGCTGGAGGCCTACTACGTCGGCGTGCTGGGCGCCTTCGCCGTGTTCCTGGTGGCGTGGACGGCGTGGCAGAACCACCGCGAGCACCAGGCCGCCGACCGCCCGCCCGTACGCGTCGACGTCACCGGCTTCCAGTGGTGCTGGACCTTCGCCTACCCCCGGGCCGCCGAGCGGCCCAGCGTCTCCGGCACCTGCCGGGGCGGTCACCTGCCGACCCTGGTGGTGCCTACCGGCCGCCCCGTCCGGCTGCGCCTGACCTCCCGTGACGTGATCCACTCGCTGTGGATCCCGGACCTGCGCTACAAGATGGACGCCTTCCCCCACCACGTGAACACCTTCACCTTCACGATGGACCGGCAGGGCCGCTGGCTGGGCAAGTGCGCCGAGTTCTGCGGGGAGCGGCACTACGAGATGCACTTCTGGGTCAGGGCGGTGTCGCCCGAGAAGTACGACCGCTGGCTGCACGGCGGCGGACAGGGGGCCGCATGACATCGGCGCCGCCCGGCACCGTGCGGGAGACCACGGGCGAGCCGGTTCCGCCCGGCAGCTGGGCGGGCTGGGTGACGAGCACCGACCACAAACGGATCGGGCTCCTGACCATCGGCACCTCGCTCGTCCTGTTCGTGCTGGTGGGCATCCTCGCGCTCATCATGCGGACCCAGCTCGCACGGCCCGAACAGCACCTGGTCGACGCCCACACGTACAACCAGCTGTTCACCATCCACGGTTCCGGCATGATCTACATGGTGCTCACGCCGTTCGCCATCGGGATGGGCGTGTACCTGGTGCCCCTCCAGATCGGCGCCCCCGGCATCGCCGTTCCCCGGCTGACACTGCTGGGCTACTGGCTCTACGTGTTCGGCGCGGTCGTCATGCTGGCGGGCTTCGCCACCCCGAGCGGCGCCCACGGCGACGGCTGGTTCTCCTACCCGCCGATGGCGGACAGCGTCCACTCGCCCGGCGCCGGCCCCGACCTGTGGATCGCCGGGGTCTTCCTCGCGACCACCGGAACCATCGTCATGGGCTGGGCGGTCCTGTGGACGGTGCTGCGCAAGCGCACGCAGGGCATGACCATGCTGCGCCTGCCGGTGTTCTCCTGGTCGATGATCGCCACCTGCCTGATGGTGATCGGCGCGTTCCCCGCCCTGCTGGCCGCGCTGGTCCTGCTCGCCGTCGGACGCGCCGACCCGTCCGTCTTCGCCTCGAACACCTGGAACATCGGCTACCAGCACCTGTTCTGGTTCTACGGCCACCCCGTGGTCTACGTGATGTTCTTCCCCTACCTGGCGGCGGTAGCGGAGGTGCTCGCCGTCTTCTCCGGGCGCCGCTTCTTCGGCTACACCGGCACCGTCCTGTCGCTGCTGGTGTTCGCCGCGCTGTCGATGAGCGTGTGGGGCCACCACATGTTCGCCACCGGCCAGGCGGCCAACGACTACTACTCGCTGACCTCCATCGCCCTGCTCGTCCCCGCCGGTGTGGAGTACTTCGGCATGCTGGGCACCCTCCTCGGCGGACGCCTTCGGTTCCGTACACCGATGCTGTTCGCCCTCGCCTTCGTCCCGCAGTTCCTGATCGGCGGGCTGACCGGCATCATGGTCGGCACCCCGGTGATCGACTACCACGTCACCGACAGCTACTTCGTCGTCGCCCACCTGCACTACGTCCTGTTCGCCGGCAGTGCCTTCGGGCTGTTCGCGGCGGTGTACTTCTGGTTCCCCAAGGTGACCGGCGTGATGTTCGACGAGCGCGGCGGCCGGCTGCACTTCTGGCTGCTCGGGGTCGGCACCAACCTGACGTTCCTGCCGATGTTCGCCCTCGGCTACGAGGGCATGCCGCGCCGCGTGGTGACGTACGCGGCGTTCGACGGGTTCGCCCTGATGAACCTGCTCTCCAGCATCGGGGCCGCCTTCCTCGCCGCCGGTACGGCCGTGTTCGTCGTGAACATCCTGTGGACCCTGCGCCGGCGCGCACACGGCCGCGCCGAACCGGCCCCGGACGACCCGTGGGAGGGACACTCCCTGGAATGGGCGACCACCTCGCCGCCGCCCCGGTACAACTTCACCCCCGAGCGCCCCGTTCCGCCGATCACGAGCTTCGCTCCGCTGTTGGACCTGCGCCGGCGGCGGGAGGGGGCGGGGGAGGGGAGCCGGTCGTGAAGCGCCACCTGCCGTTCGTGGTCGTCGCAGGCTGGGGTGTGCTCAACGCACTGCTGCTGGCGGTGCTCGCGGTGTACGGCGAGAGCGCGCTGGTGTACTGGCTGTGGGGCGGTGCCGTGCTCGGCATCGAACTGGCCGGCGTGCTCGTGCTGCTGTCGTCCCGCTGGGGACCCGAGCAGCACGTCCGCTACCGGGTGCCGGACCGCGGTGCCGCCGCCGCGCTGCCCGCCGGGCTGGGCTGCGCGCTGGTGGCCCTCGCGTTCGTCTACGGTCCGTGGCTGCTGGCCCTCGCCATCCCCCTGCTGGGCGTCGCGGTGGCCCTCGCCGTGCGCGGCACGACGGCCCGGGAGGAGTGACCGCCGTGACCGGAATGGACCACTCCGGGCACATGACGCAGCTGTCGTCCGTGGCGCTCATGGCCTGGTCGGGGCTCACCCTCGCCGCCGTGGTGCCGGGCGTCATGCGGCTGGTACGCCGTAGCCCCTTGTGGGAGTGGATCAGCCTGCCCCCGGGCGTCGCCCTGCCGTTGCTCGTCCTGCTGCACACCTGGGCGGTCCTCGGCGGCCCGGCGGGCCTGACGCCCACCGCGGGACCTCTCGTGACGGAGCCGCCGCTGCTCGCGGGCGCCGTGCTGTTCTGGGTGCCGGTCGTGGCCCGCACCCGGCACCGCCTCAGCGACCCGGGCCGGTGCCTGTACCTCTTCCTGGCCGCCCCGCTGCTCGACCTGCCCGCGGTCGGCGTCATCGCCACCGGGCACTCGGCGGAGGGCATCGCCATGATCGTCGGCATGCTGCCGCTGAGTGTCACCGCCGCCGGCGTCACCTGGTCCTGGGTACGGCGGGAGGAGCGGCTGGCCGCGGCGGCCGACGCCCTGGCGCCACCTGCCCCCGGAGGCGAACCGCGCCTCCCCTGACCCCCGGCGGCACGGGCGGACCACAACTATGTCGCGAGGCCGACGGCCGGCGTCGCCCCATCCCGCGCCAACGGGTTCCCGCGTCAGGCCCCGGGTTCGCCTGTGCCGGACCCGGTGGTCCCGGATCCGTCCGTGCCGGGCCCGGTCGAGGCGGGGAGCGAGCGGGCTGCCAGCCGTTCCCGCTGGGGCACGACCGTGTACCTGGGGTCCTCGGCCGAGGCCACTCCCGCGTGGAAGATCCCGAACCGCAGGGCCGCGGAACCGGCCAGCAGCGCCGCACCCGCCACCGCGGCGGACACCCGGCTCCGCCCGCCGGCGCAGGCCCCCAGCGCGGTACCCCCGACGGTGAGCGCTTCCGCGGCGCGCAGCAGCGCGTGCGGCCTGCCCCGCTCCAGCGGCTCGGCGGCCAGCCCCGTCCGCCGCTTCATCAGCTGGAACGAGCCCAGTTCGAGCGCGGCGCCGAGAACGGCCAGGCGGCGCGCCGGACCGGTCTGCCCCGGCGGCACGCAGGCCAGCGCCAGCCCGGCCGCCGCGGTGGCGCCCGACCCGGCGAAGACGAACGGCATCTCCCGGTGCCCCTCGTGCCACGACGGCACGGCGGTGTCGGAGATCAGCACGGCGGTGTACGTGGCGACGGCCGGCCCGAGCACGGCGGCGGACGCGGTCGCGGCGGCGCCCACCAGGCGGTACCGGCCGGCGACGTCGGTCGCGGCGGCAGCCAGGGCCAGCGGCGCGTAGCCCATCAGCAGCCACGACCCCACACTCATGGGGGAGGTCGGCTTGAACACCCGGAGCATGTTGAGGAAACGGGCGGGCCGGCCCAGGTCGTGCACCAGCGCCACGAGGGAGAGGGAGATCGCGCCCGCCGCCCCGGTCTTCGCCGTCCGGGCCAGTGCGGGCCGGCCGGTGACGTGCGCCCCGGCGCCCAGCAGCGACGACGCGCCGGCGAGTCCCCCCAGGTAGAGGTAGCCCGCGATGTCCAGGGGTTTCCAGGTCGGCTTGTTCAGGATCGGCTTGCCGTAGTACGAGGAGAACTCGGCGTCGGGCACCATCGCCCGCTCACCACGCCCACGCCCGCGCCCGCCGCGCCGTCGGCGTCCCGTATGCGCGCCGGTGAGGGCGTCGCGCCCGGGGCGTGCGCCCTCCACACCGTCCCGGGTGACATCGGAACCGGTCATCGCGGCCTCCTGACGAAGCTGGCGGCGGCCAGCGCGGCGAGCGAGACGGCCGCCGCCGCCGCGTGCCGCCACATGGCCGGCAGGTCACGGGTGGTCACGACCGGGTCGGGCGGCAGACCGTAGACCTCCGGCTCGTCCAGCAGCAGGAAGAACGCCCCGTCGCCGCCGACGCCGTCCCCGGGGTCCTCGCCGTACAGCCGCGCGTCCGTGACCCCGGCCGCGTGCAGCTGGGCGACCCGGGCGGCGGCCCGGTCCCGCAGTTCGTCCAGCGGGCCGAACTGGATGGAGTCGGTCGGACAGGACTTGGCGCAGGCCGGCTCCATGCCCACGCCGAGACGGTCGTAGCACAGGGTGCACTTCCACGCCCGCCCGTCGTCCTGGCGCTGGTCGATGACGCCGTACGGGCAGGCGGGGACGCAGTAGCCGCAGCCGTTGCAGATGTCCTCCTGGACGACGACCGTGCCGAACTCGGTGCGGAACAGCGAGCCGGTGGGACACACGTCGAGGCAGGCGGCGTGCGTGCAGTGCTTGCACACGTCCGAGGCCATCAGCCAGCGCAGTTCGGTGCGGCCGTCGGGGGACACCGGGGAGATCTCCCCGGCGGGGGCGCCGGCGGGGGCCGCACCCGGCGGGGGAGTGGTGGCCCCCGGGCCCGGCGAGGCCGGACCGGTGCCCAGGGCGGACGCGGCGGCGAACACGTCGACGTCCTCGTGCCCGACCCCGGGCTCCTGCCCGCCGAACGGCTTGCGCTGCTCGATGAAGGCGACGTGCCGCCAGGTGTCGGCGCCGAGACGTTGCGTATTGTCGTACGACATGCCGGTGAGTTCGAGGCCGTCCTCGGGGACGGCGTTCCACTCCTTGCACGCCACCTCGCACGCCTTGCAGCCGATGCACACCGAGGTGTCGGTGAAGAACCCCATGCGGGGCGGGGCGTCGGCGTACCCGGCCGCCCGTGCCACGTCCGGCTGCGGACCGGTGAGCAGGTTCTCCCGCGACGCGGGCCCGTCCTCCCGGGCCGCCCGTGCGGCGGTGTCGTCCGTCATGCCCCGGCCTCCTCGCTCACCCGTCGCTCTCCTCCGTCGTCCCCGGCGCGGCGCGTACCACCTGGACACGGTGGAGCTGTCCCTCGGTGGCGGGCAGCTCCACCCGCTTGCCGAAGTACCACCGGCTGAGCGCGTTGCGGATCCGGTGCTTGTGGAACCAGCGCCACACCTCCGTGCCGTGGGCCCGCGGCCGTGGTACGTCGCGCACGAGGATGCGGTACGCCTCGGACGCGGGCAGCAGCGTCCGCGCCTCCTGGTATCCGCCCTCGGGGCCACGCCGCACCTCGCCGGTCGCCCGTCCCTCCAGCAGACGCCGCCGGTCGGCCGCCTGCAACCCCAGACACGCCCGTTTCGTGGCGCGGTGGACGACGAACGGCACCACGAACAGCGCGGTACGGAAGGTGTACGTCAGCACCTCCAGCCGGACGTCGAAGACGTGCACCATGACGTCCTGCCCGCCCGCCATGAGCAGCACGGCGTACGCGGAGACGGCGGCGGCACCCAGCGCGGTGCGGGTGGGCTGGTTGCGCGGGCGGTCGCACAGATGCTGCTCGGGGCCCGGCCCGGTGATCCACCGCTCGAAGAACGGATAGGCGTACAGCACGAGGAACAGCGTCGTGGGCAGCACCACGGCGGGCAGGAGGACGTCCCAGACGATCGTGTGGCCGGCGATGTCGGTCTCCGCGCCGGGCATCAGGCGCAGAGCGCCCTCCAGGAAACCCACGTACCAGTCGGGCTGAGCGTCGATGGACACCTGGTCGGCACGGTAGGGGCCGAAGCTCCACACCGGGTTGATCTGCATCACCGCGGCCATCAGGGTGAGCACGCCCGCGACGACGAAGAAGAGGCCGACGGACTTGGCCGTGTACTGCGGGAAGAACGCCTTGCCGACCACGTTGCGGTTGGTCCGGCCGGGCTGGGCCCACTGGGTGTGCTTGTGGTGGATGACGAACGCCAGGTGCACCACCACCAGCGCCAGCAGCAGCCCGGGCAGCAGCAGGATGTGGGCCACGTACAGGCGCGGGACGATCTCGTGTCCGGGGAACCGGCCGCCGAAGACGAAGAACGCCAGGTACGTGCCGACGACCGGGATCGACAGCACGATGCCCTGGGCCGTGCGCAGGCCGGTCCCCGACAGCAGGTCGTCGGGGAGCGAGTAGCCGCAGAAGCCCTCCAGCAGCGCCAGCATGAACAGGGTGACGCCGATCGTCCAGTTCACCTCACGGGGACGCCGGAAAGCGCCGGTGAAGAAGATCCGCAGCATGTGCACGCCGATCGCGGCGACGAACACCAGCGCGGCCCAGTGGTGGACCTGCCGCATCAGCAGGCCCCCGCGCACCTCGAAACTGATGTGCAGTACCGAGGCGTACGCCTCCGACGTGATCACGCCCTCCAGCGGGAGGTAGGAGCCGGTGTACGGCCGCTCCGTCATGTCGGGGTGGAAGAAGAAGGTCAGGAAGACGCCCGTGACCACCAGCACCAGCAGGCTGTAGAGGGCGATCTCGCCGAGCAGGAAAGACCAGTGGTCGGGGAACGCCTTGCGCAGGAACCGCTTGCCCGCCGAGGCGACCGGCAGCCGCCTGTCGAGCGCGCTCACCACGCGCTCCCCGCGCGAGGCGGGCCGGGCCGGCCCGTCCTCGTGAGACACCGTCACGCTGCGATCGCCCTCCTCCGCCCGGCCCTGCCGACTGCGCACCGCGTCCGGCCGTTCACCGCCCGTTCCGAGCCTGGCACGGGTGCCCCCGGCACGCGCGGCCGAAATCGCGGCAGGGGGACCCGCGGTGGACGCCGGCCCTGGTTTGCGGCGCGCTCCCGGGGCTACCCGGCGCCGCAGGACCGCTAGGCCCGGAACGCTGCGGGAGGTCACGTGAGCGGCGTCGCCCAGTTCGTCGCGGCGCGTCTGCGCGCCTGGGACGTGGACCGGGTGTTCGGCGTGCCGGGCGGAGCCGTGGACCCCCTGGTCAGCGTGCTCACCGGTGACTCGCCGACGCCCGAGTTCGTACAGGCGCGGCAGGAGGAGTCGGCCGCGCTGATGGCCTGCGCCCACGCCAAGCTCACCGGAAGGACGGGCTGCTGTCTGGCCCGGTCCGGACCCGGCGGACTGCGCCTGCTCAGTGGCCTGTACGACGCGGCGCTCGACCGGAGCCCGGTGCTGGCGGTGGTGGGGGAGGAACCGGTGCCCCCGGGCGTGAGCGACCGGCGGCGCGCCGTCCCCGCCTCCCAGCTCTTCGCCCAGGTGTCCGAGTACTCCGAGCGGGTCACCGACCCGGCTCTCGTCGCGGACGCGCTGGACCGGGTGCTGCGCGCCGCGGTGAGCGGCCGGGGAGTGGCCACACTCATCCTGCCCCGCGCCGTGCTGGAGGCCGAGGCGCCGCCCGGGCCGCACGGTGACCAGGAGGCCACCGCGTCCCCCCTGCACCTGAGCCCGCCGGTGCCGCCGCCGGACCGGCAGGTGCGGCGAGCGGCGGACCTCCTGAACGACGGCCGCCGGGTCGCCGTCGTCGTCGGCCCGGACGCCGCCGAAGGGGCCGGCCGGGTCGAGGACATCGCGGAACTGCTCGGCGCGGGTCTCGCCAAGACGCCCCTGGGCCGCGACGTCGTGCCGGACGACCTCCCCCATGTCACGGGAGTGGCCGCCACCCTCGGCAGTGCGCCCGCCGCCGCCCTGGTCCGCGACTGCGACACCCTGCTCCTGGTCGGGGCGCACGACTTCGACACCTGTCTGCTGCCGGACACCGGCCCCCGGCACGTCGTCTGCGTCGACGCGGACTCCGGTGCCTGCCCCGTGGCCGACGCGGTGCCGTCCGCCGTGCGGCTGACGGGGCACGTCGCCACGGCTCTGGACGCACTCCGTCCCCTGCTCCGGCGCCAGGCCGACCGCCGGTGGCGCGCCGATGTCGAGGAGGCGGTGCGGGAATGGCATGCCGAGGGGCGGACCAAGGCGCGGCGCTTCTTCGGCATGGCCGTCAGCCCCCGCTCCGTGGTCGCCGAGCTGTCCGCGCGGCTGCCGGAGCGGGCCGTCGTCGTGACCGACTCGGGGACGGCCCTGGACTGGTGGACGCGGCACCTCCAGCTGCGCGACGGCATGCGCGCGGCCCTCTCACGGCATCTGGGCACCCCCGGCGCCGCCGTGCCCTACGCCCTGGCGGCCCGTCTGGCCTTCCCCGAGCGCCCGGTGATCGCCCTGATCGGCGACGGGGCCCTGCAAGCCGGCGGCATGAACGAGCTGATCACCGTGCGCCGGCACCTCGAACGCCTCGCCGATCTGCCGCCCACACTCTTCTGTGTCCTGAACAACGAGGACCTCAGCCGGCTGACCTGGGAGCGCCGGACGGCCGCCGGTGATCCGCGGATCCCGGCCACCGGGGGGGTGCCCGCCGTGTCCTACACGGACTACGCCGGGCTTCTCGGCCTGCCCGCCACCCGGTGCGAGCGGCCCGGCCAGGTAGCCCCCGTCTGGCGGGACGCGCTCGCCGGCAGGGGGCCCATGCTGCTGGAGTTCCTGGTGGACGGCGACATGCCCCCCGACTGGGCGGAACCGGCGGGACACCGGGGCGCCGCGGAGCCGGCACTCCGGTCCGCCGGTACGGGCGCGTGGCGCAGGAAGATCGCGACGACGGTGAGCGACCTGTTCGGCTCCGCCTGACGGTCGCGCGACGGCCACGACGGCCACGACGGCCACGACGGCCACGACGGCCACGACGGGCGAACGGCGGTCGAGCGACGGCCACGACGGGGTGAACGGCGGTGCGCCGCGGCTCGGCCGCCGCCGGGACGCCGGTACGGGGGAGACGCTCCGGCCGACACGTACAGGCGCCGGACACGGCCGCTCGGAGCACCACGAGGACCGCTTCGGGAAGTCTTGATGGGGGAGGAGGCGGCTGCCCGGTGGCCGGTTCCCCCGGCCGGGAACTCCACGTCCCGGCCCCGGCCTTACCGCTCTGTCGGGCCGTCAGTCCCCGTCGCCGGTCAGACCGAGTTCCGGTGACCCCGCCGGCAGTGCCCTGCGCACCGCCTCCGGCGTCGCGATGCCCGGGAGGATCTGCTGCCACCAGGAAGTCAGGCGCTCGTGCAGATCGCTGAGGCCGCACTTGACGTGGGAGAGCATCTGGATGCCGGTGAAGGAACCGACCACGCTCGCCGCCACATCCTCCGGAACGACGTCCTCCCGGAGCTCTCCGGCGCCCTGGGCACGCACCAGTTCCCGGCCGAAGGCCCGCAGCCACCAGTCGTACAGGTCGGAGTCGTTCGTCTGGAAGGTGCCGCGCTCCACCGTGAGCCTTATGCTCGCCCGGAACAGGACGTCCGTGCGCAGCCGTTGGGCCAGGAGCTGGGTGAGGTCGATGACCTGCTGCAAGGGGGACACCGACGGCGTGCGGGGTTCGACCGGGACCTCGGTCTGGGCGGCCATCACCCCTCGCGCGATCTCCTCCTTGGACTTGAAGTGGAAGTACATGGCCCCTTTGGTGACGCCACTGCGCTCCTGGATCTCGTTGATGCTGGTCGCCGCGTAGCCCCGTTCGTCGAAGACCTTGGCCGCGCCGACCAGGAGCCTTCGTCTGGTTTCGATCGCTCGTTCCTGTTGCGCCATCGTGTGCTGACCTCGTTCCCGGACATGTCAGGTTCATGAAGTGACTGGTTGCATGCCCATAAAACAAAACGTACGTTGGGTATTGTATGGCTCAACAGTCGTTCCTTACCATCTGCATCCCGGCGGGCCGCTGAGTGGTGCCCCTGGGAAGCAGCGTAGACAGGAGCCGCGTGACATGTCGGTCGACCTTTCCGAGCCCTTGGCCCTCACCACCCGCACCACGTCGCTCACCGGACGCCCACGCCCCCTCTCCTTCGAGCAGACGGCACCCCGCGACCTCGTCCACCGCAGAGCGATCGGGGAGGTGCTGCTCACCGACTGGATACGCCTCGGCGCGAACCGCTTCGCGATAGGAGCCCAGTGGCCGCGCGGCCACGGCTTCTACCGGCCCGTCGGCGGGCGCTGGCACGATCCGCTGCTGGCCGCCGAGAGTATCCGCCAGACATCCTCGCTCGTCAGCCACCTCTTCTACGACCTGCCCCGCGATCATCCGACGCTCATGACGGAGCTGAGCATCGACCTCCGCGCGGACGCCCTCGCGCTCGACGGCCACCCGGCCGACGTGGAACTGACCGTCGACTGCACCGGCGTGACCTTCCGCGGCGGCCACCTCGCGGGCATGACGATGGACGTCGGTCTCGCGCGGGGGCAGGTCCCCCTGGGCCGCGGCCGGATGACCCTCAACTGTCTGCGGCCCGCGGTCTACCGGCGGCTGCGGGGCGCGCACGCCGAGGTGCCCGACAGCCTGCCCGAACCGCCCGCGCCCGTCCCTCCCCACGAGGTCGGCCGGGCCGTCGAGGCCGACGTGGTGCTCGGCCGGCCGCCGGCGGACCACGGCACGCAGGACGCGCGCGAGGGAGTCTGGCCGCTGCGCGTCAACTGGGCGCACCCCACCCTCTTCGACCACCCCACCGACCACGTACCCGGGATGCTCCTGATGGAGGCCGCGCGGCAGGCCGCGCAACGCCTCGCCGGCCCCGGCGCCGCCCTGCTGCCCGTGATGACCAATCACTTCCACTCCTACGTGGAGTTCGACGCCCCCTGCCTGGTCCGGGCGCGGCTGTCCGACGGCGACGGCACCCGCGCGGTGCGAGTGACCGCCGAACAGGACGGCGCCCTCGTCTACGAGTGCTTACTCGCCGTCCACGGCACGCCGGCGCCGTCGGGCGGCGCCTCCCGGTGAACCGCCCCCGCGTCCTCGTCACCGGCGGGTCCGGTTTCATCGGCGGTACGGTCCTGCCGCTCCTGCGAGCCGAGGAAGTGCGGGTGCGCGTACTGGCCCACCGGCGCCCCCCGTCCCGGGGGCGGCACCTCGAGGTCGTGGACGGCGACCTGACGGACCCGGCGTCCCTGCGCGGTGTCTGCCGCGGTGTGGACCGGGTGCTGCACCTCGCCTCGTACATCGGCAAGGACGAGCAGCGCTGCCTCGCGGTGAACGCCGACGGCACACGCCATCTGCTGGCCGAGGCCCGGCGGGCGGGGGTGAGCGGGTTCGTCCAGCTGAGCACCGCGGCGGTGTACGGCAACGGGCCCTTCCGCGGGACGGCCGAGGGCGAGGCGGAACCGCGGCCCGTATCGGCGACCAGCCGCACCCGCCTGGCCGGTGAGCGGCTCACGCTCGGGGCGGGCGGCGCGGTCCTGCGGCCCTACCTCGTATACGGCCGGGGCGACCAGTGGGTGATGACGGGCCTGCTGCGGATGCTGCGTGCCCTGCGCTCGGGACTGCCGGAGAAGGGCTCGGCGCTGCTGTCGCTCACGGAGGTCGGCACTCTCGCCGCCGCGCTCACCCGCCTGGCGCTGACCGCGCCGGCGCGGCAGGCGGCCGGCGTCTTCCACGCGTGTCCGCCCCGGCCGGTCAGCCTGCGCGAGCTGGTCGCGGCGACGCACCAGCACCTCGGCTTCCCGCTGCTACGCGGCGATCAGCCGTTCGAACGGGCCCGGCAGGAGCTGGTCGCCGCCGGGTGCGACGGCCACCTCCTGGACCTGTTCGGGGTCGACCACTGGTTCGACGCGACCCGGCTGCGCACCGTGGGCGGCTGCGCCCCGGGGCCCGGACTGTCCGCGGGCCTGGCGGCCCACGCCGCGTGGTACCGGGAGCGGTTGCTCTGACCCGGGCTCCGGCTCACGGGGACCCGGGGGAGTGACGCAGGACACACACCGGAAACCTCCTCGAAAAACAATCCGAACGTTAGGCTTTCTATGAAACAAACCAAACGTTTGGCTTAGACGCGCGATCCTGTCCCCCTTCCAAGGAGAGAACCGTGCCCTCACCGATCGTGGTCGTGAGTGACGCACTGCCCGGCGACACCGTCGCCGCCCTAGAGGTCACGTGCGAGGTACGGCACGTAGACGGCCGCGACCGCCCGGCGCTGTTCGCGGCTCTGCCGGACGCCGATGCCCTGATCATCCGCAGCGGTACCCGGGTCGACGCCGAGGTGCTCGACCGAGCGCCACGGCTGCGCGTCGTCGCACGAGCGGGCGTCGGCCTCGACAACGTGGACACCGCCACCGCCCGGGCCCGCGGCATCACCGTGGTCAACGCCCCCGACTCCAACACCGTGAGCGTCGCCGAACTCACCGTGGGCCTCATCGTCGCCTCGGTGCGCCACGTCAAGGCCGCGACGCGCTCCCTGACGGACGGGGAGTGGCGCCGGTCCGACTTCGTCGGCGCCGAACTCGCGGGCCGGACCCTCGGCATCGTCGGTTACGGCCGCGTCGGCAGGCAGGTCGCCCGTCGGCTGGCCGCGTTCGACATGCGCATCCTCGCCCACGACCCGTACGCGGACACCGCCGGCGGCGACGTGCGCGTCACCGGGCTCGACGAACTGCTCGCCTCCAGCGACGTCGTCACCCTCCACCTGCCGAAGACCCCGCAGACCACAGGACTCGTCGGCGCCCGCGAACTGGCCCTCATGAAGCCGACCGCGCTCCTGGTCAACACCTCCCGCGGCGGCATCGTCGACGAGGACGCCCTCGCCCGGGCACTGCGCGAAGGGCGGCCGGCCGGCGCGGCACTGGACGTCTTCGCCACCGAACCCCCGGGCCGCTCACCGCTGCTCGCCCTGCCGAACGTGCTCGGCCCCCGCACCTGGGAGCCGGCACGCACGACGCACAGCTCAGGGCCGGACGGGAGGTCGTCCAGAAGGTCCTCGCGGAACTGGACCCGCTGCTCCGCCCCGCGCCCACCGCCGCCTGAGCGACCGCACCCGCATCGCCGGAGCCCCCCATGTCTGCTGCCCCCACAGCCGCGACCGTGCGCGCACTGATGCCCAGAGCCCGCGAGGACCTCGCGGAACTGGTCGCGCTGCGCACCGTCGCCCGCACCCCCTCCCAGGACCACTTCCACCGTGCGGCCCGCCGGATCGCCGCCCTGCTCGCGGACGCCGGCCTCCCCGAGATCCGGCTGCTCCCCTTCGAGGACGGCACCGAGACGGTCTACGCCCGCCGTCCCGGACCACCCGGAGCGCCGACCGTGGCGCTCTACGCCCACTACGACGTCGTGTCCGCGCAGGACGAAACCGCCTGGAGCTCACCCCCGTTCGAGCTGACCGAACGCGACGGCCGCTGGTACGGCCGCGGCAGCGCGGACTGCAAGGGCAACGTCGTCATGCACCTCACCGCCCTGCGCGCACTCCAGGACGCCCTGGCCGGCGAGCCGTACCCCGGCCTCGACCTCGTCGTCCTCGTCGACGGCTGCGAGGAGCCCGGCGACGCCGACCTGGAGAAACTGCTGCGCGCGCACCCGGACCTGCCCACACCGGACGTCGTCGTCGTCGCGGACACCGGGAACGCCGCCTCGGGCACCCCCACCGTCACCACCTCCCTGCGCGGCATGGCCGTGGTGGAGGTCGAGATCTCCACCCTGTCCAGGACCCTGCACTCGGGCCAGTACGGCGGGCCCACCCCCGACGCGCTGACCGCCCTGATCAGCCTGCTGGCCACACTGCACGACAGCCAGGGCACCCCGTGCCTCCCAGGACCGGAGACCGCCGTGCCGGCCCCGCGGGCGAACACCGCGCGGTACACCGAGGCCGACTTCCGCGCCGAGGCCGGCGTACTGGACGGCGTCGCCCTCCTGGGCGTCGGCACCATCGCCGACCGGCTGTGGAACCTGCCCTCCGTCACCGTGCTCGCCGTGCAGTCACCGCCCCTCGACGACGCCGTACCCGCGCTCCTGCCGTCCGCGAAGGCACTGCTCAGCGTCCGGACCCCGCCCGGCGCGGACGTCTCCCGGGTCCACGAGGCGCTCGCCGCCCATCTGCGCGCCCGCACACCCTGGGGAGCGCACCTGGACATCCGGCGCGTCACCAGCGGCCCGTCCTTCCTCGCGGACACCGGCGGAACGGCCCACGCCCTGATGCGCGACGCCCTGCGCGACGCCTTCGGCACCCAGCCCCTGGAGGTCGGGGCCGGCGGCTCCATCGCCGTCTGCTCCGCCTTCCGGACGCTCTACCCCGACGCCGAGATCATCCTCTGCGGCGTCGAGGACCCGCCGTCGAACATCCACGGCACGGACGAAAGCGTCAGCCCGGCGGAGATCGCCGCCCTGGCCCATGCCGAAGCCCTCTTCCTGCGCCGTCTCGCCGCCACCCGGCCGGACCCGCACCGGCCCGGCGGCGGCGTGACCCGCACCCCGCCGAACGGACAGCAGGAGAACCGATGATCTACCAGCGCGCCTGCGACATCGTGACCGACGACGTCTTCCTGGAACTCGACGGCCTCCTCCCCGGCAGCCACCTCTTCCTCAAGCTGGAGGGGATGAACCCGGCCGGTTCGGTGAAACTCAAGTCCGCGCTGGGCATGGTGGAGGACGCCGAACGCAGGGGCAGGCTGTGGCCCGGCGGCCGCATCGTGGAATCCTCCTCCGGCAGCCTCGGCATCGCCCTCGCCGTCATCGCCGCGGCCCGCGGATACCACTTCACCTGCGTCACCGACCCGAACGTCTCCCCGCAGAGCCTCGCCCTCATCCGCGCCCTCGGCGCCGAGGTCGTACAGGTCACCCGGCGGGACCGCAACGGCGGCTACCTCGGCACCCGGATCGCCCGCATCCGCGAGATGACCGACGCCGACCCGGGCCTGGTGTGGCTCAACCAGTACGCCAACCCCGCCAACGCCCGGGCCCACGCGCGGCGCACGGCGACCTCGATCCTGAAGAACATCGGGCACGTCGACGTCCTGGTCGTCGGCGCCGGCACCACCGGCACGCTCATGGGCTGCACACGGCACTTCCGGGCGTTCTCGCCGTGGACGCGGATCATCGCGGTGGACACCACCGGATCGGTCACGTTCGGCGGTCCCCCCGGCCCGCGCCACATCCCCGGTCTCGGCACCAGCCGCCGCCCCGAACTGTGCCGGCCCGACCAGGTGGACGACGTCGTCCTCGTCGAGGAGTCCGACGCCGTCCGCATGTGCCGGCGCCTGGCCCGCGAACACGGCCTGCCCGTCGGAGGATCCACCGGATCCGTGCTCGCGGCACTGGAGACGATCGCAGGCCGGATACCCGCGGACTCGCGCGTCGTGGCGCTCTCCCCGGACATGGGCGACCGCTACGCCCAGACGATCTACGACGACATGTGGGTCGCCGCCACCCTCGGCACCGACGTCCTCGACAGCACCCGCACCCGTCCCGTGGCCGTCTGACCAGCCGCCGGCACACCCCCACCCACCCGGTAACGAGAGAAGAGACCCGCATGTTCGACTTCCATGTGGTGGGCGGCGCCGCCCTGCGCGCCCTCATCGACGTCTCGCGCCCCGACATCGTCGAGACGGTCCGCGCCGCCTACCTCACCCACGACGCCGGCGACTCGGTCAACCCCAACAGCTACTTCCTGCGCTTCCCGCAGAAGCCGGACGCCCGCATCATCGCGCTGCCCGCCCACCTCGGCGGCGACCACAGCGTCTCCGGCATCAAGTGGATAGCCAGCTACCCCCGCAACATCGAACGGAACATCCCCCGCGCCTCCGCCACGCTGCTCCTCAACGACTACGAGACGGGCTACCCCTTCGCCTGCCTGGAGGCGTCACAGATCAGTTCCGCCCGCACCGCCGCGTCGGCCGTCCTGGGCGCCCAGGAACTCACCGGCGGACGCACGGCGGACCGTGTGTGCGTGGTCGGAGCGGGCGTCATCGCGCGCAACATCGCCGAGTTCTTCGCCGCCCAGTCGTGGTCCGTGGGCCGCTTCGTCGTCCACGACCGGGAGGCCTCCTACGCCGCCGCCCTCACCCGGCGCATCAGCGGGCTCGGCTACCGGGCCGAGCAGGAGGACTCCTTCGCGCGCGCCACGGCCGATGCCGACATCGTCGTCTTCGCCACCACGGCGCCCGAACCCTGGGTCACCCGGGCCGACGCCTTCGCCCCCGGACAGACCGTGCTGAACATCTCCCTGCGGGACCTGGGCCCCGAACTCGTCGCCGGCGCGCAGAACATCCTCGACGACGTCGACCACTGCCTGACCGCCGACACCTCACCTCACCTGGCCGAACAACTCTACGGACACCGCGAGTTCATCGACGGCACCCTCGCGCAGGTGCTGCGCGGCGAGATCACCCCGGCAGCCGACCGGCCGCGGATCTTCTCACCCTTCGGGCTCGGCGTCCTCGACCTCGCGGTCGGACACCGCCTCTACCGGCAGGCCGTCGAGAAGGACCTCGCCGTCTGCGTGCCGGGCTTCTTCGGCGAGACACAGCGCTGGAGCTGACGCACGCGCTCACCCGCCCGCCCGACGAAAGGCATCCCGTCATGCCCCACATCACCGCCACCGCGCTCCGGGCCCCCGCCCCCGCCCGCGAGGCGGAACTGGCCGCCCTCGCGGCCGGCCACGCCCAGCGCTTCCCCTGGTACCGCGACCTGCTCCTGCGCCGCGGCGCCCTGGGCTCCGGCGACTCCTCCGACCTCCCCCTCGTCGGCACCGGCCTGCTCGGCGCGCACTACTACACCGCGGAGCACCCGCAGCTGCCGGACGCCTCCGCCTACCTCACCTCCGGCACATCCGGCGGACAGCGCAAGCGCATCCTCTACTCACCCGCCGACGACGACGCCTACGTGGCCCACCGGCGGGCCCTGTTCGACGAGTTCACCCAGGACGTGCCGCGCGGCGCCGTCGCGGTCGCCGACCTCGGCACCGGCCACGCCGCGGCGTCGGCACGCCGCGTCTTCCTCGAACTCGGCTTCGAGGCACACGACATCGACTTCACCCGGCCGGTGGACGAGCACGTGAAGAAGCTCAACGCGTGGCAGCCGCAGGTGTTCTTCACGATGCCGATGATCCTCGACCGGCTCCTCCAGGCCCGTCCCGGCCTGGACATCCGGCCCCGCAAGATCATGGTCGTGGGCGACGTCGCCCCGCCGGCCTGGCGCGCGCACGTCGCCGAACACTTCGGCCTGCGGCCCGAGGACGTCCTGGACGTGTTCGGCTCCATCGAGATCGGCGCCATCGCGTACTCGTGCGCGGACACCGGCCTCTACCACTTCCACGACCACATCCTGCCCGAGGTACTGCCTCCCGAGGACCTGCCCGGCCTCACCGAGCACGACCGGGTGCCGTCCCGGCGGGAAGGCAGCGGAGCGCTGCTGCTCACCTCCTTCGCCCGCAGCTACTTCCCGGCCGTCCGCTACGTGACCGGCGACGCCGTCACCGGACTGCACCGTATCCACCACGCGGGCCGCGAGGTGTTCGCCTTCGAACGCATCGACGGACGCCTCGCCGGCGACCTCAAGCACGGCGAACGGATCAGCAACCACGACCTCACCCAGATCATGGCCGAGGTCTTCCCCGGCCGCCCCTTCGAAGCGGCGGACGACGACGGCCTGGTCATCCGGGTCGTCGCGGACACGATCGGCGAAGGACAGCTCGCCGCCGTACGCACCGCCATCGACCGGCAGGCGCCGGACGTCGCCCAGATGATCGCGTCGGGGCTGGTCGGACCGGTCCGCGTGAGGGCCGTCCCACCGGACGGACTGCGGTCCGGACACGCCAAGCGCCGCCTCGACCTGAAGGAGGGCTGACCGGTGTGCGGAATCGCCGGAACGGTGTCCCTGGGACACACGTCCGTCCACGCTCCCTACGCGCCGGCCGCCTGCGCCGCCATGGCGCACCGCGGCCCCGACGAGACGGGTTCCTTCGCCACCGCCGAAGCCGCCCTGGCCATGTGCCGGCTGAAGGTCATCGGCCTCCACGACGGCTCCCAGCCCGTCTTCAGCGACGACGGCACCGTCGTGTGCGTCCTCAACGGCGAGATCTACAACCACCAGGAGCTGCGCGCGTTCCTCGCCGCCCGGGGCCGCCCGGTGCGCGGCGGCAGCGACGCCCAGATACTCCCGCACCTCTACCAGGAACTGGGCGAACGGTTCGTCGAGCGGCTGCACGGCATGTTCGCCGTGGCTCTCTACGACACCCGCGCGGGCCGGCTCCTGCTGGCCACCGACCGGGTCGGCAAGAAACCCCTGTTCTACGCGGTACCCGACGGCGGCGGCGTCGCGTTCGCCTCGGAACTGCCCGCACTGATGCTGCACCCCGGCATCAGCCGGGACACCGACCCCGTCGCCGTCGACCAGTACCTCAGCTACCGGGTGGTGCCCGCACCCCACACCATCTACCGGCAGGTACGCAGGCTGGAGCCGGCCACCGTGCTCGTCCTGGAGCGGGGCCGCCCCGAACGCCGCCGCACCTACTGGCAGTTCGCCTTCACCGCCGAGCTGACCGACACGCCGGAACAGGAGATCGACGACCGGATCGACGCCCTGCTCCAGCAGGCGGTGCACGACCGGCTGGAGTCGGAGGTGCCGCTCGGCGCCATGCTCAGCGGCGGCCTCGATTCCAGCCTGGTGGTCGCCATGGCCACCCGCCAGCTCGGCCGGCCGATCCACACCTTCTCCGTCGGCTTCGAGAACGAGGCGTTCGACGAGTCCGTGTACGCCCGCGCCGTCGCCGAGCACTGCGGCACCCGGCACCACGTCTACCGGATCGGCGCCCCGGACGCGAAGGAGGCCGTCGACACCATCCTCAGCCACATGGGAGAGCCCTACGCGTTCCCCTCCGCGATCGCCGCGTCCTGCATGTACAAGCTGGCGCGGCAGCACGTCACCGTGGTCCTCACCGGCGACGGATCCGACGAGATCTTCTGCGGGTACGGCCGCTACCAGCGCCTGCGCGATCTGCGCGGCGGCGGTGACCTCGCGGACCGCTACGAGAGCGTCCTCGTGGACGGCGTACCCGGGCCGCTCAAGAACCGGCTGTACGCCGCAGGCTTCGCCGACCGGATCCCGGGCCACCCCCACAACTACCTCCGGGCGCGCTTCGGCCGCACGGACCCCGCCGTCCCGGACCTGGACCGCGCCATGCAGGTCGACAGCGGATTCTGGCTGTACGACGCGCAGCTGGTGAAGATCGACAGGATGTCGATGGCCCACTCCGTCGAACCCCGCAGCCCGCTCCTCGACCACCGGCTCATCGACTACGTCACCCGCATCCCCGCGGCACGCAAGCTGATCGGCGCACACGAGAAGGCCCCCCTCAAGCGCGTGGCGGCCCGCTACCTGCCCCGGCAGATCCTGGAACGCCGCAAACAGGAGCTGGCCGTGCCCCTGGAAAGCTGGCTCGGCACCGAGCTGCGCACCACCATCAGCGACACCCTGCTGTCCGAAGCCTCCCTGGAACGCGGCTACTTCGACCCGGACGCCCTGCGTTCCCTGGTCCACGAGGCCCGCCCGGAGCACAGCTACGCGCTGTGGACGCTGTACATGCTGGAGCGCTGGCACCAGCTGAACGAGAACAGCGAGGCCCGCGAGACGGCCGCCGTCGCCCACGTCTGACCCCGGCACGCCACCGCGGCCCCCTGCGCGCACCCGTACCCCCACCCCCGCGAAGGAATGTCTCCATGTCATCCTCTGCCGCACTCCTGAACACCCCGCCCATGCCCGCCGAAGGCGTCCGGCTGAAGCCCGCCTTCGACGCCGGCCGCCTGCTGCGCGAACTCACCTCCGTACGCGAGCACACCTGGGAACAGCAGCGCGTCTACACCGAGGACGGTGTCGGCGCCGCCACCGAGGTCGACTGGCGGTGCCTGGCCCTGCGCAGCCCGGGCGGCGACGGCGACCGCACCGACCCCGGCGGCCCCGGCCCGCAGGACTTCGCGGACACCGTGTGGCTCGACCGCATCCCCTACGTCCGCGAGGTGCTGGACTCCATCCCCGCCCCGCTGCACGCCGTACGGTTCATGGCCCTCGGCCCCGACACCGTCGGCATCGACCACACCGACCCCAAGTACGGGCCCCGCTGGGGCGTCGCGCGGCTGCACGTGCCGGTCGCGACCAACCCGGACGCCGTGCTCGTCCTCGACGGTGTGGAGCACCGCTGGCAGCCGGGGGAGTTCTGGTTCGGCGACTTCAGCCGCACCCACCGGGTGCAGAACACCGGCACCGAACCCCGCGTCCACCTGGTCATCGACGTCCTGGTCACCCCCGGCCTGGCCGCCCTGTTCCCGCAGGACTGGCAGGCGTACTTCCGCGACGGGGAGATCCTCTTCAACCGCCAGGAATGCCCCCAGACCCCGGACGAACGGCGCCGGCTCGCCACCCGCTTCCCCGTCCCGGCCACCTTCCACCTGTGGGAGGCCGACACCCCGCTCTCCGCCGACCAGCCCCAGGAGACGGCGACGCTGGCCGAGGACGGCGAACAGATGACGCTCCGGCTGCCCGGCGACCGCGTCTTCGCGCTCGTGCATCTCGGCGACAACGAGTACCGCCTCGCCGGCTGGAGCGAGGAACGCACCCTCCAGGTCTTCCCCGACGGGCCCGAACCCCGGGTCGTCCTGCGCACCCGGGAGGGCAGCCGGGTCCACGAGCTGACCGTCACCGCCGAGCGCCTCGCCGCCTGAGGCCACCACCGTGCGGGGCGCGCCACACCCGCGCCCCGCACCCGACAGAGGGAAACCATGACCGCCTTCCGCGACAGTGGTCCGCCGCCCGGGGCGGACGCCGCTGACACCCACCGGCCCGCCGTCGTCGTCATCACCGACCTGGTCGTCCTCGCCAAGCACCTGCGCCTGCTGGACGCGGCCGGACGACGCGGGCTGACCCCGCTGTTCGTCTTCGGACCCGAGACCCCCGCCGACGAACTGGCCCGGCACCGCCGCGACCCGCACCACCCGCTCTCCCGCCTCGCCGACGACCAGGTCCGGCACGTCACGGACACCTCGCTCGACACCCTGCTGCACGGCGTCGCGCCCTGGCTGCGCGACCGGCAGGTGCGCGCCGTCCTGAACGTCGGAGAGGTCTTCGTGGAGGCCGCCGGCGCTCTCGCCCGGACACTCGGGCTGCCCGGCCCCGGCACCCATGCCGCGCGCGTCTGCCGCAACAAGCTGCTCCAGCGGCTGGCCGCCCCCGCCCTGGCACCGCGCTGGACCCTGCTCGACCCTGCCCGCACCACCGCACCGGAAGGCTGGGACACCTTCCCCGCCGTCCTCAAACCGGCCTCCCGGATGTCCAGTTCCGGCGTCCGCGCGATCACCGGACCGCACGCCCTGCCCCCGCTGCTGCCCGGTTACGGCCCCGGCGAACTGCTGCTGCTGGAGGAACGGATCGCCGGCGCCGAGTTCTCCGTCGAGAGCCTCGTGCGCGACGGCGCCGTGCTCTGGGCGGGCATCACGGCGAAGGACACCAACGAGTCCGACACGTCCTTCTTCACCGAGACCGGGCACACCTCACCCGCCCCGCACCTCACCCCGGCGCAGGAGAGCCTGCTGCTCGACGCCAACACGGAGTTCCTCCGGGCCGTCGACTTCGGCACCGGCATGAGCCACACCGAGTTCCGGCTGACCGCCGGGAACCGCGTCGTGCTGATGGAGGCCGCGGCGCGTCCGCCCGGCGACGCCATCACCCGCCTGTGGCGCCTGGCCACCGGCATGGACCTGGACGCCGCCCTGCTCGACCTCGCGCTCGGCACCGAGCCGGCCACCGCACCGCCCCGGCGCCGGGCCCGGCAGGTCTACCTCGACCACCCCCGCGGACTCCTGGCGGACGTGACCGCCGAGACGGCACCGGTCCACTGGGTCGGCGAACAGGGCCGGTGGCCCGACCTGCCGCCGGCCGCGCAGGGCACACCGCCCCGGGACCACGCCGTCCTGGTGAGCCGCCACCGCGGCGACCTGCTCGGCGACCAGTCCGACTCCCAGGGGCGGTCCGTCTCCGTCGTACTGGACGGCCCCCTCGACGCCGACCTCGACCGCGCCGCGCACGAGGCCGCCCGACGAGTGACGATCCACACCGTGCCGCCCGCCGCCGCGCCCGACACGCCCGCCGCGACCCCGGCGCCCACCGGGGAGGCCGTACGGTGACCGGCCGTCCCGCCACCGCACCCGGCGCCGGTGCCGGCACGCGCACCGCGCGGGACGCGGCGAACGCACGAGCGGTGGCGCGCCTCGTCGAGGCGCGCCCGGTGCTGGAGACCGTCGCCCCCGCCGCCGAGGTCGTCCCCGGCATGACCTCCCGGACCATCCTGCTCTCCGGACCGCCGATGCCCTGGCAGCGGTACGAGGGCGGTCAGCGCCGCGCCGTCATCGGAGCCGCGCTCCACGAGGGACTGGCCCGGGACGAGGCCGAGGCGGACGCCCTGCTCGCCGACGGCACGATCGCGCTGCGCCCCTCCCACGACCATGCGACGGTCGGCTCGCTCACCGGCGTCTGCACCGCGTCGATGCCGGTGGCCGTCGTCCGCGACGAGACCTCCGGCCGGTACGCGTTCTGCCGGATGAACGAGGGCCCCGACCGGGCCTCGCTCACCTTCGGCGTCTGGGACGACGGGGTCGACACCCGTCTGCGACACGTCCGCGACGTCGTGTCACCCGCGCTCGCCGAGGCCCTCGACCGCATGGGCGGGCTGCCGCTCGGCCCGCTCATCCGCCGGGCCCTGACCATGGGCGACGACCTGCACAGCCGGCACAAGGCCGCCGCCGCGATGCTGCGGTCCGCGGTGCTCGACGCCGTGCTGGACCTGTCCCACAACGGCGTCACCGAACGCCACCGCGCACTCGCCGCCTACCTGCGCTCGGCCGAGTACCTCTTCCTGCACTTCGTGATGGCCGCCGCGAAAGCCGCCGCCGACAGCGCCTCCGGCGTCCCCGGCAGCACGCTCGTCACCGCGATGAACCTCAACGAGAAGGAGTTCGGCCTCCGCGTCTCCGGTCTGGGCGACCGCTGGTTCACCGCCCCCCTCCCACCGGTGTCCACCCTGCGCGGCCGGCTCTACGACGGCTGGACCACCGACGACCTCGCGTACGTCGGCGGCGAGAGCCTGATCACGGAGACCGTCGGCCTCGGCGGCATGGCGGCCGCGGCCGCCATGCCGCTCCAGGACCACTCCGCCGGCACACCGCGGGAGATGCTCCGCCTCACCGAGCGCATGTACCGGATCACCCTGCGGGAACACCCCGACCACCGCATCCCCGCCCTCGCCTACCGCGGCACGCCCTGCGGCATCGACGTGACGCGTGTCGCCGAGACCGGGATCGTCCCCGCGATCCACCTCGGCGCGACGCTGCGCGACGGCGGCCACGCCGGCGCCGTCCTCTTCCACCCGCCGCTGGAGCCCTTCCGGCAAGCCGCGCGCCTGCTGTCCGCGCCGTCCGCCGGCACCCCGCCCACCACCGCTTGACCCGGAGATCCACGTGACCCCCTCACCCCCCTCCCGCCAGGACACGGACGCCCCGTCCCCCGCCGCCACCGCCGACGGCCCCGACCGGCCGGCCGCGCCCGCCGCCCTCCTCGGCCCGATGCGCAGCTGGCTCGCCGTCGTGGCCGTCGGCATGGGCGTCTTCGCCTTCACCACCACCGAGATGGTCCCCATCGGACTGCTCCCCGCGATGAGCCGCGACCTGAGCGTCTCCGAGGGCACCGTCGGCCTCTCGGTGACCCTGTACGGCGCCATCGCCGGCTTCTTCGCACCCGTCCTGACCGTGGCGACCCGCCGGCTCGACCGCCGCCTGCTGCTGATGCTGGTGCTCGCGGTCTTCGTCGCCGGCAACGCCTTCACCGCGCTGTCGTCGTCGTACGCCGTCCTCATGATCTCGCGGCTGCTGACCGGTTTCGCCCACGGTGTGATGTGGTCGATCGCCGCGAGCATCGCCATCCGCCTGGTGCCGCCCGCCCAGTCCGTGCGCGCCACGGCGGTCGTCTTCAGCGGCATCTCCATCGCCTCCGTGGTCGGCGTGCCGTTCGGCACCTTCATCGGCAGCCTGTCCGGCTGGCGCACCGCGTTCTGGGCGATCTCCGGGATCGGTGTCCTGATCCTCGCCGCGGCGGCCGTCCTCCTGCCGCCCCTCGCGCCGCGCGCCGTGGTGCGCCTGGCCGAACTTCCCCGGCTGCTGCGGGACGGCAACCTCCGCATCGCCACCCTCGTCACGGCCGCCATGGTGATCGGCCACTTCGCCGCCTACACCTACGTCACACCGTTCCTCGAACAGGACGCCGGCATCCCCTCCCACTGGGTCAGCGCACTGCTGCTCCTGTACGGCGTGGCCGGTGTCGTCGGCAACTTCGCGGGCGGCGCCGCGGCGGGGCGGGCGCTGCGCGCCACCACGCTCACCTGCATCCTGCTGCTGGCCGCGGCCGTCGTCCTGCTGGTGGTCAACGGCCGGTGGCATCCGGGCACCGTGATCCTGCTCCTGGTGTGGGGCATCGCATACACGGCGCTCCCCGTCTGCCTCCAGACCCTCGTCTTCGCCAGCGCGCCCAAGGCTCCCGAGGCGGCGACCTCGCTGTACATCTGCGCCTTCAACGTCTCCATCGCGCTGGGCGCGCTGGCCGGCGGCTGGTTCGTGGACGCGTCCGGCCCGTCCGCGGTGATGTTCCTCGGCGCCGGCTTCAGCGTGTGCGCCGCCCTGCTCATGACCCGGTACCGCGTCACCCGGCCCCAGTAGCCGCCGGGGCCCGCGACCCGGTGCCCGCCGCACCCCCTACCGGAGGCATCCATGACACCATCACCGGCCGGACCGCCCGTCGACCTGCGGTCCGACACCGTCACCCGGCCCGACGCCCGGATGCGCGAGGCCATGGCCCGCGCCGAGGTCGGCGACGACGTCCTCGACGGCGACCCCACCATGCGGGCCCTGGAGGAGCGGGTCGCGGCGATCCTCAACACCGAGGACGCGCTGTGGGTGCCCAGCGGCTCGATGGGCAACCTGATCGCGCTGTGCGTGCACCTCGAACGCGGCGACCGCTTCCTCGCCCCCGACCGCGCGCACATCCTGGACCAGGAGGTCGGTACGGCCGCGTGGCTCGCCGGAGGCATGCCCCGCGCACTGCCCTGGACCGCCGGCCCCGGAGTGCCCGGCCCGTCCGACATCACCCGGGCGGTCAGCCGCGGCGGACCGTACTTCGCCCTGCGGGACCGGCTGCTGTGCCTGGAGAACACCCACAACGCGGCGGGGGGCACGGTCACCACGCCGGCGCAGCACCGCCGGCTGACCGACACCGCCCACGAGGCCGGGCTGCTCGTCCACCTCGACGGCGCCCGCCTCTGGAACGCCGCGGTGGCCCTCGACGTGCCCCCCGCGGAACTGGCCGCCGGCGCGGACACCGTCCAGGTCTGTCTGAGCAAGGGCCTCGGCGCACCGGTGGGTTCCGTGCTGGCGGGCGGCACGGAGTTCGTACGGGAGGCGCGCAGGGTCCGCAAGATGTTCGGGGGCGGCGTCCGGCAGGGCGGCATCCTGGCGGCGGCCGGCCTCGTCGCCCTGGAGCGCGCCGGCCGCCTCGCCGAGGACCACGAACACGCCCGGCTGCTCGCCGCCGGGCTGGCCGACCGCGGGTGGAAGACGGACACCCCGCAGACCAACATCGTCATGCTGCCGGCCGACGACCCGGTGCACACCGTCTCGGTGCTCGCCGGGCGCGGTGTGCTCACCGTGCCCACCGACGACGGCGTCCGCATGATCACGCACCGCGACGTCTCGCGCCGCGACATCGGCCGGGCCCTGGAGGCCTTTCCGCCGCCCGGCTGACCCGCGCCCCGGGCGCGGAGGTCTCCGAGGGGAGACCTCCGGCGGCCGACGCCAGACGCCGAACGCGAGTCACCCGCCGATCCTCATCACCGGGAGTCCCATGCCGCCATCGAGTACATCGCGCGCCCGGACCCACCACGGCGACGCGGGACCCCCGCCCCCGACGCGCGAGGGGACCGTGCCCCCGCGGAGCGCGGCCCGCACCGGCGCCCTGCCGCTGGCGGGGGCCGTCGCCGGGGGCGGTGCGCTCGCGCTGGAGTCCGTGGTCAACGGCAGGCTCGGGGAGCACGCCGGGCCCGTGGCCGCGGCCGCCTGGTCCAACACGCTCAGCCTGTGCGTCGCCGCCGCGGCGGCGTGCGTCCTGTCAGGACTGCGGCCGGCGTTCACCGCCCTGCTCGCCGCGCTGCGCTCCCGCACCCTGCGGCCGTGGCACTGCCTGGGCGGCGTCGCGGGCGGCAGCATGGTCCTCACGCAGGCGCTGACCGCCGCCGCGCTGGGCCCCGCCTCCTACACGCTCGCGCTCGTCTCGGGCCAGACGCTGTGCGGAGTGGCGATGGACCACCTCGGCCTGGGCCCGGGCGGCCCACGCCGTGCCAGCGCGCGCCGGCTCGCGGGCGGTCTGCTCGCCGTGTGCGCCGTCGCCCTTCCGGCGCTGGCCACCCCGGACGCGCACCGCACGCTCGCGCTCGCCGTACTGCCGTTCCTCGCGGGCTGCGCCCTGTCCTGGCAGATGGCGGTGAACGGCCGGGTGGACGAAGCCGCGGGGCAGCACCCCTATCCGGCCGTCCTCCTCAGCTTCGCCGCCGGCACCGCCCTGATGGCGGCCGCCGTGGCGGCACTCGCGGTGTTGTCCCGGCTGCACCGGCCCCAGCCCGGCCCGCCGTGGCACTACACCGGCGGCCTGCTGGGCTGCGTGGTCGTCCTGACCGCGGTGCTCACCGTGCGCCGCATCGGCGTTCTGGCCGCGGGGCTCGGGATGATCACCGGCCAGGTGCTGGGCGCGCTCGCCCTGGGCGCGCTGACGGGGGAGACGGCGAGCCACCAGGCTCCGGCCGCGGCCGGAGCCGCACTGCTCATCGGTGCCGCCGTGCTGGCGGCTCCGTCCGACACCCGACCCGGTCCGCTCGCCTCCGAGGCGGCGGACCGTCCGCTCGGCAGGAGAGGAAACTGACCTCCCGTGCCACGACAGCAACGCGCCATCCGATCACGCGACTCCATCATCCGGGCCGCGGCCCTGGTGGTGGACCGCCACGGTCTGAAGGCCGCGACTCTCGCCAAGGTGAGCGAGGCGGCCGGCCTCTCCGTCGGCGCGGTCTACTTCCACTTCGCCGACAAGGACACGCTGGCCTCCGCGCTGGAGCAGGAGGCGCAGCGGGCGCTCGACCGGCTCGCGACCGCGTCGGCGGGCGGGGCCGGCCCGGCGCTGGCGGTCCTGGTGGACACCACCCGCGAACTCGCCGGCCTGCTCAGCCGGGACGTGGTCGTACGGGCCGGTTTCCAGGTCAGCTGCGACCGGGCGGAAGGAGATGTTCCGGTCCTGCGCCGGCGACTGGCCGCTCTCCTGCTGCGGCTGCTGGAGGACGCCCGGAGCGACGGAAGCCTCGCGCCGGGTGTCGCAGTCGACGGCATCGTCGCCACCGTTCTCGCCGTCACCATCGGCGTGCAGATCCTCTCCCGCCAGCCGGGTGCGGCACGGGACATGCCCCAGGTGCTCGACCGCTTCTGGCAGGCCACGCTGCCCTCGCTGACCACCGGGCCCCCGGCGACACCACCCCGCGGCCCCCTGGTGGCCGACGGGGGAGCGGGCGGCCCGGCGGGCTGAGACCGGCCACCTCCGCGCGCCGCTCCACGACACGGTACGGATGTTCCGGCGCTGCGGTACGCGCGGACGCCGCGGGGTCGACACGGCGGCGTCCGCGTCCGCGGGCCGGCCGCGCGACGCCGTCGTCCCCGCGGGCGCACGGCATCCGCCCGGTCACGCCGGACCGGCCTCCGGCAGACCGGTCTTCGGTAGACCGGCCTCCGGCAGACCGGCTCCCGACCAACCGGCTCCCGAGCCGGGGCGGCCGGCCCGCCGGAGTGCCTGCTCGATGTGACGGGCCAGACCCTCCGGATCCTGCGCGTGCGCGAGGTGGCCCTGACCCGGCATGGTGACGACGCGGGCACGGGGCAGAGCCGAGGCGATCACGGCGAACACGTCCCCGTACGGCGGCACGCCCGCGTTCTCGCCTCCCTGCAGCAGCGTGACGGGGAGGTCCAGGGCGCCGAACGCCGACAGGTCGACAGGGTGGTCGTTGAGAGCGGTCAGTTCACTGGCCAACGGGGCGGCCAGCGGTTTGAGGGTCTGCCAGGCGGTGCTCCGGCGCAGTCGCGTCACGTACTCCTCCGAGAACCCGGACACGTCCCGGTTCACGATCTCCACGGCGCGGTCCAGATCGTTCGCCTCGGCCGCCCTCCGCAACGCCGCCAGCGCACCCCGCCCGAAGGGCCGTACGACCGGTTCGTAGAGGGCGAGCGAGTGGACGGTCCGCGGGTGCCGCGCCGCCGCCTCCAGCGCGAGCAGTCCACCGAAGCTCCAGCCGAACAGATCCACCCCCCGGTCCGCGTCCTCGGCGGCGACCAGTTCCTCCAGGACGCGGACCAGGTCGTCGATCTCGGTGCGCATCGAGTAGCCCGGGCCGAGCGCGCCGCTGGGCTCGCGCCCCCGCCGGTTCAGCACATAGACCGGTCCCGCCACGTCCAGTGCGTCCACGACCGGCTGCCACGCGGCGGCGTCGGCCATGACACCCGGCACGATCAGCAACGGCCTGCCCGAACCCGGACGCCGGGTGAGGGCGAGCGGGACACCCTCGCGTTCCACGAGCTTCAGCACGGTGCGGCTACCTCCTGAACGGCCTGACGCCGCGGACGGACGTACATGGCATCTACAACGAGGGGCCGCCGGCGGAGAAACGACACGTTCCGGCCAGCCGTCACCGCGACGGGCAGCGGCGCCGCTCGTCAGCCGTCTGCGGGCGGGAGGCCGCGGATGGTGGTGCGGAAAGCGATGGGGCTCTGTCCGGTCCGCTCCTGGAAGTACTTGCTGAAGTTGGTGGCGCTGGAGAACCCCAGCTGCCGGGATATCCGTACGGCGCTCTGATCGCCGTGGGCCAGGAGGCGTTTGGCCTCCAGTACGAGGCGGCGGTCGATGAACTCCTTGGCGCCGACGCCGGTGGCGGCCAGGGACGCGCGGGTCAGCGTGCGCGCCGAGTAGCCGAGGCGGCGGGCGTAGTCCTCCACCCGCCGGGTGCGGGAGAAGTCCTCCTCCACGGCGTCACGGAAGCGCAGGAACGTCTCGTCGGGCTCGGTCCGCGGGCCGCCCGCCGGCGGGCCGAGGTGGGACAGGCGCAGGACGAGGACGGCGAGCAGATGCCGCAGCGCGGCGGTGTGCACGCTGAGCGGCAGGCGGCCGAAGGCCTCGAACTCCACTCTCAGATGGTCGCGGGCCATGTCCAGCCGGCGGCCTTCCCGGGCGTCGGGCTCGAGGGCGACCGCCGCGTACGGATCGTCCAGGCGGGCGGCGGCGGCCGTGGCCGCGTCGAGGAACGAGGCCTCGAACAGCACGGCCGTGCCCTCGGTCGCGTCCATGGCGTGCCACTGCTGGACCTGGCCGGGGCGCACCCACAGCCAGGTGCCCGGCCTCATCACATAACCGGTGAAGTCGACCGAGTGCCGCAGTACGCCACGCGTGGGGGCGAGCAGATGGTGGAAGGAGGGGCGTTGCGGCCCGGTCAGACTCCGCGCCGGCAGACGCGACCGCAGCAGCGCGAAGGACATGACCTCCACGCCGGAGGGGACTCCCGCGGGGGCCGTGAAGGGAACCTCACGAATCTCTCTTCCGGTTCCGCTCCCATGCTGTCCGTTTTTGACCATCATCGGTCGTCACCGTACCCGGCTCGACGTCTTCCCAGCTCATAGCTTGGCCGTGTGCCCGAGTGCGGGCGCTGTCCGGACCCCGAAACGTGTCCGGATCGTGTCCGCAACGCTGCCCGCCCTTCCCGGCCGCCATGATCGGACGCCGTATCGCCGCCGAGGCCGTGCGCCGCGGTCACCACGTGGTGGCCGCCTCCCGCTCCGGTGCGGCGCCGCTGGACCATGCCCTGCTCACGGGCGCGGCCGTGGACGCGAGCGCTCCGGAGCAGGTGGCGGATGCGGTCAGGGGCGCGGACGTGGTGGTGTCCGCGCTCGTGCCGCCCAGGGACGGCAGCGACCCGCGAGCCGTTCGCGGCCCTGAACGAGGCCTTCCGGAGGGCGTGCGCAGGGGCGGTGTACGACGGGTCGCTCTCGGCTCCGCCCAGGAAGGCCGGCGCCGCATCGGCGCGGGCCCGCGGACACGGCGGCACGGGCAGCGGGTTGCAGCAGCTGAGCAAGGCGGAGCTGTACCAGCGGGCGACCCGGCAGGACGTTGCCGGCCGGTCGAGGATGAGCCGCCAGGACCTCATCGACGCCCTCGCCCACAGCGGGCGCCGCCGGAAGAGGAGCGCGGCCTGAGCGCGACGACCGGTCCTCAGCCCGCGGTGCCGGCCTTCGTCCTGATGAGCGGTGCGTCCCGCGAAAGCTCCCGGAATCCGAGGCCGTAGTAGAGCCCGCGCGCCTCGGGATGCCCCGGCGCGCCCAGGCAGGCGACCGTCGCGTGCGTGGCCCCGGCCGCCCGCGCCCGGTGCATCCCGTGCAGCAGCATCGCCCTCGCCAGCCCGAGCCGCCGATAGTCCGGATGCGTCCCGACCGGCTCGAACTCGGCGCTCCTGTTCACCTCGTCCAGCCACATGATCGTAGAGGACGCCATTGTCCCGTCGGGTGCCTGCACCAGGAGGTGCAGGTCGCCGCGGTAGGCCGCCGTCCGCCGGACGCCCTCGTAGCCCTGTGCCGTGTACGACGAGGGAGCCCAGGCGTCCACATGGGCCCGGACCGCCGCCTGTGGCCCCACCTCGTCGGCGGTGCGGAACCGGAATCCGTCCGGCAGCACCGGCTGCTCCACATCGGTCAGGTCCCGCTCGTTCAACTGGGTCCAGTCGCCGGTGTCGCCGAGCGAGGCCCGGTCGGGCCGATAGCCGTGCGCCGCCCATCGTTCCACGGCGAACCCATCGGCGGCGCTCGGTACCACCCGGTGCTCGGGGCCGGCCGCCACACCGTCGTACCAGTCGATCACTTCGTCGACCAGCCCGGCATGGCCGGGATGGACCTGATACGTCAGCGAGGTGCCGGTGACGTCCTTCACGGTCCCGTCGCCGCGCCTCACCCGGTGCGGCAGGCAGGCCCAGCCCCACGCGACCGGTTCCCCGCCGGAGAACCACAGCCGCCGCGGCCAGGTCGCGCCGTGGGCTGCGTGTCCCCGACCCCAGGTCCAGGCCAGCTCCCCGTACGACGCGCCGGCGCTGATCAGGTCCGGGCGGATCGCGGTGACCCGCTGCGCCAGGGCCTGCATGAGCCGCAGGTCCGCGGCGGTCACCCGCTCGAAGCCCGTCATGGTGCGCCACTGTGCCAGTGCTCCGCACAACCGTCGAACCGTTTTCCGGGGGGTGTACGGGCTCAGGGGGCACCGCACACGGGGGCGGCCTGTGTCGATCTGTTCCAGGACTCTCCCAGGTCCACCATCCCGGGTCCGCGCACCGCCGGTCCCCCCTGGGACGGACCCAGGGCGCCCCCGCGGCCGCGGATCCAGGATCTGTTGCCAGGGTCCGTGAACTCCAGCACCAGTGACGACAGGTCCGCATCCGTGAGCTGCGTGGACGGGAACCGGGCCCGCATACCGGCGCGCAGGGAAGCACGAGGGACCGAGACCTGTCTGCACGGCGGCAGTCCGCCCAGCCGCCACCACAGCTTCCTCCCGGGAAGGAGCAGACGTACGTACACGACGTTCGGATCGCCGTTCGTGACGACCACATCGGACGTGGTCTGGTAGAAGTCGACCTGCTCGGCGAAACTTCTCCGTCCCGCCTCCGTCGCCTGGCGCTCGGCCCGGTCGGCCCGCTGCTCCGCCCTGACCCCGAGGACCAGACCGCCCAGGGCCGCCAGAACGGTGATGGACGCTCCCACGATTCTGCCCAGCTCGGCCCAGGAGGGCGGGGGCGACCGGGGGTCAGCGGGAGTGCCGTCGTCCTGTGGGGCGTCGCCGCCGTCCGGCTCGGGCCGCCCCCCGGTGTCGCCTTCAGCCATGCACCGAGAGTACAGGCGCGATCACGGCTCATGGGGGCCCCGGAGATTGAGCGACGCCGGTCACCGGGCCGGCCGGGGCGCGGCGGTTCGCGCTGGGCTCAGGGCCGGCAGGGGTGGGAACCCCGGCGGGCCATGCGGATCCCCTCGGCCCGCTGGACGAGTGCGGCGGTGGCCAGGGCCTGGGACAGGGCGAGTTCCGCGCTGTCGCCCGACCCGTGTCCGATCCCGGTCAGGTGTGGTGTGTGACGCAGGACCGACGGTTCCGTCAGGCGTGGTGCGCCGATGGACACCAGATGCAGGGCATGCTCCACGGCGTACCCGTGCACGATGCCCAGCACGCGGTCGCAGTCGTGGGTGTCGCGGGGGCCGTGATCGAGGTCGAGCACGATCACGTCGGCCCCGTCGGGCAGGCTGGTCAGGGCGTACCGCAGGGCCAGCTCGGAGTGGTGAGGTCCCCAGGCGCGCCGGACGCGGCACACGGTGAGTACGGCGGTGCCGCCCCACACAGCCAGGTGTGTGCTGTACGGCTTGTTCACAGGCCCTACCCCGATGTCAGGGGTGGCAGCCCTCGCCAACGATCGAGATCACTGTCAAGCGCACGGCAGATGCCGTGCGAAGTCCGGCCTTGAAGCCGCGGTGGCACCAGGTAGGGCGTGCCGGGCCCGTGCGTAGAGTCTCCGAAGCCTCAGCGACAGAACAAGGCTGGTTCGTTCCCTTCCACCCTTGCACACTTCCGCGGCCGGAAGGGCCCCCGGGCCGCAGGGGGCTGGGACTGAGAACGCGGCACCGAGCCCGGCCGGCCACCCGACAGGCGCCCCTGGCCATACGCTTCCGGTCCGCGCCCTCGCGTACAGGCCCCGACAGGTGCCGCGAAGGGGGACAAGGGGGGCACGGTAGTGGAACGAGGGCGACCGTGACCTGTCGGCGCTGAGCGAGGCAGCGCAGGAGTCCTCCCTCATCAGCTACTTCGCGTAAACGGGGGCGCGGCTAAAGCTCGCAGCTGGATCCGCTGGACAAGCGGCTGGTCGCCATCGCCGGGGCCGGTTCGGCGGTCACGGCCGCGCAGGAGCGGGCCGATCCGGCCACCGGGTGGTCACCCGTCCTGACGTACAAGGAGGACTCCGGCACCGACCGGGTCCCCGGCTCGTAAGGCGACCGCCGGACGCCGGTGCTCACGGCACACAGGTGTCACACGAAGCCGCGGGGAAACCCGGCCTCGCATGACAGCACATGAGGGACAGGACTCTTCTCGGTCCGACCGGCAGACCGTCGACCGGCTGCTGCCGGTCTGGCTGGAGGAGATGGAACGCCATGATCCGGGTGCCGCCCAGCGGGTGCGGAAGGACTGGGAGGGCGGTTCGCTGACCGAGGACACCGCGCAGGACCTGGCCACGTGGGTGACCGCACGGATCACCGACACCGGTTTCAACGACGACGAGGGACCGGAGGTCGACGGCCCGGCCCGCATCACACCGGCGGACAAGGAGAGCGTCCACAGATGGCTGGCGGCCCAGGGCCACCGCGTCTGAAGCCCCCACGTCACGCTCCGCGCGGGCGATCGCCCCGCGCCCCGCTGACACCATGACGAAGCGGCTGCCCGTACCGGCAGCCGCCTCATTCCCGCTCGCTGCGCCCGGTCAGCCGCGGACGATGTTCTGAGCCTGCGGACCCTTCTGCCCCTGCCCGATGTCGAAGGTGACGTGTTCCCCTTCGGTGAGCTCCCGGTAGCCGCTGCCCTGGATCTCGGAGTAGTGGGCGAAGACGTCCGGGCCCCCTCCGTCCTGGGAGATGAAGCCGAAGCCCTTCTCTGCGTTGAACCACTTCACGGTACCGCTGGCCATCAGTTGATCCTTCGTTCATACCCGGGAGAAGGCCCTACGGACGGGCCCGCTCCGGCTCCCGACAACAGGAGCCACAGTGGATCTACCCCGAACCCGCCGCGTTATCCGTGCAACGACACACCGGAAGATTTTTCCGCCACGCAGCGTTCTGCTGTGGGCCAAGGCCGTCGCGCCGTCGCGGGAACGGGGGCAGACATCGTCACATGGATCCGGTCTTCGTTCTCGTGCACAGCCCGTCCGTAGGCCCCTCGACCTGGCACCCGGTGGCCCAGCACCTGACAGCGGCCGGACACCGGGTACGCGTGCCGTCCCTGCTGCACATCGCCGACGGTGCGCCGCCGTTCTGGCCGCGCGTGGTCGACGCGGTCCGCGACGATCTCCGGCAGACCCCGGCCGGCAGCCCCGTCACGCTGGTGGCACACAGCAACGCCGGCTTGTTCGTCCCGGCGGTCCGCTCGGGCCTCGACCGTCCGGTCACCCACTCGGTCTTCGTCGATGCCGCGCTGCCCGCCCGGTCCGGACGGACGCCTGTCGCCTCCCGCGAACTCCTGGAATTCCTCCGCCCGATGGCGGTGAAGGGCCGCCCGCTCGTCACTTCAGCCCGCTGAGCATGACGCCGCGGATGTAGTACTTCTGGAGCAGCAGGAAGAGGACCAGGACCGGCAGAATGCTCAGGACGAGGCCGGCCATGACGACGGGCATCGTGCGGGCCGGGTCGACGTGGTCCTGGAGGAGCTGGATACCGACGGGCAGGGTCATCACATCCGGGTCGGCGGTCGAGACGAGCAGCGCCCAGATGTACTCGTTCCACGCGTCGACGAAGGTCAGCAGGCCGAGCGTCACCAGGACCGGTTTGGTCTGCGGCACCACGATCCGCCACCACACGGCCAACTCGCCGGCCCCGTCGATGCGCGCGGCCTCCAGGACCTCGTCGGGGATCGAGATCATGAACTGACGCGTCAGGAAGATACCGAACCCGTTGACGAGGAAGGGCACGGCGAGCGCGACGATGCTGACGGTCAGGCCCGCGCCACCGCGTCCGAACAGGTCGTTGCCGCCCGCCAGTGGCCAGTGCACCAGGATCAGGAAGTGCGGGATGAAGAAGAGGAAGGGCGGGAACATCATCGTCGACAGCACCAGGCGAAAGACGAACTCCCGCCCGGGAAAGCTGAGTTTGGCCAGTGCGTAGCCGGCGAGTGACGACGTGAGCAGCACCGATCCGGTGATCAGGGCGGTGGCGACGACGCTGTTGCGGAAGAGCACCGGCAGGTCCAGCTGCGCCACCGCCGCCCGGTAGTTGGACAGGTCGAACGCCTCGGGCAGGAACCGGTACGGCAGGGTGCCGGACTCGCCGGGCCCTTTGAAGGACGTCATCACCATGTCGAGGAACGGCACCACCGTCAGCACGGCACCGGCCACGACCACCAGATACGACAGCCACGGGACACGGCGTCGGATCACGCGTCCTCCCCCTTGCGCCGGAAGATCCACAACTGGGTCAGGGTGACCACGAGGACCACCAGGAACAGGACGAACGCAGCGGCGCTCGCCGTGCCCCAGTCGCCGTACGTGAAGGCCTGCCGGTACATCTCCAGCGCGGCCACGTTCGTCGCGTCACCCGGCCCGCCCTTGGTCATCACGATGATCAGCGCGAACGACTGGAGACCGGTGAGGAACTGGGTGATGCACACGAACAGCAGGGACGGCCGCAGCAACGGCAGGGTGATCCGCCAGAAAACGGTGGCCGGCCCGGCGCCGTCGAGCGCGGCGGCCTCGTAGTACGACTGGGGAACCGACTTCAGCCCGGCGGTCAGCACGAGGATCGCCGAGCCCGCCGACGCCCAGGCCTGTACGACCACGACCGAGGGCAGCGCGGTGTCCGGGTCCTGGAGGAACGCCACCGAAGCGAGCCCGCAGGCGTTCAGGACGCCGTTGACCAGCCCGCCCGGCTCGTACATGTACTTCCACACGTTGCCCACGGCGACGACGGTCGTGACGATCGGCAGGAAGTACAGGGTGCGCCACAGCCCCTGGAACCGCAGCTTGTCGATGCACGTCGCGACGAGCACGGACCCGGCGAGCGCGAGGGCCACCGTGCCCAGGGCGAACAGCAGCGTGTTGGTGAGGATCGGCACCAGGAACGTCGAACCGTCCGCGAAGAGGCCGGCGAAGTTGTCGAGGCCCACCGGACGGATGTCGCCGAGGTCGAATCCCGCCCACCGGGACGTCGACAGCAGCAGCGCGAAACCCAGCGGGAGGACCAGGAGGACGGCGAAGAACAGCAGTGCGGGCGCCAGGAAGAGATAGGCGACGGCGGCCTGGCGGCGGCGCGGGTGCCAGGTCCGGCCACGGCCGCCACGCGTGGGCCCGGTGGCCCGCGGGCCGTCCGGCCGCTCGGTCGCCTCCGGCGCCAGGGTGTTCACCATGAGCGCGCCACCTCCTGACCGACCTGACGGCGGATCGCGCGCAGGGCCTCGTCGGTCGACAGCTGACCCGTCCACAACGCCTCGATGTTCTTGCGCAGCAGCGACTTGGCCTGCTGCGCCCCCGGTACGTTCGGCTCCGGCACCGCGTACGCGAGCGCCTCCCGGAACGGGCGCAGGTTCGGGTCGCTGCCCTGGCCCAGGAGCGCCCGCATGTCCTCGGCCCGGCCGGTCAGGGAGCCGACGGACACCTGGAGCAGGCTCATCCGGGTCGCTGTCGCGTCCTTCCCGGCGCTCGGCACCCGCACCTTCCCGGTGTTGAGCCAGCGCAGGAACTCCCAGGCCTCACGCGGGTGTTCACTGGCGGTGTTGACGCCCAGCAGGAAGCCGGTGGCGAGCGTGGCGCGCGCGTCGTGCGGCGCGCGGAGGGGCAGCGGTGCGACTCCGACATCGCGGTAGGCCGCGCCCATCAGGGTCTTCAGGTCCGCCGTCCACCAGCCCGCGCCGACCACCATGGCCGCCTGCCCGGACGGGAACGCCTTGTACACGTTGACTCCGGGTGCGCTCGCACCGGCGGCGACCAGCCGGCGCTCCAGGTCGAACACGGCCCGGCCGGCCGGCGAGTCGATGGCGGTGCCCCGGCCGTCCGCGGAGACGAACGTCCCCCCGGCCGCGCTGAGCAGGGCGAGGGTCTGCCCGACCGTGGTCGAGTCGTCGATGGTGGACAGCCCGAAGCCCTGCACCAGCGTGTTGCCGTACCGGTCACGCCTGGTGGTGCGGTGGGCCGCCTCCTCCAGCTCCCGCCAGGTGCGCGGCGGGCCGTCGACGCCCGCCGCGCGCAGCAGCCGCTTGTTGTAGTAGAGGGCGTACGTCTGCACCTCGGTCGGGTAACCGTAGACCGTGCCGCCCACCGACGCGGCACCGACCGCGGCGGCGCCGTAGCCGCGCGTGATCTCCCCGGCGTGCTCGGGCGGCGCGGGCCGCAGCACGCCGGCCCGGACGAGCTGGCCGGTCCACAGGCAGTACGGGTGGATGATGTCGGCCCCCTGGCCTGCGGCCTGCCGGACCATCAGGGTGGTCAGCAGATCACTGAACTCCACGGCCTCCGTCCGCACCTTGACCCGGTCGTGGGTGGCGTTCCACTCGTCGACCGGGCCTTGCAGGGCGTCCTTGAGCGCCCCGCTCGCGTAGTGCGAGAGCAGAGTGAGCACGATCGGGTCCCCGGGCCGGCCGGCGCCCCGGCGGGGCGCGGCGCACCCGCAGGCCAGCAGCGCCGAGGGCAGCGCGAGCGCGAAGCGGCGCCGGCTCGGGCCGCCCGTGCGGCGTACCGGCCTCACCGGGCGGCCTCCCGGCGCATCACCCGGAACACCCGGCTCGTGGTGAAACCGGTCCCGCGGTACAGGTGGCCCGCCGGGGACCGCTCACCGGTCCACAGGAACCACGCGCCGTGCGCGCCGCGCGCCCGCATCCGCTCCAGGACCAGGTGGAGCAGGATCCTGCCGATCCCGGTGCCGCGCATCTCCTCCAGCACACCGAACGGGCCGAACCGCTCGTCCACCGACTCGTACGCGCCGTGCATCGCCCAGCCCACCATGCGCCCCGAAGGATCCCGGACGGCCACGATCCGGTCGAGCGGTGTGCCCGCCGCCAGGCACTCCCGGATCGCGCGCGCCCAGTCCGGGCTGAAGTGGTTCCCGGCGAGCGCTACCAGTTCCACCAGGTCGTCGTCGCACGGGGTGGCGAACCGGTACCCCCGCGCCGTCAGCCCCTCGAGACGGGCCGCGACCTCCTGCGGGAAGCGATAGCCGACCAGGCTGCGGTCCATCGCCACCGCCTCGTACAGCGTACGGAAGCCCAGGGACCCGAGGAGTCCGGCCGCTTCCGGATACGCCTCGGCGTCCAGGCCGGGCAGGTGGTAGTTCGGGGTGTACGAGGAGAAGTCCACCCGGGTGCGGCCGTGGCCGTGCAGCCAGTCGAGGGCGTCGGTCAGCAGCCGGCGGCCGAGACCCCGCCCGCGGGCGGCCGGGGCGACGAAGAAGAACGGGATCCAGCCCTGCTCCGGTTCCAGGTCGGTGCCGGCCATCGGCGTCAGACGGCGCACCGCGTAGGCGGCGCCGACGACACGGTCACCGTCGACGGCGACCCGGAGCCCCTCCGGGTCGAAGTTGGCGTCGAGCAGCACCAGGGAGCGGAACCGGTCGGGACTGATGGGGTCGGCCGGCGCGCTCCGGCGCCACGCCTCGACCAGGTGCGGGCCGTCGCCCGGGCGAAAGCCACGGATCCCGGTCCGGGATCCCGGCGTGCGGTCGGTCATCGACAGCACCGTCCTTCCCTCCACGGGCCACCGACGCCCCCGGACACCACCGGCGGCGACGCCGGCCCGGTTGCCGGTGCCGTACGGCCTGCCGGGACCATCAGGCCGACCCGGTCCGCACGTGGGTGCGGAACCGGGCCCAGCCGGAGCCGGCCGGGACCGGCGAGCGCGGGTGACGCGCACAGCCGTGCGGTCCCGGTCGTCACCGCCGCGCGGTCGTCCGTACTCATCTGCTGGCCCCGTCCCGCCGGTGACGTCTCGAAGGAGTGGGGCGCACAGCGCAGGACGCTGGGCGCTCCCGGCACGCGTGACACGCTCCGCCGTCCTACTCGGGCGTCCCCGCCCGGGACTCCTCCCCGGCGGACACGCCCACCGGACGGCGTCCCGGCGGCTGCTGGGGCTCGGGCCGGGCCGGCACCGGCGGCATCCGGCAGACCACCGGCGCGTCGGCGGACACGGTCACCGGCTCCCCGTGGTGCAGTACGACCAGCGGTTCCCCTTCCACCAGCCGGTACCGCGTGTGCGACCGGCCGACGTCGACCTTCAGCCTGCGTCCGCGTACCAGCACGGTGAACGCCACCCTGGACAGCGCCTCCGGCAGGCGCGGCGTGAACGCCAGCCGGGCCGGCTTCCCGTCCTCGCCGGCGTACCGGCGCAGGCCCCCGAAACCCCCCACCAGAGCGATCCACGTCCCGGCGAGCGAGGCGATGTGCAGCCCGTCACGGGTGTTGTGCTCCAGATCGTCCAGGTCCATGAGCGCGGCCTCGCCCAGATAGGCGTAGGCCAGCCGCAGGTGCCCGGTCTCGGCGGCGAGCACCGCCTGGCAGCTCGCGGACAGGGAGGAGTCGCGGACGGTGAGCGCCTCGTAGTAGGCGAAGTTGCGTGCCTTCTGCTCCTTGGTGAAGGCGTCCGGGCACTCCATCATCGCCAGCACCAGGTCGGCCTGCTTCACCACCTGTTTGCGGTACAGGTCGAAGTAGGGGTAGTGCAGCAGCAGGGGATAGGCGTCGGGCGGGGTGGCCTCGAAGTCCCAGCGCTGGAAGGTGGTGAAACCGGCCGACTGCTCGTGGACGCCGAGGGACTCGTTGTACGGCACCGCCATGCGGGCGGCGGCGTCCCGCCACCTCGCGGACTCCTCCTCGTCGACCTCGAGTTCCGCGGCCCGGTCCGGATGGCGCACGGCCGCGTCCGCCGCGTCGAGCAGATTCCGCCGGGCCATCAGGTTGGTGTACAGGTTGTCCCGGGAGAAGGCGCTGTACTCGTCCGGGCCGGTGACCCCGTCGATGTGGAAGACGCCCTCCGCGTCGTGGTGCCCGAGGGAGTGCCACAACCGGGCGGTGTGCACGAGGAGATCGAGTCCCTCGGCACGCTCGAACTCCTCGTCCCCGGTCACCGTCACGTACCGGACGACGGCCATGGCGATGTCCGCGTTGACATGGAAGGCGGCAGTCCCGGCGGGCCAGTAGGCGGAGCACTCGGCGCCGTCGATGGTCCGCCAGGGGAACGTCGCCCCGGACAGCCCCAGTTGCCGCGCACGTTCCCGCGCCGCCGGCAGCGTCCGGTGCCGCCATCTCAGCGCCGGCGCGACGGCCTCCGGGGCGGTGAACGTCAGGACCGGCAGCACGTAGGACTCGGTGTCCCAGAACGAGTGCCCGTCGTACCCGGTGCCGGTCAGACCCTTCGCCGGGATCGCCCGGTTCTCGCCCCGGGCCGCCGCCTGGAGCACATGGAAGAGGGCGAACCGCACCGCCTGCTGGATCTCGGCGTCACCCTCCACCTCGACGTCCGCACCGGCCCAGAAGCGGTCCAGGTACGCCCGTTGCTCGGCGAGCAGCCCGTCCCAGCCGGTGCTGACCGCGGCAGCCACCGCCGCGTCCACCTGATCGTGCACGGCCGGCAGCGAACGCTCCCCGGACCAGCCGTAGGCCACGAACTTGACCAGCCGCAACGGCCGGCCGGGCACCAGGTCGGCGGTCACCGTCAGACGGCTGACGTCGGGCTCGCTCTGCGCCGTCCACCGCGTGCTCCCGGGTCCCTCCACCAGGTGGTCGGCCGCCGCCGCCACCCGCAGCCCGCTGTGGGTGGTGCGGTGCACGAGCCGCAGCCGGGTCTCCTGTGCGAAATGCTCCTCGGGGACCAGTGGTGACTCGGTCACCGCGGCGACGCGCGGGTCACCGGTGAAGCGGGGCAGCTGCTCGTTGGCGACCAGCTCGGACTGAACGGCCACCGAGGCCGCCCCGTCGGCCGGCTCCACCTCGTACACGATCGCGGCGACCGCGCGCTGGGTGAAGGACACGAGCCGGTGTGAGGAGATCCGGACCGTGCGACCGCCGGGCGAGGTCCACCGCGCGGTGCGGCTGAGCACTCCGGAGCGGAAGTCCAGGACCCGTTCGTGCGCCACCAGCCGGCCGTACCGCAGATCGCACGGGTGGTCGTCGACCAGCAGCCGGATGATCTTGCCGTCGGTGACGTTGATCATCGTCTGGCCGGACTCGGGATAGCCGTAGCCCGCTTCCGCGTACGGCAGCGGATGCCGCTCGTACACGCCGTTGAGATACGCGCCGGGCAGACCGTGCGGTTCGCCCTCGTCGAGGTTCCCGCGCCACCCCAGGTGCCCGTTGGACAAGGCGAACACCGACTCGCTCTGGGCGAGCAGGTCGAGATTCAGCTCGGTCTCGCGCAGGCACCACGGCTCGACCGTGAAACTGGGATGGGTGATCACCGCGTCTCCCGGAGCCCGGCCACGTACGCGTCATGGTCGTCCACCGTGTCGAAGGGCGCGCACGCGGTCCCCCCACGGGTGGCGCGCTCGCGGAGACAGCCGTCGGACGGTTCCCAGGGCGCCGCGTGTACTTTCGCGGTCCCGGTGAGCACCCCGTCGAGGTCGGACAGGCAGGCACGGACGTGAGCAGGAAGCCCCAGCATGCGCCCGAGGCTAGGAGGCGGCGCGCGTACGGCGGCGGCAGGACACCGTTCGGCACGCCGGAAGGCACCCACTCGGTCCTGGCCCGCGGCACCGGCCGCTCCCGCCTCCGCGCCGAGCGCACCCGCGCCCCCGCCGGCCCGCCCCGCCCGGACCGCGACCCCCGGCCGGCCGGCGGGGCCTACGGCAGGAGTTCGCCCACCAGCGCGGCGACCTGCTCCGCCTCGATGAGGAAACCGTCGTGGCCGTACGGGGATCCGACCGTCCGGAGCCGGTCCGCGCCGGTGATTCCCGCCGCCAGCTCCGCCTGCTGCGACGGCGGATAGAGACGGTCGGTATCGATCGCGGCGACGACGGTCCTGGCGGTCACCCGGCGCAGCGCGGCCCGCACACCGCCGCGACCACGGCCGACGTCATGGCTGTTCATCGCCTCGGACAGCACGACGTAGCTGCCGGCGTCGAAACGGCGTACCAGCTTGGCCGCGTGGTGGTCCAGGTAGGACTCGACCCGGTACCGGCCGCCGTCCCACGGGTCCTCCGCGTCCTGTGCGGCACGGCCGAAGCGGACCTGGAGCTCCGGCTCGCTGCGGTAGGTGACGTGGGCGAGCCGGCGGGCCAGTCCGAGGCCGGCGTGCGGTCCGTGACCGGTGCCGTGATAGTGGCCGCCCTGCCAGTGCGGGTCGGAACGGATGGCGTGGAGCTGGATGCCGGCCCAGGCGATCTGCTCGGCACTCGCCGCGGCGGTCGTGGCGAGCAGCAGCAGCGCGTCCGTCCGCTCCGGATACGTCACGGCCCACTCCAGCGCCCGCATGCCGCCCATCGAGCCGCCGGCCACCAGCGCCCAGCGGTCGATGCCCAGCGCGTCGGCCAGGCCGGCCTCGGCCGCGACCTGGTCGCGCTGCGTCAGGAACGGGAAGCCACCGCCCCAGGCCCGCCCGTCCGGACGCGGGGAGGACGGCCCGGTGCTGCCCTGGCAGCCGCCGAGCACGTTCGGCGCGACGACGAACCAGCGGTCGGTGTCGAGCGCGCGCCCGGGTCCGACGAGCCCGTCCCACCAGCCGGGAGCGGGATGCCCGGGCTCGGCGGGGCCGGCGACATGGCTGTCGCCGGTGAGGGCGTGAAGCACGAGAACGGCGTTGGAACGGTCCGGTGCCAGCCGTCCCCACGTCTCGAACGCGAGCCGTACGTCCGGAAGTTCGCCGCCCGCCTCCAGGGGAAGGGGCGTCCCGCGCACGTACCACTGGCGACGCCCCGGCGGGTCCCCCTCCCGCCAGGCTCCGGTGGCCGGCGGGAGGGGAACCTCCGAGGGTGTCAGTACGGTGCTCAGGACGCGCCCCTGGCAGCGCCCACGGCCGCGCCCTTCGCCGCGCGGAACCCGGCCTCCAGGTCCGCCTTGAGGTCGGCGAGGTTCTCGAGGCCGACCGACAGCCGCACCAGGCCGGGGGAGGTGCCGGTGGCCGCGAGCTGCTGCTCGTCGAGCTGGCTGTGCGTGGTGGACGCCGGATGGATGATCAGGCTGCGCACGTCACCGATGTTGGCGAGGTGACTGAACAGCTCGACGCCGTCCACGAACCGTTTGCCGGCCTCGACGCCGTCCCGCAGCTCGAAGGACAGCACCGCGCCCGCACCGCGCGGCAGGTAGCGCCGCGCCGCGTCGTACCAGCGGTTGGACGGCAGGCCCGGGTAGTGCACGGCCGCGACCTCGTCGCGCTGCTCCAGCCATTCGGCCAGGGCCTGGGCGTTCGCGGAGTGCCGTTCGATGCGCAGGCTGAGCGTTTCCACGCCCTGGAGCAGCAGGAACGCGGAGTGCGGCGAGAGGGCGGGCCCGAGGTCGCGGAGCAGCTGGACACGTAGCTTGATCGCGAAGGCGCCCGGGCCGAGCGCGGGCCAGTAACTGAGGCCGTGGTAGCTCGGATCGGGCTCGGTGAAGTCGGGGAACCGGTCGGCGTGCGCCCCGAAGTCGAACGTACCGCCGTCGACCACGACACCCGCGACGGCCGTGCCGTGCCCGCCCAGGAACTTGGTCGCCGAGTGGACGACGATGTCCGCGCCGTGCTCCAGGGGCCGCAGGAGATAGGGGGTGGGCACGGTGTTGTCCACGATCAGCGGCACGCCCGCCTCGTGGGCGACGTCCGCGACGGCCCGCACGTCGAGCACGTTGCCGCGCGGATTGCCGAGCGTCTCCGCGAACAGCGCCTTCGTGTTCGGCCGGACCGCCGCCCGCCATGCCTCGGCGTCGTCCGGGTCGTCGACGAAAGAGACTTCGATGCCCAGCCTCGGCAGCGTGTGCCGGAACAGGTTGTACGTGCCGCCGTACAGCGACGTGCTCGACACGACGTGGTCGCCGGAGCCCGCCAGAGTGAGGATCGCCAGGGTCTCGGCCGCCTGCCCGGAAGACAGTGCCACGGCCGCGACACCGCCCTCCAGAGCGGCGACGCGCTGCTCGAAGACGTCCTGGGTGGGGTTGTGGATGCGGGTGTAGATGTTGCCCGGCTCGGCCAGCGAGAACAGGTCGGCGGCGTGCTGCGTGTCCCGGAACACGAACGACGTCGTCTGGTAGATGGGCGTGGCCCGGGCGCCGGTCGTCGGATCCGGCACGGCACCGGCGTGGATCTGCTTGGTCTCGAACGACCACGCCGACGTGTCGGGGCCGGCGGGTTCGTCGTCGGGGGTGTGGCCGGCGGTGACGGAGTCGATCGGCTGGCTCATGGTTCTCCCTTGCGCGGGTGCGGCGGTGCTCGGTGTGCAGAAGAGGAAAATGCGCGGGCTGCGGAAAACGGGTGCGGGAAAGGGGCGGTGCGGGGCCCGGGCCGCTCCGGGTGCGGAAACTCCGGGGAGGTGAACGGACCGCGCCGCCGGGGCTCTTGGAGCCGGGTGAGGCAGCAGCGGCGGGGGCGGAGCGGTGAGAAGGAGGCTGATCGGGGCCGGAGGCGCGGACGTCAGCTCTCGGTGGGACAACCCGTGGTGGTGACACGCACGTAATCGACGTGGCGGCGGGTCACGAGCACGGTCATGGAGCCAGATAACCACATGGGTGCGGCCCGCACCAGCACAACGGAGTGGTCTCACCCCCGGCACCGAACCGCGGAAACGCGCCGTTCACACCACGGAGGCACTCCTGGCCGGCCTCGGTGTCACCAGCTGCTCCATTCACGTACAGGACTACGGCGCTCCCGTCGGGTGGCGGCTCGCGCTGCGCAACCCTGAGGCCATCACCGCGGTGATCAGCCAGAACGGAAACGCCTACGAGGATGGCTTCGTCCCTGAGTTCTGGGCGCCCGTGTGGGCCTACGCGAAGGACTCAGGGCCCGGGACGGAACCGGCGGTCCGCACCGCTCTCGGCCCGGACGCCGTCCGCCGGCAGTACCTCCACGGGGTGGACCGCCCCGAACTGGTCGACCCCGACACCTGGTCGACCCCGACACCTGGACGGCCGACCACCGTGACATCAGCCGCCCCGGCAACCACCTCGTACAGCCCGCCCTCTTCCGTGACTACGCCACCGACCCGCCCTCTACCCGCAGGTGCACGTGTACTTTCGGGACAGCCGCGTCCCGCTCCCAGCTGTATGGGGAGTCGAGGACCTCATCTTCGGCCCTGACGGCGCGCGTGCCTTCGCGCAGGACCTGCCGGAGGCCGAGATCCGCCTGGTGCGGAGGCGGCCACACTTCTGCCGCACGCAAGCAGGACAGCGTCCACCACTGTGCTGACCCTCGCCAGGAAGCGGCCGGTCCGGGGCTACTCGGACCGGCCGCTTCGTCGGCGGCAGCTCGTGACCATCGCGACCGATGAGCCGTTCGGGCAACCGGTCACGGTGACTGTCCACCGAACGGCAGCCCCTCGCGCCCGGGGAGCCGAGACGGACCCTGACCCTGACCAGGCCGGAAGAAGGTTCAGGAACAGGCACCGAAGGGCGCCGCGGTCACGCGCCGGCCAAGCGGTGCACCACGCCGAAGTGCCTTGGCCCCTCGCTCAGTTCCCGGTCAGGAGGCGCAACAGGTGTGTGCAGGCGTCTTCTTCGCGCAGGTGCAGGCTGATCGTCTCCCAGGCACCGCGCTCGCAGGCGCCGACGTCCCACCGGTCGGGGTCGGCGGGGGAGCGGCGCAGGTAGAGGAAGTCGGTGGGCGGGGGAACGGGTTCATGGACGTCTTCGAGATAGTAGTGACCGTCCTGCACGCCGAGGGCGCGCAGGACGGTCACCAGGGTGTGGCGGTTCACCGGCGGCGGTGTTCAGGCCGCGGCGGGAGCGAGATAGCCGTTGTCCAGGAGCCATTTGACGTTCAGGCGCCGGCCCTCGCCCGGGTTGAGCAGGGCGGGGTCCAGCTTGATCTGCCGGCCGCCGCCGGGCTGCCCGAACCAGGGGGCGATGCGGCCCTGCCAGACGCGGAAGGGCTCCTCGACGGTGTAACGGTGGTAGTCGCAGGGGTACTCCGGGTCGCGGGTGTTGAGGTTCTGCGGAGGCAGGGCCCGCTCGGCGTAGGGATCGCCGGCGGGGGCGAGGTAGGAGCCGTACTCGGAGCCGAAGCGGTCCAGATCCTCCCCGCGCTCCAGCACCTCCACGTGCTTGTCGACGTGGCCGTTGGTCTCGGCGAATCCGTCGTCGGGCGGGTACTTCCACCCGGCCGGCCCCTGCGGGTCCTCGTCCTTCCAGTACCTGGCCAGGAACGCCCCGGCGGAAATGCCTCCGGTGCGCCGGTAGTTCCTCAGCAGCGGTCCGACCGGGGCTTCCCAGGGGCGCGGCAGGTGCTTCGGACCCAGGCGGGCGTCGTCCTGGTACTCGCCGGTGCAGGGGTCCGGGCGGGTCTCCGTGGCCGCAGTGCGGCGGTCGTGGTCGGGTGCGGCCGTCGCTGCGGCGGCCGGGGTGAGCGAGGCGGTCAGCGTCAGCGCCAGGGCGGACAGCGCGGCGCGCGTACGGTGGGTCACGTGTCGTACTCCGGAGGTCGTGGGGGAGTGGCCCTCGGCCCGCCCGCTCACGCTCTCGGGCCGCAGACGCCCTGCGCGAGCGGGTCCGGTGAAGGTGTGGGGGCCGGGCTGGTGCCGCCGGGGTGTCAGGCCCGGTCTCGCTACCAGGATGAGGACGGTCCGCCCCGGCCGAGGCGCGAATCACCGATCGGGGGATCCGCAGGACAGACGTTCCCGCCGCGGCCGTACCACGCCGGTGTCCGGGGAGGGGCGAACGACCACGCGGCTCCCGCATGTCGGCGCGGGGCTACGGGCCTTGGCGACGGGCTCGGCGGCGTCCGCGACCGTACCGCGTTCACGATCCGCCGGTGCGAGACCGGGTGGCCGCCTCATCTGCGCCGCCCCTCGCCAGGGCTGCCGCGTAACGCGAACGCAGCTCCGGCAGGTAGTCGTCCGGGCGCGGCCCTGGTCCTGGGCGCCAGGACGGTGCAACTCCAGGCGGCCCCCGGGATGGAGGCGCACGGTGGTCGTCGCCCGTCGGGCCGTCCCGGCCGCCGCCGTGTGCGGCCCGTCCGGTTCCGGCGTTGCGAGGACGGGGACGCCGGCGGGGAACATGTCCAGTGCCTCGTCCGTGGTGGCGGCGGGCGGCTGGCCGGTGCGGTCGGCGCTGCTGACGTACAGCACCGGGTGCTCGTCGAGCAGGGGCCGCAGCGGCTGCCAGCGGGCGCCGAACAGCAGCATCCAGCCGTCTTTCAGAGCAGGTCCCGTCCAGGCGGGGGCAGCCTCGGTGTCGCGCACCCGTACCAGGACGGTGAGGTGTTCGTGGGCGAGCAGCCACCGCGCCATCGCTCCTTGGCCGGGACCGAGATCCCAGACGTGGCCGAGGGCGCGCAGGGTGTCGGGGCGGTGGGCCCACAGGGCGCCGGCTGGCCGGCGGGCCGGCCCTTGGCCTCGTTGACGGCGCGGGCCCGGCAGGCGGTGACGACGTGGGTGAGCGGCGCCGGATTGGGCAGGACGACCGCCGCCCCGTCCCGCAGGGCTCGCCGGGCCTCCTGGAGCGGGACGGGTGTGCGCCTCGGCGGGGTGCCGGCGGCGGTCACGAGGTGCTCGAAGTGGCGCGGGTGAGGCCGTCCAGGTAGTCGGCGAACGCGGCGTCCTCGATGACGGCTCGGCCGGTGCGGAAGGCACGGGCCTTCGCCCAGGACATCGCCGCGCGGGCCTGGTCCCCGTCGAGGGTGTGGCCGAGGCGGGCGGCGACCGCGGTCACGACACGGGCGCTGGCCAGCTGGGTGAGAAGCACGTGCGGCTCGATGCCCAGGACGCCGTGAGGGTCGAACGGCTGGAACAACTCGGGGTGGACGAAGGGTGTGCCGGTGGAGATGGCGCCCACCCCGGTGCCGACGATGGGTGTGGTGACGCTCAACGGAACCCCGGTCGCGGCGGCCACCATCCGGGCGATGCCCGGCAGACGGGTCAGGCCGGGGGCCGTCCACCAGGGTGTGGCGTCCCCGTCGAGGAACCGGTCGGGATGGCGGGCGAGGAGGAACAGCAGCTGTTCGGTGGCGACCATGCCGGCCCGCTCGGCGATGCCGAGCCACGAGCTCGCGACCACCCGGACTCCGGCGGACAGCGCCTGGAGGGTGTTGGCCGGCGCGAGCCCGAGGTCGTTGTGCAGGTGGGAGGCGAGCACCACGTCCTCACCGGCCGCGGACCGCACCTGGGCGAACATCCGGCCGCAGTCGTCCGGTAACTGAGCGCCGACGGTGTCGGCCAGCACGATCAGGCCCGCGCCCGCGTCCGTCGCGGTCCGGGCGAAGCGGGCCATGAGGGCGGCATCGGCACGGGAGGCGTCCGTTCAGGCACACGTCGACCGCCACCGGCGTCGTCCTGGTCGCGCGCCTGTTTCACCAGGCCCACGCCGGTCTGCAACGCCTCGGCGGCCGTACGGTGAACCATGGCGTGGGCCATCGCATCGGACGCGGGCACCACCACCATCACCCGCGCGTGCCGGCTGCCCCGCACCGACACGAGGGCCTGCTCCACATCCGGCCGCGCCCCCCGGCACACCGTCGCGACACCGACGGCGCCCTCGGCCTCCACCGCGACGCGGCGTACGGCCTCGAACTCCTCACCGCAGACCGCGGGGAAGCCGGCGGCGAACACCACGTGCCGGGGGCCGTCCGCGCCGAAGACCCGGCCCGTCTCGCGGGCCGGCCGCACCCGGGACTCAGGTGTCATGAGCGTCTTGGCCTGCGCCCCGTCACGGGCCGACTCCTCCCACACCACCACCCGGCCTGCCGCCGCAGACCGCCGCACGACATCCACCGAACACCACACCCGTCCGTCCAGAGCGTCCTTCGACGCCACGAGACCTCACCGACGAGTGCACCATCCATCCCGCCGCCCGCGACCGTCAGCGGAACCCGGCCGGATCACGCGAACGTGGCAGTAGATCGCTCGGCACAGCTCATGACGGCATCGCCGGGTGTAGAGGTTCTGGGCCGACCGGGCCGCCCTGGGCCGGCACGGCCTCCCGGCCTCCCGGCCGACTCACGCGAGCGTAGATCGTGCGGTGGGGTGGAACTGCACGTACTCGATGGTCGCGCCTCCGGGATGCCGCACGGTCAGGTTGCGTCCGGTGGGGACCTCGTTGGGCCCGTCGAGGATCTCTCCGCCGTGCTGCTCGGTGATCCGCAGGATGTGGTCGACGGACTCGACGACCGTGGTGGCGTGGGTGCCGCGGTAGGGAGCGAGGGCCTCCTCCGAACCCGCGAGAAGCAGGTAGCCGCCGACAGTCGCGAGGTCCAGGCCGCGGTAGGTGAACCGCAGCCGTGGCTGCTCCCCGGTGAGCTCGACGAACGTCGGCAGAGCCGCGTCCAGGTCGTCGACGTAGACGCGGGCGAACGTGGCGAGCACCGGCACGGTCATCTCCTAGATCATTCCGTGTTTCCCGAAACGTCGAAGTGATCTGCATACTACGGTCAGTACACGGATGAGGACGAGGAGAGCCGGTGGGACAGTCCGAACATGCCGATCCGGACCTGGCAGCAGTGCTCCATGCCTTGGGCGACCCGGTCCGGCTGGCGCTGGTCCGCCGGATGGCCGAGACCGGCGAGAGCACGTGCAGCCCGGACGGCGTGGAGGTACCCAGATCGACCTTGTCCAATCACTGGCGCATCCTGCGCGAGGCCGGGATCACACAGACCCGCCGAGCGGGAAAGGCCCGGCTGATGACCCTGCGCCGGGCCGACCTCGACGCCCGCTTCCCGGGACTCCTGGCCGCCGTCCTGGCAGAGGACGGACGCTGAGCACGACGGCTGCCGACCCCGGCGGCCGTCGCCCCGATGCCGCCTGAGCCTTCCCCGCCGACCCAGCCGATCCCCTCCCTGTCACCGCCCCACGCGTACCGCCAGCCACGGAAGGCGCCGGACCAGCCAGGCACTGCCGAGCCCGATGGCGGCACCGGCGGCTACATCGCTGGGGTAGTGGGCGCCTGACTGCACCCGCTCGACGGCGACCACGGCGGCCGGCACCGCGCACGCGGCTCCGGCCTGTGGCCACGAGGGGATCAGCGCAGCGGTGAAGGCCACCGCGGCCGCGGTGTGCCCGGACGGGAACGACGAGGAATCGGGCCGGTCCTCGACCTCGTCGTGCGGGATCCACTCCTTGGGCGGACGCGGCCGGCCGGCCACCTGCTTGCACACACCGTTGGACACCAGCTGTGCCAGAGCGAGAGCCGTCAGACCCGAGACCGCGGCCATACGGCCCCGCCGTCCGCCGGTGCAGGCCATCACCACAGCCGCACCGCACCACAGCTTGGAGCTCTCCGCGGCTTCCTCCACCGCCGAGAGTGTCCGGTGGAGGCGGGGATCTTGCCAGGCGGCCACCCGCTTGGTCAGACGACGGTCCATGTCACGCACTGCGGTAAACAACGTCATGACCTGCTGATATCCCGTAAGGCCTCGGACAGTCGCCGATGTCGTGGACAGATGGGCACCGTCCTACCGGACCGCCGCCGGACCGTCACAGGCTGTACCGCCTCCCGCACAGGGTCACCATGAGAGCACCACCCTGCTCATGCGGCGGGACTTACCGAGAGGCGGGAGGGAACAGGGCCAGCTGGTCCTTCACCCAGGGGTCGAACACGGCTGCCCGCTGGGTGGACGAGGGATAGAAAGTGGCCAGCTGGTCCGCGATCCACGGGTCGGTGGCCTGCCGGGCCGTGTGGTGACGGCAGGTGTCCCCAGCGGTGCCGTGGACCGGGAGGTGCCCGGCCGTCCGCGGAGCAGCCGCCAGCGCCGGGCTGCCGCCGGCCAGCAGAGCGCCTCCGGCGATCGCGGCACAAGCGCCTGCGACCGCGATCCGTCGCGTCAACTTCATGATCTCCTCCTTGCTGGCCCGCCACTCTGGGTCGCGATCGGAAACATCGCGTGATGTGAGCCCTTGCGGTGACGGGCGGAAGCATCCGGTCGGCCCACCTACCCACTCCTTCTCCTCGCACACCGGCAGCAGGGAATTCGGATGCAAAGGGGCAGCCGGCCGCCGTTGCGGGTGCCCGGCACCGCGCCGGGCGCCGCGCCCCCGAAGACGGTTATGTTTCCGCAACCGCGCAAAGCGGGCCGATGCGTATCCGGCGTGATCAGCTCGCCGTGCGGCTCGTCGATGACACAGTTCGCCGCGCGGCTCATCGATGACGGACACCGGCACGGGCACGCGGGTGTGTGTGGCCATCGCGCATCTGACGGAGCGAGGAGAAGAGCACGCACCAGCCGGCCGCCCAGGAACCGATGAGCGCCAGCCAGCGGGCGGGCCGCACCCGGATCAGGGTGCCGAGCGCCCAGGACGCCACCGAGCGGCAGCGTGCCCCGCACGACTCTGCGGACGGCCGCATTCGTCCGGCCCATCAGCTCCGGCGGTGTCACCGATTACCGGTCACGGCAGCGGTCTTCGCTGCCGATGACCGAACGGCGACCGATGCTCCAGAAGGTTCCCAGTCACCCGTTGGAATCTGTGTACAGGCGAACTTCGGCACTGTGGAGGCATGGTGGAGCCGCTGACACGGAAGACCGGTTCAGGTGGGCGGAAGGACGGAGGGTACGAAGTGCCGTCGCGCCGCGCGTGCCGCGGCCGGGGTTGGGCCGCAGAGGTCCGCCCGGCCCGGGACGACCTGCCGCAGCCCGCGGCCGGAGAGCGGCCCGGCGCGGGCGCCGCCCGGTCCGGGGAGGACCTCCGGGGCGAGTGCCTCGATACGGCCCTCGCCTCCGTGGCCTCGATGGTGAACACGATTCTGTCGCTGGCCACCAGTGGTCCGCCGCCGGAGGCGCGCCCGGCTAGGCCGTGTCGTCGAACTCCCGCCTGCTCCACGACGCCATGCACGCACTCTCGCCGCACCGGGCCCCGACCCGAGTACGTCCAGTACGAGAGT
>NZ_JBEXRO010000032.1:0-75866 GCF_040613095.1 Streptomyces sp. NPDC006309 | reverse complement strand
GGTTACATACCGAACCCGGAAGCTAAGCCTCACAGCGCCGATGGTACTGCAGGGGGGACCCTGTGGGAGAGTAGGACACCGCCGAACAATCTTTGAGAAAAGGTCGGATCCTGAACTTCGGTTCAGGGTCCGGCCTTTTTCTGTTGTGCGTAACGTGTCGTTCACGTTGCGCGCCCAGCATCCAGCACATGGGAACTGCTGCACTGCTCAGGGCCGCCGGCGTGGGAGCCGGTGACGAGGTCGTCGTACCGGCCTTCGGGAACGCCGAGGTGGCTGAGGCCGTGATACTGGCCGGCGCGCTCCCCGTGTTCGCCGACATAGACCCGGCGACCTACTGCGTCGCCCCGGAGGCCGTCGGCGCGGCCATAACCCCCCGCACCGCGGCCGTCGTTGCCGTGCACCGCTTCGGACGGCGGGCCGAGATGGGGCGGTTGCTCGCGCTCGGACAGCGGCACGGGCTGCTCGTGCTGGAACACGCCGAGTCCGAGGCGCCGTACGACGAGACGGCGCAGCGCAGGGAGCGGGCCGGCTATCTCGACGCCAGACTGAAGGGCGTCCGGACGCCGGACGGCGGGGACGGGCACACCTACCAGCAGTACGTCGTCCGCGTGCCGGGCAACGGCCGGCCGGACCGGGACGCCTTCGCACGCGCCCTGCGGGTCAGGGGAGTCGACTGCCGGGTACCGGTGAAGACACCCGTGCACCGGCTGCCGGAGTTCCGCCGCTGCGTGTCACTGCCCGAGACCGAGCTGGCCGCCGACGAGACGCTCGCACTGCCGGTGGACGCCTCACTGACGAAACGCGAGATGCAGCGCATCGTCTCCGCCTGCAACGCGCTCGGCGGACTGCTCCAGCCCGCCTTCTGAACAGGCACCGAACGCATTTGGGAACTCGGGCCTGTCCGGGGTACAGTTTCTTCGTCGCCGCGAGGGAAACCTCGAAAGCGACCGGCCCCTATAGCTCAGTCGGTAGAGCGTCTCCATGGTAAGGAGAAGGTCAACGGTTCGATTCCGTTTGGGGGCTCCAGTGAAAAGACCCCACCCTTCCGGGTGGGGCCTTTCTCATGCCTCCTGGTGGATTTCCGGGACCCGCATCGTCAGAATCGCCATGTCGTCCGAGGGGGCGTCCGAGGCGAAGCGTTCCACCGCGCGCATGATGCGTGCCGCGACCGCCCCCGCCGTCAGGCCCGTGCACGTCGTCAGGACGTCGGCGAGGCCGTCGTCGCCCAGCATGCGCGTGCCCTCCCGGCGTTCGGTGACGCCGTCCGTGACGCAGAGCAGCACGTCACCGGGGTCGAGGGTGACCGTCTCCTCGTACAGCTCCAGGTCCTCTATGACGCCCAGCAGGGGCTGCGGTTCGGCCGCCGCCACGACCGTGCCGTCCTGGCGCAGCCGCAGTGGCAGCGGGTGGCCGGCGCAGACCACCTTCAGTTCGGCGCTCCCGTTCTCCTGCGGGCGCAGCTCGCCGTAGAGGAGGGTCAGGAAGCGGCTGCGGTCGCCCTCGTCGAGGATCGCGGAGTTCAGGCGCTCCAGGACCGCCGGCCCCGACAGTCCCTCGCGGGCCAGCAGGCGCAGGGCGTGCCGGGCCAGGCCGGTGACCGCCGCCGCGTTCGGGCCCGTACCGCAGACGTCGCCGATGGCGAAGCCGTACGCGCCGTTGCCGATGGGGAAGAGGTCGTAGAAGTCGCCGCCGACCTCGTTGCCCTCGCCGGCCGCGCGGTAGATGACCTCCACCTCGACGTTGTCGATGTGCGGCAGGCCCGGTGGGAGCAGGCTGCGCTGGAGTGCCTGGCTGATGGCCGTGCGCTCCGAGTACAGGCGGGCGTTGTCCAGGGCGAGGGCGGCCCGGCGGCTCAGGTCCTCGGCCAGCTCCAGGATCTCCTGGCGGAAGTGCTCGTCGGTGGGTTTGCCGAGGGTCAGCATGCCGATGACGCGGTTGCGGGCGACGAGCGGCAGCACGACCGTCTCCCCGCCCACGGCGGAGGCCGTCGCGAGCGTCGGCCCGATGGCGGAGGAGAACTGGGTGGAGCCGCCGGCCAGCCCCAGGCTGCGCATGGAGCTGCGCAGTGCCGCCTGGTGGGCGACCTCGCCCGGAAGCGTCCAGATGCGGGCGCCGGGCGTGGGCACCGGATCCGGCGGGGAGACCTTCGACAGCAGTGACTTGATGCCGTCGATGAGTTCCTCGTCCTCGTGCAGGACGTACGACAGGTACGGCTCGGACGCCTGGTCGGCGATGGTGTACACCGCGCACCAGGTGGCCAGGGTGGGGACGGTCATCTGCGCCATCAGGGCCAGCGTCTGGTCGCGGTCCAGGGTGCCGGCGAGCAGGTCGGAGGCCTCGACCAGGAAGCTCAGCGAGCCGCGGCGCAGCCGTTCCAGCTCGCCGAGGCGGGCCGACTCGACGGCCAGGGCGATGCGGTCGGCGGCGAACTGGAGGCGCAGGGCCTCCTCGTTGGTGTAGCGGCCGGGTGCCTCCGCGGCGACGCCCAGGGAGCCGGTCAGGCGGCCCTCGACCTTCAGCGGGACGGTGACGACCGAGCGCATGCCGGTGCCGGCGAGCAGCGGGACGGCGCCGGGTACGGCGGCCAGGTCGTCGTGGACGGCGGGCATGCGTGCGGAGCCGTAGCGGCCGGGACCCGCGTCGACGGGCACCCGGGCGAAGCGCTGGCGGGCGGAGGGCAGGCCGGTGGAGGCGCGGACCTCCAGTTCCGTCTCGTCGTCGGTGGCGAGCAGCAGGAACGCGGAGTCGCCGTCGAGCATGTCCCGGGCGCGCTCCACCGTGCGCTGGAGCAGGCCGTCGAGGTCGTCGGGGGCGGGTGAGCCGATGAACACCTCGAAGGGATCGGTGTTCTGCCCGTCGCCGGACGAGGTCTGGTCGGTGGCCGGGACGCGGGACGGCGTCTGGAGGACGGCGCGCTCGTGGTCCCGCACCAGCAGACAGACGGTGGACGGCTCGCCGCCGGTGTCGCGGACCCGCAGATGGGAGGCGTACACCTGGACCACGCGGCCGTCGGCGCCGCGGATGCCGTAGGTGCCCTCCCAGCGGGACAGCTGGAAGGCCTCGACGATGCCGGTGCCGGTGCCCGGGGTGTGCGGCCAGGCCGCCAGCTCGGTGAGGGGCTTGCCGACGACCTCGGTCGCGGGGAAGCCGAACAGTTCCTCGGCGTCCTCGTTCCAGGCGCTGACGGTGCCCTTGCGGTCGACCTGGAGGACCGCGACGCGGACCCGCCCGTCGGCCAGCGGAAGCAGGTCGGCGGGGAGGGCGGGGCCGGCGGCGCGGGTGCCGACCGCGCGTGCGGGCAGGTTGAGCTGGAACCAGACGTTCTTGTGGGTGGGGGTGTAGTCCACGCCCCAGCGGGTGGCCAGGGCCGCGCACAGCTGGAGGCCGCGGCCGCCCTCGCGGTCGGGGCTGCCCATGGCGACGGCGCTGCTCTGGAGGGGGACCTCGCGCTCCGGGTAGCGGTCGGAGACCTCGATGCGCACGCCGTCCTCGGTGCGCAGGCAGAGCACCTCCGCGTGGGTGCCCGCGTGGACGACCGCGTTGGTCACCAGCTCGCTGGTCAGGACGACGGCGTCGTCGACGATGTCGGCGAACCCCCAGCCCTGGAGGGTGTCGCGGACGAAGGACCGGGCGGTCGCGACCGATCGTCCGACGGGCTCGAAACTGGCAGCCGCGCGCGCGGTGATCACAGAACTCCTCGGCCGGTCGTCGGAGGGCAGGGCTGCGGGGCCGGCCGGCTCGCGCCGCTGTTGCGGCATCCGGTCGCCCGTCGGCTGTGGCTCCGGGGGCTGTCCCCCGGGGATCACTCCGGTGGTCATGGTGTGCGGCCGCCCCTCCGATGCCCGCTCGTGCTCGTGCCACCGCCCAGGCCGGTCGGACCGGTGCGGCTGGACAGCCGCTTGCAAGGTTACTTACCTTCACGGTCCGAGCGGATGCCGGTCGCCGGTGTTCACCCCCCACGGTGTGCGGACGATGTGCGAAGCTGCCGAACTGTTATGGCCTGGTTCGGCCGGGGTGAAACACTGGGCAGGCTTGCGATGGAGGTCGGGTCGGGCTGCGTGCGTTCCGTACGGGTGGGCAGCAGCCCCTGGTGAGGCCGGATCCCGTCTGGGCGGAACTGGCAGGAACACGCAGCACCCGGTGCGCCGAGTGCCCGGTGTGCCGATGACGGCACGCCGGGCGGAAGCGGCCGGGCACAGCAGTAGCGGTCTACCCCTCCGGGAGGGACACAGTGGAGTCTGGCGCGGCGACGCGGGGTACGAGGACGCGCGCGAAGGGCGGACCGTCCCTGGGCAGGAGCGGCGCGACCACCGAGGTGGACACGGCGGCCCTGAACCGGCTGCTGGCGGCGCTCGTGTCGATGCGGGACGGGAACTTCCGCAAGCGGCTCACGGTGTCCGGGGACGGCGTGATGTCGGAGATCGCCGCCGTCTTCAACGAGGTGGCGGACCGCAATCTGCACCTCACCGGCGAACTTTCGCGGGTGCGGCGCATGGTCGGACGTGAGGGAAAACTCACGGAGCGGCTGGAGACGGGGGCCTGCGAGGGCTCCTGGGCGGCGGCCGTCGACAACTCCAACGCGCTGGTGGACGATCTCGTCTGGCCCGTGTCGGAGGTCAGCCGGGTGCTCACGGCGGTCGCCGAGGGTGATCTCTCGCCCCGCATGGAACTGCGGACGCAGGGGCCGGACGGCGGCACGGGGCATCCGCTGCGCGGTGAGTTCCTGAAGGTCGGCCGTACCGTCAACAACCTGGTCGACCAGTTGTCGACGTTCACGGACGAGGTCACGCGGGTGGCCAGCGAGGTCGGCACCGAGGGCAAGCTCGGCGGGCAGGCCCAGGTGCGCGGGATGTCGGGTTCGTGGAAGGACCTGACCGAGTCCGTCAACACCATGGCGTACCGGCTGACGGCGCAGGTGCGGGACATCGCGCTGGTGACCACGGCGGTCGCCCGGGGTGATCTGTCCCGCAAGGTGACCGTCCACGTCGCCGGCGAGATGCTGGAACTGAAGAACACCGTCAACACGATGGTGGACCAGCTGTCGTCGTTCTCCTCCGAGGTCACGCGGGTGGCCCGGGAGGTGGGCACCGAGGGCATCCTGGGCGGTCAGGCGCGGGTGCCCGAGGTGGCCGGTGTGTGGAAGGAGCTGACCGACTCCGTCAACACGATGGCCGGCAACCTGACCGCGCAGGTGCGCGGGATCTCGCAGGTCACGACGGCTGTGGCCAGTGGTGACCTGTCGCAGAAGGTGACGGTTCCGGCGCGCGGCGAGGTCGCGCAGCTCGCCGAGACGATCAACCAGATGACCGAGACGCTGCGGATCTTCGCGGACGAGGTCACGCGCGTGGCGAACGAGGTCGGCGCGGAGGGGCGGCTCGGCGGGCAGGCGAACGTGCCGGGCGCGGCCGGGACGTGGAAGGACCTGACGGACTCCGTCAACACGGTGTTCCGGAACCTGACCACGCAGGTGCGGGACATCGCCGCGGTGACGACCGCCGTGGCCAGCGGTGACCTGTCGCAGAAGGTCACCGTGGACGTGGCCGGCGAGATGCTGGAGCTGAAGAACACCGTCAACGGCATGGTGGACCAGCTGTCCTCGTTCGGTGCGGAGGTGACGCGGGTCGCGCGGGAGATCGGTGTCGAGGGCGAGCTGGGCGGCCAGGCGCAGGTACCGGGGGCGGCCGGGACGTGGAAGGACCTGACGGACTCCGTCAACACGGCGTTCCGCAACCTCACCGGGCAGGTCCGCAACATCGCCCAGGTGACGACGGCGGTGGCCAACGGAGACCTGTCGCAGAAGGTCACCGTCGACGTGTCCGGCGAGATGCTCCAGCTGAAGAACACCGTGAACACGATGGTGGACCAGCTGTCGTCGTTCGCCGACCAGGTCACGCGGATGGCCCGGGACGTGGGCACGGAGGGCCGGCTGGGCGGTCAGGCCCGGGTGGACGGCGTCTCCGGCACCTGGAAGGAGCTGACGGACTCCGTCAACTTCATGGCGGGCAACCTCACCTCGCAGGTGCGCCAGATCGCCCAGGTGACGACGGCGGTGGCCGGCGGTGACCTGTCGCAGAAGATCGACGTCGACGCGCGCGGCGAGATCCTCGAGCTGAAGAACACGATCAACACGATGGTGGACCAGCTGTCCGCCTTCGCCGACCAGGTGACCCGGGTCGCGCGTGACGTGGGTACGGAGGGCCGGCTCGGCGGGCAGGCGCAGGTGCCCGGGGTCGCCGGTGTGTGGCGGGACCTGACCGACTCCGTGAACGGCATGGCCGGCAACCTCACCGCGCAGGTGCGCAACATCGCGCAGGTCGCCACGGCGGTGGCGCGCGGTGACCTGTCCCAGAAGATCACCGTGGACGCGCGCGGGGAGATCCTGGAGCTGAAGAACACGCTGAACACGATGGTGGACCAGCTGTCGTCGTTCGCCCAGGAGGTCACGCGGGTCGCCCGTGAGGTGGGCACGGAGGGCATGCTCGGCGGGCAGGCCGAGGTCCAGGGTGTCTCCGGCACCTGGAAGGACCTCACGCAGTCCGTGAACTTCATGGCGAACAACCTGACCATCCAGGTGCGCAACATCGCCGAGGTCACCACGGCGGTGGCGAAGGGCGACCTGTCGAAGAAGATCACGGTCGACGCCAAGGGCGAGATCCTCGAACTGGTCACGACGGTCAACACGATGGTCGACCAGTTGTCCAGTTTCGCCGAGCAGGTGACGCGGGTGGCCCGCGAGGTGGGCACCGAGGGCATCCTGGGCGGGCAGGCGCACGTGCCGGGTGTCACCGGCATCTGGAAGGACCTCAGCAACAACGTCAACCTGATGGCCAACAACCTGACCATGCAGGTGCGGAACATCTCCCAGGTGGCCGCGGCGGTCGCCAACGGTGACCTGACGCGGCAGGTGACGATCGAGGCCAGCGGTGAGGTCGCGCAGCTCGCCGACACGATCAACACGATGGTCAAGACGCTGAGTTCGTTCGCCGACCAGGTCACCAAGGTGGCCCGTGAGGTGGGCACGGACGGCATCCTGGGCGGCCAGGCGCACGTACCCGGGGTGGCCGGCACCTGGAAGGACCTCACCGAGTCGGTGAACCAGATGGCGTCCAACCTGACCGGTCAGGTCCGCAACATCGCCATGGTGACCACCGCCATCGCCAAGGGTGACCTGACGAAGAAGATCGACATCGACGCGCGCGGTGAGATCCTGGAGCTGAAGACGACGATCAACACGATGGTCGACCAGCTGTCCAGCTTCGCCGAGGAGGTCACGCGCGTGGCCCGCGAGGTGGGCACCGAGGGGCAGCTCGGCGGCCAGGCACGCGTGCGGGACGTCGACGGCACCTGGCGGGACCTCACCGAGTCGGTGAACGAGATGGCCGGGAACCTGACCCGGCAGGTGCGTGCCATCGCGCGCGTGGCGACCGCGGTGACCCGCGGCGATCTCAACCTGAAGATCGACGTGGACGCCTCCGGCGAGATCCAGGAGCTCCAGGACTACATCAACAAGATGATCGCCAACCTGCGCGACACCACGATCGCCAACAAGGAGCAGGACTGGCTGAAGGGCAATCTGGCGCGCATCTCCGCGCTCATGCAGGGCCGCCGGGACCTGGAGGACGTGGCCTCCCTGATCATGAGCGAGCTGACGCCGGTGGTGTCCGCGCAGCACGGCGCGTTCTTCCTGGCGATGCCGCTGATGGAGGGCAAGGCGACCGGTGGCGGCGAGGACGGTTACGAGCTGCGGATGCTGGGCTCGTACGGCTACTCGATGGGTTCCATGCCGACGTCGTTCCGGCCGGGTGAGGCGCTGATCGGCACGGCCGCCGAGGAGAAGCGCACGATCCTCGTGGACAGGGCGCCCAGCGGTTATCTGAAGATCGCCTCCGGGCTCGGCGAGGCTCCGCCCGCGCAGGTGATCGTGTTGCCGGTGCTGTTCGAGGGCGAGGTGCTCGGCGTGATCGAGCTGGCGTCCTTCACGCCGTTCACGCAGATCCAGAAGGACTTCCTCAACCAGATCGCCGAGATGATCGCGACCAGCGTGAACACCATCTCGGTCAACACCAAGACCGAGAAGCTGCTCAAGCAGTCGCAGGAGCTGACCGAGCAGCTGCGGGAGCGGTCGGCCGAGCTGGAGAACCGGCAGAAGGCGCTCCAGGCCTCCAACGCCGAACTGGAGGAGAAGGCCGAGCTGCTGGCCCGGCAGAACCGGGACATCGAGGTGAAGAACACCGAGATCGAGGAGGCCCGGCAGGTCCTGGAGGAGCGTGCCGAGCAGCTCGCGGTGTCGATGCGCTACAAGAGCGAGTTCCTCGCCAACATGTCGCACGAGCTGCGCACGCCGCTCAACTCGCTGCTGATCCTGGCCAAGCTGCTCGCCGACAACGCCGAGGGCAACCTGTCGCCGAAGCAGGTGGAGTTCGCCGAGACGATCCACGGCGCGGGGTCGGACCTGTTGCAGCTGATCAACGACATCCTCGACCTGTCGAAGGTCGAGGCGGGCAAGATGGACGTCTCCCCGACGCGCATCGCGCTCGTGCAGCTCGTGGACTACGTGGAGGCCACCTTCCGGCCGCTGACCGCGGAGAAGGGCCTGGACCTGTCGGTGCGGGTCTCCCCGGAGCTGCCGCCCACCCTGCACACCGACGAGCAGCGGCTGCTCCAGGTGCTGCGGAACCTGTTGTCCAACGCGGTGAAGTTCACCGACTCCGGGTCGGTGGAGCTGGTGATCCGGCCCGCCGGCGCGGCGGTCCCGCAGTCCATCCGGGAGCAGCTGCTGGAGGCCGGTTCGCTGACCGATCCGGAGGGTGAGCTGATCGCGTTCTCGGTGACCGACACCGGTATCGGCATCGCGGCCAGCAAGATGCGGGTGATCTTCGAGGCGTTCAAGCAGGCGGACGGCACGACGAGCCGCAAGTACGGCGGGACCGGGCTCGGCCTGTCGATCTCGCGGGAGATCGCGCAGCTGCTCGGCGGTGAGATCCACGCGCAGAGCGAACCGGGCCGCGGCTCGACGTTCACGCTGTACCTGCCGCTGCACCCGAGCGAGCTGCCGCCGCAGGGCTACCAGCAGCCCGTGGCCGCGCTGGAGGCCGGTGACCTGGTCGCCTCCGAGGCACGCAGGTCCCTGGAGCTGTCGGCCGCGGAGATCGAGACGCCGGCCGAGGTGCGGTCGTACCGGGAGACGCAGAACGGTCCGGCGGCTCTGTTCCGGCGCCGTCGGCGCAGCCTGCCGGCGGAGGGGCAGCGGGCCGGGCAGTGGACGACGGCGCCGGAGCAGGAGAGCACCTCGCAGCCGGGCCGCGCGGTGCGGTTCGGCGGGGAGAAGGTGCTGATCGTCGACGACGACATCCGCAACGTGTTCGCGCTGACCAGCGTCCTGGAGCAGCACGGCCTCTCGGTGCTGTACGCCGAGAACGGCCGTGAGGGCATCGAGGTGCTGGAGCAGCACGACGATGTGGCGGTCGTGCTGATGGACATCATGATGCCGGAGATGGACGGGTACGCGACGACCACGGCGATCCGCAGGATGCCGCAGTTCGCGGGGCTGCCGATCATCGCGCTGACGGCGAAGGCGATGAAGGGCGACCGGGAGAAGGCGATCGAGTCGGGTGCCTCGGACTACGTCACCAAGCCGGTCGACCCGGACCACCTGCTGTCGGTGATGCGCCAGTGGATGAGTCCGGAGTGAGTGCGGCGGGCGGCGGTACGGCGGGGCGCGGTGCGGCGGGCGGTGCGGCCGGGGGTGGCGTGAACTCGCGGGAACGCCGGGTGGGTGCCGGAGGTTGTTGCATCATGAAGGCGGGGAACACGCAGGAATGCGGGATTCCGGGAACCCTCCGGAGCCCCGCCGCGTTTCCTCTACGTGCACAGTGACATCACGGTGACAGGGTGTGGCGACAGGCGGGGTGCGGCTACGATGACCGGCACAAGGACGGGCGGCGAAAGGGAGTCGTCCCCTGGGGCGGCGCCCGGCGTACCGCCGGGGCGAGGAGGGCGGGCCATGGTGCAGAAGGCCAAGATCCTCCTGGTCGATGACCGGCCGGAGAATCTGCTGGCGCTGGAGGCCATCCTCTCTGCGCTCGATCAGACGCTGGTGCGGGCATCGAGCGGGGAGGAGGCGCTCAAAGCGCTGCTCACGGACGATTTCGCGGTCATTCTGCTGGATGTCCAGATGCCGGGTATGGACGGCTTCGAGACGGCGGCGCACATCAAGCGGCGCGAGCGGACCCGTGACATCCCGATCATCTTCCTCACGGCGATCAACCACGGCCCGCACCACACCTTCCGGGGCTACGCGGCCGGCGCGGTGGACTACATCTCCAAGCCGTTCGACCCGTGGGTGCTGCGCGCGAAGGTCTCGGTCTTCGTCGAGCTGTACATGAAGAACTGCCAGCTGCGCGAGCAGGCGGCGCTGCTGCGGCTCCAGTTGGAGGGCGGCGCCGGCAAGGGCGCGGTCGCCGGCCGGGAGCCGGCCGGGCTCCTCGCGGAGCTGTCCGCGCGGCTCGCGGCCGTCGAGGAGCAGGCCGAGGCGCTGTCCAAGCAGCTGGACGACGATTCCGCGGACGCGGCGGCCGTCGCCACGGCGGCCCATCTGGAGCGCAAGCTCACCGGGTTGCGTCGCGCGCTCGACGCCCTGGAGCCGGGTACGGGCGGCGGTGCCTCCCTGCCGTCCCAGAACTGACGTGTGCCGGGTCCCGCCTTGCCGGTGAGCGGGCGTCAGTTCCGGTCCTCCACAGGCACGACACGAACGGGTGAAGCTGTGGGCACACGTGTCCGCCGTCGTCTCCCCCGGTAACCTCACACCCATGGCCTCACGTCCGTCCGCAGCCAAGAAGCAGCCCGCGAAGAAGGTGGCAGCTCCCGCGAAGGCTCCGGTGAAGAAGGCCGCCGTGAAGAAGGCCGCGGCCAGGAAGGCGCCCGCCAGGAAGCCGGCGGCGAGGAAGGCCGTGCCGCCGAGGCCGGCTCCCAGCGCCACCGGGGGGCTCTACCGGCTCGTGCGCGCCCTCTGGCTGGGTCTCGCGCACGCCGTCGGCGCCGTCTTCCGCGGCATAGGGCAGGGCGCGAAGAACCTCGACCCGGCCCACCGCAAGGACGGCGTCGCCCTGCTGCTGTTCGGCGTCGCCCTGATCGTCGCGGCCGGCACCTGGGCGGACCTGAAGGGGCCCGTCGGCGACCTGGTGGAGATGCTCGTCACCGGCGCCTTCGGCCGGCTCGACCTGCTGGTGCCGATACTGCTCGCGGTGATCGCCGTACGGTTCGTCCGGCATCCGGAGAAGCCGGAGGCCAACGGCCGGATCGTGATCGGCCTGTCGGCACTCGTCGTCGGTGTGCTCGGCCAGGTCCACATCGCCTGCGGCGCGCCCGCGCGCAGCGCCGGCATGCAGGCCATAAGGGACGCGGGCGGCCTCATCGGCTGGGCGGCGGCCACCCCGCTGACGTACACCATGGGCGAGGTGCTCGCCGTACCCCTGCTGGTGCTGCTGACGGTGTTCGGCCTGCTGGTGGTGACCGCCACCCCGGTCAACGCCGTCCCGCAGCGGCTGCGGGCGCTCGGTGTGAGCCTGGGGCTGCTGCCCGACCACGAGGACGACGGGTTCGCCGAGGACGGCGCGTACTACGGCGAGGACTACGACGAGCAGTGGCGCGAGGCGCCGCCGGCGCGTCCGCGCGGACGCTCCCGCGCCCCCCGGGCGTACGACCCCGCCAGGGCCGAGGAGGAGGCCCTCTCGCAGCGCCGAGGGCGCCCCAGGCGCTCCGCCGTGCCCCAGCCGGATCCGCGGCGGCATCCGGACGCCGTGGACGTCGCCGCGGCCGCCGCCGCCGCGCTCGACGGGGCCGTGCAGCACGGCATGCCGCCGTCCCCGCTCGTCGCCGACCTCACGCAGGGGGTGGGCGCGGACCAGCGCGAGGCCACCGCCCCGGTGCCCACGCCGGGGCCCGCGACCTCGCCGGCCCCGGCACCCGCCACCCCGCCCGTGCCTGCCCCGGCGCCCCGGCCGAAGCAGGAACGGGTCGCGTCCGGACCCGTGCCGGACCTGACCAAGAAAGCCCCCGAGGTGCCCCGGGAGCTGCCCTCGCGCGCGGAGCAGCTCCAGCTGTCCGGTGACATCACCTACGCGCTGCCCTCGCTGGACCTGCTCCGGCGCGGCGGCCCCGGCAAGTCGCGCAGCGCGGCCAACGACGCGGTCGTCGCCTCGCTCACCCAGGTGTTCACGGAGTTCAAGGTCGACGCGGCCGTGACCGGCTTCACCCGCGGCCCGACGGTCACCCGCTACGAGGTCGAGCTGGGCCCCGCCGTGAAGGTCGAGCGGATCACCGCGCTCACCAAGAACATCGCCTACGCGGTGGCCAGTCCCGACGTGCGGATCATCAGCCCGATCCCCGGCAAGTCCGCGGTCGGCATCGAGATCCCGAACACCGACCGGGAGATGGTCAACCTCGGTGACGTCCTGCGTCTCGCGGAGTCCGCCGAGGACGACGACCCGATGCTGGTCGCCTTCGGCAAGGACGTCGAGGGCGGGTACGTCATGCACTCGCTGGCGAAGATGCCGCACGTCCTGGTCGCCGGCGCGACCGGTTCCGGCAAGTCGTCCTGCATCAACTGCCTGATCACCTCGGTCATGATGCGGGCGACCCCGGAAGACGTCCGCATGATCCTCGTCGACCCCAAACGCGTCGAACTGACCGCCTACGAGGGCATCCCGCACCTGATCACGCCGATCATCACGAACCCCAAGCGGGCCGCCGAGGCACTCCAGTGGGTCGTCCGCGAGATGGACCTCAGGTACGACGACCTGGCCGCCTACGGATACCGGCACATCGACGACTTCAACCGCGCGGTGCGCGAGGGCAAGGCCAAGCCGCCCGAGGGCAGCGAGCGGGAGCTGCATCCGTACCCGTACCTGCTGGTGATCGTCGACGAGCTGGCCGACCTGATGATGGTGGCGCCGCGGGACGTCGAGGACTCGATCGTGCGCATCACACAGCTCGCGCGCGCGGCCGGCATCCACCTGGTGCTCGCCACCCAGCGCCCGTCGGTGGACGTGGTCACCGGTCTGATCAAGGCCAATGTGCCCTCCCGGCTGGCCTTCGCCACCTCCTCGCTCGCCGACTCCCGGGTCATCCTCGACCAGCCGGGCGCCGAGAAACTGATCGGCAAGGGCGACGGCCTGTTCCTGCCGATGGGCGCGAACAAGCCGACCCGTATGCAGGGCGCGTTCGTGACCGAGGAGGAGGTCGCGGTCGTCGTCCAGCACTGCAAGGACCAGATGGCGCCCGTCTTCCGGGACGACGTCACCGTCGGCAGCAAGCAGAAGAAGGAGATCGACGAGGACATCGGCGACGACCTCGACCTGCTGTGCCAGGCGGCCGAACTGGTGGTCTCCACCCAGTTCGGGTCGACGTCCATGCTCCAGCGCAAGCTGCGCGTCGGCTTCGCCAAGGCCGGGCGGCTCATGGACCTCATGGAGTCCCGCAGCATCGTGGGACCGAGCGAGGGCTCCAAGGCGCGTGACGTTCTCGTGAAACCCGACGAACTGGACGGCGTGCTCGCGGTGATACGCGGGGAGAGTGAGGGGTAGCGCGAAGGACCGTCCGGCGGGCGTGGGTTACGCCGACCGGCCGGACCCCCGTGACCCACCCGTTAGACATCGGTGAGCAACCGTTTCCCTTGGTCGTACGTCCAGTTGAGCGAGAGGACAGGTAGGCCCTGCATCCTGGGGTACCTGCCTGTCCGGCCGTCGGTGTTCCGGGCCGATCCGATGGCGTACAAAGTCCCGCCGCCCGCTTGCCCCACCCTTTCGCACCCCCCCTAGACTGAGCTTCCAGCACAGGTGGCTACACGCTCGAAAGGCGCCCCCGTGTCCCTCGGCAACTCCCCTGAAGACGAGCGTCCGATCCCAGACGAGTCCCAGGAGGCCCGGCCCTCCGTGGGCCGTGCCTTGCAGCAGGCGCGGATCGAGGCCGGGCTGACGGTGGACGACGTCAGCAGTGCCACTCGCGTCCGGCTCGCCATCGTGCACTCCATCGAGGCGGACGACTTCACCCCCTGCGGCGGCGACGTGTACGCCCGGGGGCACATCCGCACGCTGGCCAGGGCCGTCCACCTCGATCCCGGTCCGCTGATCGCCCGGTACGACGCCGAGCATGGCGGCCGCCCCGCACCCACCCCCGCCGCACCCATGTTCGAGGCCGAGCGGATCCGGCCCGAGCGGCGCGGCCCGAACTGGACCGCGGCCATGGTCGCCGCGATCGTCGTGGTGATCGGCTTCGTCGGGTTCACCGCCGTCAAGGGCGGCGACGGCGGCTCCCGGGCGCAGGTCGCCGAGGGCGCCACGCCCGCCGCCGGCAGGACCGCCTCGGCGACGCCGAAGAAGGCGAAGCCCGCCGCGCCGACCGGCGAGCCCTCCGACAGCGCCATCGCCGCCGCACCCCAGGACAAGGTGACCGTCCAGGTCAGCGCGCCCGACGGACGCAGCTGGATCTCGGCCAAGGACCACAACGGCCGGATGCTCTTCGACGGGCTGCTGAAGAAGGGCGAGTCGAAGACGTTCCAGGACAGCACCAAGATCAACCTGATCCTGGGCGACGCGGGCGCCATCGACCTGTACGTCAACGGCAAGAAGATCGACGACACCTTCAAGCCCGGCGCGGTGGAGCGGCTGACCTACACCAAGGGCGACCCGGTGGCCGGCTGACCGGCCCCCGGCGCGGATGTGACGGAGTCGGCCGGGCTCGGCCAACCCCGTCGACATGGGCTGTCAGCGGGACGAAGTAGTCTTGAGCCCATGCCTGAACGCCGTACCGTCGCACTCGTCACTCTCGGCTGCGCTCGTAACGAGGTGGATTCCGAGGAGCTCGCAGGCCGTTTGGAGGCGGACGGCTGGCAGCTCGTCGAGGACGCCGCGGACGCCGACGTCGCCGTGGTCAACACCTGCGGCTTCGTGGAGGCCGCCAAGAAGGACTCCGTCGACGCCCTGCTGGAGGCCAACGACCTCAAGGACCACGGCAGAACCCAGGCCGTGGTGGCCGTGGGCTGCATGGCCGAGCGGTACGGCAAGGAGCTGGCCGAAGCGCTGCCCGAGGCCGACGGCGTGCTCGGCTTCGACGACTACGCGGACATCTCCGACCGCCTCCAGACCATCCTCTCCGGCGGCATCCACGCCGCCCACACTCCGCGCGACCGGCGCAAACTGCTCCCGATCAGCCCCGCCCAGCGACAGGAGTCGGCCGCGGCGGTGGCGCTGCCCGGACACGCCCCGGCCGACCTCCCCGAGGGCGTCGCGCCCGCCTCCGGTCCCCGTGCGCCGCTGCGCCGCCGGCTGGACGGCGCCCCCGTCGCCTCGGTCAAGCTCGCCTCGGGCTGCGACCGGCGCTGCTCGTTCTGCGCCATCCCCTCCTTCCGCGGCTCCTTCATCTCCCGCCGCCCCAGCGACGTCCTCAACGAGACCCGCTGGCTGGCCGAGCAGGGCGTGAAGGAGATCATGCTGGTCTCCGAGAACAACACCTCCTACGGCAAGGACCTCGGCGACATCCGCCTGCTGGAGTCCCTCCTGCCGGAGCTGGCCGAGGTCGACGGCATCGAGCGGGTGCGGGTGAGCTACCTCCAGCCGGCCGAGATGCGCCCCGGCCTGATCGACGTGCTGACCTCCACCCCGAAGGTCGCGCCCTACTTCGACCTGTCCTTCCAGCACTCCGCGCCCGACGTGCTGCGCGCCATGCGCCGCTTCGGCGACACCGACCGGTTCCTCGAGCTGCTCGACACCATCCGCGGCAAGGCACCGCAGGCCGGCGTGCGCTCCAACTTCATCGTCGGCTTCCCCGGCGAGACCGAGTCCGACCTGGCCGAACTGGAGCGCTTCCTGAACGGCGCCCGGCTGGACGCCATCGGCGTCTTCGGCTACTCCGACGAGGACGGCACGGAAGCGGCGACGTACGACAACAAGCTGGACGAGGACCTCGTCGCCGAGCGGCTGGCGCGAGTCTCCCGGCTCGCCGAGGAACTCGTCTCGCAGCGCGCCGAGGAGCGCGTCGGCGAGACCGTGCACGTCCTGGTGGAGTCCGTCGACGAGGAAGAGGGCGTCCACGGCCGGGCCGAGCACCAGGCCCCGGAGACCGACGGCCACGTCCTGCTCACGAGCGGCGCCGGCCTGCGGGTCGGACGTATGGTCGAGGCGAAGGTGGTCGGTACGGAAGGTGTCGACCTGGTCGCCGAGCCGCTGACCGGCTCGCTCGCGTGTAGTGAGGAGGCGGGCAGATGACCGGAGTCCCGGCATCCGCCGCGGGCGGCCCCACCGGCGCGCAGGGCGCTCCGGGCCCCGCCGCTGCCGACGGCGACACGTCCGAGGTCTCCGGTTCTGCTTCGGGCCCGTCCACGGCCCACGAGGGCGGCGGCAAGCCGGCCCGCGGCGGGAAGATCGCGGCCGCGGCCGTCAACCAGGCCAGCGTCTGGAACGTCGCCAATCTGCTGACGATGCTCCGGCTGGTCCTGGTGCCGGGCTTCGTGGCCCTGATGCTGGCCGACGGCGGTCATGACCCGGCCTGGCGCTCGCTGGCCTGGGCGTCCTTCGCCGTCGCCATGATCACCGACCTGTTCGACGGGCATCTGGCGCGCACGTACGACCTGGTCACCGACTTCGGGAAGATCGCCGACCCCATCGCCGACAAGGCGATCATGGGGGCGGCGCTCGTCTGTCTGTCGGCCCTGGAGGATCTGCCGTGGTGGGTCACGGCCGTCATCCTCGGCCGGGAACTCGGCATCACCCTGCTGCGTTTCCTGGTCATCCGCTACGGCGTGATCCCCGCCAGCCGGGGCGGCAAGCTCAAGACGCTCACCCAGGGCGTGGCCGTCGGGATGTACGTCCTGCCGCTGACGGGGTGGCTGGCCAGCCTCAGGTTCTGGGTGATGGCCGCGGCGGTCGTCCTCACGGTCGTCACCGGCCTCGACTACGTAAGACAAGCCATTGTGCTGCGGCGGCAGGGAATCGCCGAGCGCGCGGCGGCGTTGGAGGAGAAGGAAGCGTGAGTTCCGCGGCCACCGAACTGGTGCGACTACTGACAGTGAGGGGCGAGACCCTCGCCGTCGCCGAGTCGCTGACCGGGGGCCTGGTAGCCGCGGAGATCACGGGCGTCCCCGGGGCGTCCCGGGTGTTCCGGGGCTCGGTCACCGCCTACGCCACCGAGCTGAAGCACCGGCTGCTGGGCGTGGACGCCACTCTGCTGGCTGAGCGCGGAGCGGTGGATCCGCAGGTCGCGGCAGAGATGGCGGCCGGAGTCCGTGAGGCGCTGGGAGCCGACTGGGGCATCGCGACCACCGGGGTCGCCGGCCCCGACCCCCAGGACGGAAGGCCCGTCGGGACGGTGTACGTCGCCGTCGCCGGACCTCCGGCCGCCAGGACCGGTTCTGCCGGTGGCGGAAAAGTCGAGGGTCTGCGGTTGAACGGCAGCCGTGCGGAAATTCGTATGGAGAGTGTACGGAGCGTACTCGCAGTGCTTCTGGAGCGGCTTGCGGGCGAACAGACCGGGAATGAGCGGGCACAGGATACGGAACGGAACGGGGGGTATTGATGTTTGCAGCCCTGAGTGAACACGACATCGCTCCCCGCACGGCCGCGGCGCAAGGCGGTACGGTGGGGCGAGAAGGATGCGGCTACGCGGTCCGAGGAGGGAGCCACCGATGATTCTGCTCCGTCGCCTGCTGGGTGACGTGCTGCGTCGGCAGCGCCAACGCCAGGGCCGTACTCTGCGCGAAGTCTCCTCGTCCGCCCGAGTCTCACTCGGCTATCTCTCCGAGGTGGAGCGGGGGCAGAAGGAGGCTTCCTCCGAGCTGCTCGCCGCCATCTGCGACGCGCTGGACGTACGGATGTCGGAACTCATGCGAGAAGTGAGCGACGAACTGTCGCTCGCCGAACTGGCCCAGTCCGCCGCGGCCGAGCACGTGCCCGCGCCGGTCCGACCGATGCTGGGTTCCGTCTCGGTGACCGGCGTGCCACCGGAACGGGTGACCATCAAGGCACCCGCGGAGGCCGTGGACGTGGTCGCCGCCTAGGGTGCGCCTGCGCGGCCCGAAAACCCGATACGAGTGAGGCCCCGGCCGGCTCTCCCCAGTGATCCCTGGGAAGCCGGCCGGGGCTTCCGCTTTGTCCTGCGCTCCGCGCCGGCTCCCGTTGCTTCGTCCGTTTGCCGGAGTCGGGCGGTGCGGTCATCGTGGAGGGACGTGGCGGGGGCCGAAGCACCGGAGGAAGCGGATGTACGTCGTGAAGAGCCCGTTGGCCGACGCGGACCTGAAGACCGTGTCCGAGGCGCTCCAGGGTGCCCTCGTCGACCTGGTGGACCTCTCCCTGGTCGCCAAGCAGATCCACTGGAACGTCGTCGGGCCCCGCTTCCGCTCCGTCCACCTCCAGCTCGACGAGGTGGTCGACTCCGCCCGCACCCACTCCGACACCGTGGCCGAGCGGGCCTCGGCGCTGGGCGTCCCGCCCGACGGGCGCGCCGCCTCGGTGGCCTCCGGGAGCGGCATCGGCACCGCACCGGCGGGATGGATCAAGGACACGGACGCGATCGGCACGATGGTGGACGCGCTCGGTGCGGTGATCGTCCGCATGCGGGAGCGGGTGAACGCGACCGGCGCGGCGGACCCGGTGTCCCAGGACATCTTCATCGGCATCACCGCCGACCTGGAGAAGCATCACTGGATGTTCCAGGCGGAGCACGCGTAGCGGCTCACCGGAGGACGACGGCCCGGTGCCGGGCCGTCCGTGGAGCGAGTGGTCCGGCGTTGCTTCGGTGAGCCCGTGGTGCGCCTCCCGAGCGGGACGGGCGACGGTCTGGCGTCCGGCTGGAGGTGGTGGCGGGCATGGTGGGGCGGATAGTGCGCTACGGGGTGGCGCTCGGCTGCGGCGCGGCCTGGTGGTGGGCCGTGCTGCGGCTCGCCCTGGGCGAGGGCCCGGGTGCGCTGGAAGGTGCCGTCGTGATGGGCGGCTGGGGGCTGAGCGTGCTGCCCGTGCACTGCGCGCCCAAGCGGCGCGCGGCCGGTGCCGTGCCCGCCGGCCGCTGGGAGGCCGCCTGGCGGGCGGGCGGCATCACCACGGCGTCGCAGCCCCCTGCGGGCGAAGTGTCCGACCCCTCGTGACGGCGACAGGGCGCCGGCGTGTGAGGGCGGCGGGGCGTGAGAGTGGCGGGGGCGGGGCTTGGGGGTGCCGCGGTGCCGGGGCGTGGCGGGGCGGTGGTGAGGTGCCGGGATGTCTCGGTGGCGGGCGGTCAGCCGGTGCGGCGGGGGTACTTCTCGCGCCAGCGTTGCGGTGAGCCCGGTGCGGGAGCGGGGCCCGTCTGGCAGGTGGGGCACCAGTAGGTGGGCCGTTCCTGGGAGCCGTCGCCCTGGTCGGCCACCCGCACCGGCGTGTGGCAGCGCAGGCACGGGCGGGACGCGCGGCCGTAGACGAACAGGTCCTGCCGGTGCAGGCCGGTGGTCTGCCGGACCGGGCGGTCGCGGTTCGCCTCCAGCAGCTTCTTGGCCAGGAGGGGCAGCTTCTCGGCGCGGTCCGCGGGGAGTGCGCCGGCCGGCAACCAGGGGGTCACGCCGAGCAGGAAGCACAGCTCGCTCTTGTACACGTTGCCGATGCCGGCCAGGTTGCGCTGGTCGAGCAGGACCTCGCCGAGCTGACGGGCGGGGTCCGCGAGGATGTTGGCCAGGGCGCGCTCGGGGTTCCAGTCCGGACCGAGCAGGTCGGGGCCGAGGTGGCCGACGACTCGTTCCTCGTCGGTCGTGTGCAGCAGCTCCAGGACCGTGAGGCGGTAGCCGACGGCCGTGCGGTCGGCGGTGGTCAGGACAGCGCGGATCTGGTGCGACGGGCCGCCCCGCCAGCGCTCGCCCGTGCCGAACACCTTCCATGCCCCCTCCATGCGCAGATGGGTGTGCAGGGTCAGACCGCCCTCGAACCGGGTGAGCAGGTGCTTGCCGCGCGGGATCGTGTTCAGCACCGCGCGGCCGGCCAGGTCCACCGTCGCGTACTTCGGCACCCGGAAGTCGCTCCGGGTCAGCGTCCTGCCCGCGAGGGCCTCGTGCAGCCGTCGCGCGGCCTGCCAGACCGTGTCACCTTCGGGCATGCGTCAAGAGTGCCACGCGCTCGGCGCAGCCACGGTGCCGGTCGAACCACGGCGCCGGTCATGCTCTCAGGCGCAGGCCGCGGGGTGTCGCCACGAATCCCGCCGCCTCCAGGAGGGTGCCCACGGGCGAGGTCAGGGCCTGGGCGCCGTTGATCCGCTCGACCGTGACCGTGCCGAGCGAACCCGCGCGGGCCGCCGCGGCCAGCGCCTCGGCGGCCGTACCGAGGCGCGGGTCGTCGGGGGTGTCGGTGTCCGGGGCGGCGGGCCAGGCGAGCAGTGTCTTGCCGCCGCGCTCCATGTACAGCGTCAGCTCGCCCTCCACCAGGACGACCAGCGAGCCCGCCTTGCGGCCCGGCTTGTGCCCGGCTCCGGTCGGCGGCTCCGGCCAGGGGAGGGCGGCGCCGTAGGCGTTCGCGGGGTCGGCCGCGGCGAGAACCACCGCGCGCGGGTCGGGTGCCGGGGCGCCCGTACGGCCGTTGCCCTGGCTCCGGTGCGCGGCCGGACCGAAGGGGGCGGAGCCGTGGGAGCGGGAGCCACCGGGGGTGGGGGCGTAAGGGGAGGGGCCACCTCCGCGGGGGCCGCCGTAGCCGGGGGAGGCGAAGGGGTCGGCGAGGACGCGGGGCGCGCGGTCACCGGCGGTGGTGGGGCGGTCGTCCGGCGGCCACGTGAAGTCGCCGTCCAGACCGGGGTGGGCGAGACCGCCGTCGCCCCCGTCGAAGGTGCCGGGGGGTGTGTGGCCGTGCAGCGTGCCGTCGGCTGTGCCGAAGGGCGCGTCGAACGGAGCGTCGAACGGATTGGGGAAACCCGGGCCGGCGAAGCCGTTCGCGCCGCCCGGACCCCCGAAGCCGCTGGGACCGGCCGGGGCGGGCAGGCCCTGCGACCGCTCACGGGCGTTCGCCACCGCACGCAGGCGGTCCACCGCACCGTCCATCGCGAACTGGGCCGCGCCCAGCCCCTCGACCACGTAACCCCGCCGGGCCTGGCCGCTCTCCTCGAACACGGACAGCACCCGGTACACCGCCGAGAAGCCGCCCTCCACACCCTCCGCGGCGACCGCGCCGCGGGTGACCACGCCGTGCCGGTCCAGGAGCGTGCGGGCCAGCGCGTGCGCGCGCACGGTGGCGTCCGGCTCGGCCGCGGGCAGCAGCGACCAGCGGCCGGCGACGGTCGGCGGGCCGGTGCGGGAGGCGGTGCGCGCCGCGGCCGTCAGGGAGCCGTACCGGCCGCGCGGGACGCTGCGTTTGGCACGGTGCGCGGTCGATCCCGCGGTACGGCCCGAGCCCAGCAGGGAACGCATCGGCGCCAGCGTGTCGTTGGTGAGCCGGCCCGACCAGGCCAGGTCCCACAGCACGTCGGCCAGTTGCGGGTCGGTGGCCTCCGGGTGGGTGGTGGCCCGGACCTGGTCGGCGATCTGCCGGAAGAACAGGCCGTAGCCGCCGGAGAGGGTGTCGAGGACGGACTGGTGCAGCGGGGTCAGCTCCAGTGGGTGCGGTGACGGCAGCAGCAGCGGTGCCGCGTCGGCCAGGTAGAGGGAGACCCAGCCGTCCTTGCCGGGCAGGGCGCCCGCTCCCGCCCACACCACCTCGCCCGCGGCGGTCAGCTCGTCGAGCATCGAGGGCGTGTAGGCGGCCACGCGGGAGGGCAGGACCAGCTTCTCCAGCGCGGAGGCGGGCACCGAGACGCCCTGCAACTGCTCCACCGCGCGCACCAGTCCGTCGATGCCCCGCAGCCCGTGGCCCTTGCCGATGTGCTGCCACTGCGGCAGGAACTGCGCGAGTGCAGGTGGCGGCACGGGTTCCAGTTCGTGCCGCAGGGCCGCCAGGGAGCGGCGGCGCAGGCGGCGCAGTACGGCCGCGTCGCACCATTCCTGGCCGATGCCCGCCGGGTGGAACTCGCCCTGGACGACTCGGCCGTTGGCGGCGAGCCGTTGCAGGGCGCCCTCCGTGACCGCGACACCCAGGCCGAAGCGGGCCGCCGCCGTGGCCGACGTGAACGGGCCGTGCGTGCGGGCGTACCGCGCGAGGAGGTCGCCCAGCGGGTCCTTGACCGGCTCGGTGAAGGCCTCGGGGACACCGACGGGCAGCGCCGTGCCGAGCGCGTCGCGCAGCCGGCCCGCGTCCTCCACCGTCGCCCAGTGCTCGGCGCCCGCGATCCGCACCCTGATGGTCCTGCGGGCACCGGCCAGCTCCCGCGCCCACTGCGGGTCCGCGCCCCGTGCGACCAGCTCGGCGTCGGTCAGCGGGCCGAGCAGACGCAGTATGTCGGCGACCCCCTCCACGTCCTTGACCCGGCGGTCCTCCGTGAGCCACTGGAGTTCCCGCTCCAGCTCGGTCAGCACCTCCGCGTCGAGCAGTTCGCGCAGCTCCGCCTGGCCCAGCAGCTCGGCCAGCAGCCGCGAGTCCAGGGACAGCGCGGCGGCGCGGCGCTCGGCCAGCGGGGAGTCACCCTCGTACAGGAACTGGGCGACGTACCCGAACAGCAGGGAGCGGGCGAACGGTGACGGCTCCGGGGTGGTGACCTCGACCAGGCGCACCCTGCGGGACTCGAGGTCGCCCATCAGCTCGACCAGCCCGGGAACGTCGAAGACGTCCTGGAGGCATTCGCGGACCGCCTCCAGGACGATCGGGAACGAACCGAACTCGCTCGCCACCTGGAGCAGCTGGGCCGCCCGCTGCCGCTGCTGCCACAGCGGAGTGCGCTTGCCCGGGGTACGGCGCGGCAGCAGCAGCGCGCGGGCGGCGCACTCGCGGAACCGGGAGGCGAACAGCGCCGAGCCGCCGACCTGGTCGGTGACGATCTGGTCGACCTCGCCCTTGTCGAAGGCGATGTCCGCCGCACCGACCGGGGCCTGGTCGCCGTCGTACTCGGTGCCGGCCTTCACCGGCTCCCGGTCGAGCAGGTCCAAGCCCATCAGGTCGGCGTCGGGCAGACGCAGCACGATGCCGTCGTCGGCGTGCATGACCTGCGCGTCCATGCCGTACCGCTCGGACAGGCGCGCGGCGAGGGCGAGCGCCCAGGGGGCGTGGACCTGGGCACCGAACGGCGAGTGCACGACGACCCGCCAGTCGCCCAGCTCGTCCCGGAACCGTTCCACGACGATCGTCCGGTCGTCCGGGACATGGCCGCAGGCCTCGCGCTGCTCGTCCAGGTAGGACAGCACATTGTCCGCCGCCCAGGCGTCCAGACCCGCGGTGAGCAGGCGCAGCCGGGCGTCGTCCTTGGACAGCGAGCCGACCTCGCGCAGGAACGCGCCGACCGCGCGGCCCAGTTCGAGCGGGCGGCCGAGCTGGTCGCCCTTCCAGAAGGGCAGCCGGCCCGGCACGCCCGGCGCGGGGGAGACCAGGACGCGGTCGCGGGTGATGTCCTCGATGCGCCAGGAACTCGTGCCCAGCGTGAAGACGTCGCCCACCCGGGACTCGTAGACCATCTCCTCGTCCAGCTCGCCGACCCGGCCTCCGCCCTTCTTGGGGTCGGAACCGACGAGGAAGACCCCGAACAGGCCACGGTCCGGGATCGTGCCGCCGGAGGTGACGGCGAGACGCTGGGCACCGGGCCGGCCGGTGACCGTCCCGGCCACCCGGTCCCACACCACGCGCGGGCGCAGCTCGGCGAACGCGTCCGACGGATAGCGGCCCGCGAGCATGTCGAGCGTCGCCGTGAACGCCGACTCGGGGAGCGAGGCGAACGGGGCGGCGCGGCGGACCACGGTGAGCAGGTCGTCGAACTGCCAGGTGTCCAGGGCCGTCATGGCGACCAGCTGCTGCGCGAGCACGTCCAGCGGGTTCGCGGGGACCTTCAGGGACTCGATGGCGCCCGTGCGCATCCGCTCGGTGACCACGGCCGCCTGGACGAGGTCCCCCCGGTACTTCGGGAAGACCACACCGGTGGAGACGGCGCCGACCTGGTGTCCCGCGCGGCCCACGCGCTGGAGGCCCGAGGCGACCGAGGGCGGGGACTCGACCTGCACGACGAGGTCCACGGCACCCATGTCGATGCCCAGTTCCAGGCTGGACGTGGCGACCACCGCGGGCAGCCGGCCCGCCTTCAGGTCCTCCTCCACCAGGGTGCGCTGCTCCTTGGAGACCGAGCCGTGGTGCGCGCGGGCGATCACCGGGGGCGCGCCCTGGGCCGCGCCCGAGCCGCCCATCAGCTGGGCGGGGGAGTGGTGCTGGTCCAGGGGTTCGCCGGTGGCGCGCTCGTACGCGATCTCGTTGAGCCGGTTGCACAGCCGTTCCGCCAGCCGTCGGGAGTTGGCGAAGACGATCGTGGAGCGGTGGGACTGCACCAGGTCGGCGATCCGCTCCTCCACCTGCGGCCAGATCGACGGCCGTTCGCCGCCCCCGGCCGCGTCGGCCGCCGGGGAACCGCCCAGCTCGCCCATGTCCTCGACCGGGACGACGACGGACAGGTCGAACTCCTTGCCGGACTCCGGCTGGACGATCGCCACCTTGCGGCGCGGCGACAGATACCGGCCCACCTCGTCCACCGGGCGCACGGTCGCCGACAGGCCGATCCGGCGGGCGGGCCTCGGCAGCAGCTCGTCCAGCCGCTCCAGGGAGAGCGCGAGGTGTGCGCCGCGCTTGGTGCCCGCGACCGCGTGCACCTCGTCCAGGATCACCGTCTCCACGCCGGCCAGCGCGTCGCGCGCGGCCGACGTCAGCATCAGGAACAGCGACTCGGGTGTGGTGATGAGGATGTCCGGCGGGCGCGTGGACAGCGCGCGGCGCTCGGCGGCGGGGGTGTCACCGGAGCGGATGCCGACCCGGATCTCGGGCTCGGGCCGGCCCAGGCGCACGGACTCCTGGCGGATGCCGGTCAGCGGACTGCGCAGATTGCGCTCGACATCGACCGCGAGGGCCTTCAGCGGCGACACGTACAGCACCCGGCAGCGCTTCTTCGGGTCGGCCGGGGGCGGGGCCGAGGCCAGCTGGTCCAGGGCGGCGAGGAACGCGGCCAGCGTCTTGCCCGAGCCGGTCGGCGCGACCACCAGCACGTCCGAGCCCTCCCGGATGGCCTGCCACGCGCCGGCCTGGGCCGCGGTGGGCGCGGAGAACGCCCCCGTGAACCAGCCGCGGGTCGCGGGGGAGAAGCCGTCCAGGGCTCGGTGTGCGGAGCTGACCATGCGTCCATCCTGCACCCACCCACTGACAATCGCTCTGACCTGGGCGAATCCGGACGAGCGGGCTTCCTGTGCCCGCGGGCGCCCACCGCGGCGCGGGCGGGCGGCGCGGGGCGGGGCGGCGGCACAGCGGGGGGCCACGGCCACGGCTCCGAGCCCCGCGCGTCGCGGCCGCGGTGGTGGGCGGCGGCCGTACGGGCTGTCGGCGGGGGAGGCGGAGCCGCCCCGTCCAACGCGCTGGGGTCAGCTGTTCCGGCGCGCCGGGCCGGCCCCTCCGGCGCGCCGGACCGGCCCGGTCCACGAAGCGGCCGCGCGCCGGGCCGGTCAGCCCACGAAGCGGCCGTGTGCCCGCAGCGTGCGCAGTGCCTCGATCGTCACCAGGGGGCGTGCCTCCAGCGCGGGGGCCGGGGCCCACTGACGCCAGCGGACGGGCCAGCCGCCGTCCTCCCGCTGTTCGGCGGCCAGGTGGTCCAGCGAGCGCGCCATCTCGTCATCCGTGAACCACGCGCGCGCGAGCGAGTCCGGGCTGCGGGCGAAGTCGTGCGGGAAGTGATGCTCGCCCGGGGCGTAACCGGGGGCGACCGGGAACGCGTCGAGACGGCCGGGGTCCAGCGCCGCGAGCCGCTGCTCCCGCACCAGGCGGCCCAGCCGGTCGGCGGCGGCCTCCGCGCGCGGGCGGTCGGCAGCGGAGTCCAGGAAGGTCACGGCGGCCTCCACCTCGTAGGGGTGGGACTCCTCCAGGGACTCCACGGCCTGCCAGCAGAAGTCGGTGGCCCGGAACAGCCACGCGTGCCACACCGCGTTGCGGTGCAGCACGCCGACCACCGGTCCGGTGGCCAGCAGCTCGCTCGGCGGATCGTCGACGACCGGGACGAACGGCGCCGTCGGATACCCGCGCTGGCAGGGGTCGACGGCCGGCAGCGCGCCGTCCGCGGTGGAGACGGAGGTCAGATAGCGGCACACGCGCTCCACCCGCTGTCCGCCGCACCGCCCGATGGCGTCCAGCACGCGCAGGGCGTGCGCGGTGTGCAGGGGCTGGCTGACCGGTCCGCGCAGATCGGGTTCGAGCGCGTGCCCGTAGCCGCCGTCCTCGTTGCGGTAGGCGTCCAGCGCCGTCTCCACCGCGTCCGGGGTGCCGTGCAGGAAGTGGTGGGCGAAGAGGCGCTGTTCCAGCACGCGCGCGGTGAGCCACACGAACTGCTCGGCGCGCAGGAGCGGGGAGCGCGCCGGGGGCGTGGAGGGGAGTGGGGAGACTCCTGTTTGGGGCATGGGTCAGACCGTAGGACGGAAAGCGGTTCCGGAAAGCACTCCGGGCCAGGGCCCACACTCAGGGGCGGGATACTGGAGTCATGCGGTTGACGGTCTTCTGGCAGCGGATGGCGGAACACTTCGGTCCGGAGTACGCCGACACCTTCGCGCGTGATCACGTCATGGCGGAGCTGGGCGGACGCACGGTGAACGAGGCACTGGACGCCGGCTGGGAGGCCAAGGACGTGTGGCGTGTGGTCTGCGCGGTCATGAGCGTGCCCAGCGAGAGACGCTGACGGACGCCGGCCGGCCGGAATGCACTGGTTGCGCGGGTCGAGGCCGGTGGGGGACCGGGCGGTACGGCACCGATCTGTCACGAAGGACGCCCATGGGCACCGGCTGTCCCCGGCGTGGGCGAGACTTGGCCCGTGGCATCGACTCACGAGGACTCCCTGGCACCGCCCGCCGACGGCGACGAGCCGTCCACGCCGCCCGACCGGCACACGGTACCGGCGACGCCGCCGCCCGGCCGGGCTCCGGCCTCCGGGGCCGTCGCCCCGCCCGGCCGGATGCCGCGCTGGCTGCCGCGCGCCATGGTGCTCGCGCTCGCGCTGATCGCCGCGTTCCAGCTCGGCAGCTGGGCCTTCCACCAGCTGACCGCCCTGTTGATCAACATATTGATCGCGTTCTTCCTGGCTCTCGCGATCGAGCCGGCGGTGAGCCGGATGGCGGCCCGTGGGATGCGCCGGGGGCTCGCCACCTTCCTGGTCTTCCTCGGGCTGACCGTCGTCGCCGCCGGTTTCGTCACCCTGCTCGGGTCGATGCTGGCCGGTCAGATCATCAAGATGATCGAGGGTTTCCCGGACTACCTGGACTCGCTCATCAACTGGACCAACAAGAGCTTCCACACGGAACTCAGACGGGTGGACGTCCAGGAGGGGCTGCTCCACTCCGACTGGCTGCGCAAGTACGCGCAGAACAGCGCGGCCGGTGTCCTCGACGTGTCCGCCCAGGTCCTCGGCGGCCTCTTCCAGCTGCTGACGATCGGGCTGTTCTCGTTCTACTTCGCCGCGGACGGTCCCCGGCTGCGCCGCGCCCTGTGCTCCGTCCTGCCGCCCGCCCGCCAGGCCGAGGTGCTGCGCGCGTGGGAGATCGCCGTCGACAAGACGGGCGGCTATCTCTACTCGCGCGGCCTCATGGCACTCATCTCCGGGGTCGCGCACTACATCCTGCTCGAGTCCCTGGGCGTGCCGTACGCGCCCGTGCTCGGTGTCTGGGTCGGTCTGGTCTCGCAGTTCATCCCCACCATCGGGACGTACCTGGCGGGCGCGCTGCCGATGCTGATCGCGTTCGCCGTCAACCCCTGGTACGCGGTGTGGGTGCTGGTCTTCGTCGTGGTCTACCAGCAGTTCGAGAACTACATGCTCCAGCCCAAGCTGACCGCCAAGACGGTGGACATCCACCCGGCGGTCGCCTTCGGCTCGGTCATCGCGGGCACCGCGCTGCTCGGTGCGGTCGGCGCGCTGATCGCCATCCCCGCGGTGGCCACGCTCCAGGCGTTCCTCGGGGCGTACGTGAAGCGGTACGCCGTCACGGACGACCCCCGGGTGCACGGGCACCAGGGCCGGCCGGGCGGTCCGGGGGCACTCACGCGCGTCCGTCGGCTGTGGTCCGGCCGTCCCGGCGGGCAGGAGCGGCCGTAGGGCCGGGACGGTGACCGCGGCGGACCGCCGTGGTCGCTCGTCCGAGTAGCCGCCCGTCCACCCGTCCGCCCGTCCGCAGGCCGCCCGTCCGTACGGTGAGCGTCGGCCGGTGCCGTTGGCCACCCCGCGGGAGCCCTGCCCGCCCGCGTGGTGCGCTTGACACAAAAATCGAACATCCATTCATATGGAGGCTCAGGCGAGGCTTTCGGCAGGGGCGTATGTCCCGATTCGGGGGTAGATGCCCCTCGGTTATCCACAGGCTGGGCCTGCGTCGGGGCGCATTGTCAGTGGCAGGCGTTAGCGTCTTTGACGTGAAGCGATCGACTCAAGCAAACCGGGTGGAACCCATGGCAGGAACCGACCGCGAGAAGGCGCTCGACGCCGCGCTCGCACAGATTGAACGGCAATTCGGCAAGGGCGCGGTCATGCGCATGGGCGATCGGTCGAAGGAGCCCATCGAGGTCATCCCGACCGGGTCGACCGCGCTCGACGTGGCCCTCGGCGTCGGCGGCCTGCCGCGCGGCCGTGTCATCGAGGTCTACGGACCGGAGTCCTCCGGCAAGACGACCCTGACCCTGCACGCGGTGGCGAACGCCCAGAAGGCCGGCGGCCAGGTCGCGTTCGTGGACGCGGAGCACGCCCTCGACCCCGAGTACGCGCAGAAGCTCGGCGTCGACATCGACAACCTGATCCTCTCCCAGCCCGACAACGGCGAGCAGGCCCTGGAGATCGTGGACATGCTCGTCCGCTCCGGTGCCCTCGACCTGATCGTCATCGACTCCGTCGCGGCGCTCGTCCCGCGCGCGGAGATCGAGGGCGAGATGGGCGACAGCCACGTCGGTCTCCAGGCCCGACTGATGAGCCAGGCCCTGCGGAAGATCACCAGCGCGCTCAACCAGTCCAAGACCACCGCGATCTTCATCAACCAGCTCCGCGAGAAGATCGGTGTGATGTTCGGCTCCCCGGAGACCACGACCGGTGGCCGGGCGCTGAAGTTCTACGCCTCGGTGCGGCTCGACATCCGGCGTATCGAGACGCTGAAGGACGGCACCGACGCGGTGGGCAACCGCACCCGCGTCAAGGTGGTCAAGAACAAGGTCGCGCCGCCCTTCAAGCAGGCCGAGTTCGACATCCTCTACGGCCACGGCATCAGCCGTGAGGGTGGCCTGATCGACATGGGCGTGGAGCACGGCTTCGTCCGCAAGGCCGGCGCCTGGTACACGTACGAGGGCGACCAGCTCGGCCAGGGCAAGGAGAACGCGCGCAACTTCCTGAAGGACAACCCCGACCTGGCCGACGAGATCGAGAAGAAGATCAAGGAGAAGCTGGGCGTGGGCGTCCGGCCGGAGAAGCCCGCCGTGGAGCCGGGTGCGGACGCGGCGGTCACCACCGCGGCGGCGGACGACGCCAAGTCGGTGCCCGCCCCGGCAGCCGCCAAGACCGCCAAGCCCAAGGCCGCCGCAGCCAAGAGCTGACCCGTGACACGACGAACCGACTGGGCCGAGTACGAGTACGCCTCCCCCGGCGCCCTACGGGGGAGGGGCACCGGGGGCCGGCCGGGCTCCACCACGGACGGTGACGACGGACACCGGGGTGCCGGACCCGGGGACGACGGGTATCCGGACCACGGCTACGGCGAGTCCGGGCGGCGTGGCGCGTACGGCGAGTACGGCGGGCGTGACGCCGACGCCGGGTCCGACGCGTACGGTGCCACCGGCGGACACGGGGGCGACGGCGGCCACCCGGAGGCCGCGGACGGTGAGCCGCGAAGGGCCGGCTCGCCCGGCCGTGGCTCCGGAGCCGACGGCGGCCCGCGGGGTGGCGGCCGCAGACGTGGCCGGAGGCGCGGTTTCGGGGACGCGCCCGGTGAGGACGAAGACGCCCTTCCCTCGTCGAGGGCCGAGCGGGGGGAGTCTTCAGGGGACCCGGCTGAGCGGGCCCGGGCGATCTGCCTGCGCCTGCTCACCGGGACCCCGCGCACCCGCAAGCAGCTCGCGGACGCCCTGCGCAAGCGGGAGATCCCCGACGACGTCGCCGACGAGGTGCTCTCCCGGTTCGAGGAGGTCGGACTCATCGACGACGGCGCCTTCGCGGACGCCTGGGTGGAGTCCCGGCACCACGGCCGGGGACTCGCCCGCCGGGCACTCGCCCGGGAGTTGCGCACCAAGGGGGTCGACTCGGCGCTGATCGACGAGGCCGTCGCCCAGCTCGACCCCGAGCAGGAGGAGGCGACCGCGCGTGAACTGGTCGCCCGCAAACTGCACGCCACGCGCGGCCTCGACCGGGACAAACGGCTCCGGCGCCTCGCCGGGATGCTCGCCCGCAAGGGCTACTCCGAGGGCATGGCGCTCCGCATCGTCCGCCAGGCCCTGGAGGAAGAGGGCGAGGACACGGAGTTCCTCGGAGGCGGAGACCTCTTCTGACGCGGCCCTCCCGGGCCGGCCGACGGGAACCGGCGCCGGGGTGGGGTCAGCCCCCGCCGAGGACGCCGGGCCACCGCAGTGCTCTCCCAGCCCGCACCGGCGAGTCTGCACGCGTGCCCAGCGCACGTCCCGGCCGATGCGTACAACAGAAGAGAACCCGGCCGAGCGTGCCTGGCTCCCCGCACATCTGCGCGGCACCCTCGCCACCCGCACCCCCGGCGTGGCCCGGGTCGTCCCCGAACTCACCTTTCCGGCGCAGCCGTCGACCCCGGCCGGCACCGGTGGCCGTACCGCCTACGGTCATGCCTGGGAGTCCGCCGCGCTGACGCCGTACCGGCTGACCACGGGCAGCGCCCCGAGGCCGCCGGCGACCTCGTCATCGACGGTGACCTCGCCGCGCGGGCCCGGCAGCGGCCCGGTGACCGGCTCACCGTGCAGTCCACCGAGGCCCCGCGCAGCTACCGCGTCACCGCCATCGCCACCCCGGCCACCGCCGTACGTCACCAGACGTTCCTGTTCTTCTCCGCCGCCGAGGCGCGCCGGCTGGCCGCGCACCCCGGGCAGGTCACCGCCTTCGGTGTGCTGCCGGCCGAGGGGGCGGACCCCGAGCAGGTGCGCCGGGCCGTGACGCGGACGCTGCACGGCACCACCGCCCAGGTCAGCACCGGCGACGCCCGTGGGCCCGTCGAGTTCCTGGACGCGGCTGCCGCCCGCACCCGGCTGGTCAGCATGGGCGGCGCCATGGGCGGCACATCGCTGCTGGTGGCGGTGCTCGTGGTCGTCGGCACCTTCGTGCTCACCGTGCGGCAGCGCCACCCGGAACGCGACCGTGCCGCGGGCCGTCGCCGCCACGTCCGGGCAGATCCGCGCCCTGTTCGGCCGGGAGGCGCTGATCGTCGGCGCGGCGGCGGGCACGGCCGGCACACTCCTCGGGATGCCGCTGGGCGGCTGGTCGTACGCCAGGTTCGTCGCCCTGGGCGCCGTACCCGACACGCTGGAGCGCACCGGCGGTGTCTTCCCGCCGCTCGCCGCTCTCACATCACCCTGCTCGGTGCCTGCGCCGCGGCCCGGATCACCTCCTGCAGAATCGCCCGGATCCGTCCGGCCGAGGCACTCACCGAAGCCAGGGCCGAGCCCACCCGGCCCGCCTGGGGGCGGATCGCCGCCGGGCGCTCCTCTCCGGCGGAGTCGTCCTCGTCGTCGTCCTCACCTTCCTGCGCGCCGAGCCCGCCGCTCCGCGTGACGCACGGGTGAAGCGTGGCTCAGGGCCGCGCCGGCTCCACCGGCAGCCCCGCCGCGCGCCAGGCCTGGAAGCCGCCGACCAGGTCCGTCGCCCGGTGCAGGCCCAGTTGGTGCAGGGACGCGGCCGCGAGGCTGGAGGCGTACCCCTCGTTGCAGACGATGACGACCCGCACATCGTGCCCCGTGGCCTGCGGGACACGGTGGCTGCCCTGCGGGTCGAGGCGCCACTCGAGTTCGTTGCGCTCGACGACGAGGGCGCCCGGGATCAGCCCGTCGCGCTCCCGCAGGGCCGCGTACCGGATGTCGACCAGCAGTGCCTCACCGGCCTGCGCCGCCTCGTACGCCTCCCGTGCCTCGACGCGCCGGTAGCCCGTCCGCACGCGGTCCAGGAGGTCGTCGATGCCCTGCGGCGGTCCGCCCGGCACGCGCGCCTCCTGCGACTGCCCGATGGTGCCGCTCACTGCCAGTCCTCCGGGCGTTCGACCTGCTCCAGGCGCAGCACCTGGCCGGTGCGACTGTAACGGCGGATCCTGGGCAGCGGCGGGTAGTAGGCGTGGACGGAGATCGCGTGTCGGTCACCGGACTCGTTGAGCACCTCGTGCACATGGTGCCGGCCGAAGGCGCGTCCCTTGCCGGCGGACAGCCGCCGGGTGCGGTCCACACCCTCGGTGAGTTCCAGTGTCCTCCAGCCGTCGGTGGGCAGCCGGGCGGCGAGGGAGTGTTCCGTGAGGTCGCCGGAGGCGGTGAGGAACGCGCCGACCGAGTCGGCGTGGTCGTGCCAGCCGGTGCCGGTGCCCGGCGGCCAGCCGATCAGCCAGGCCTCGCTGCCGCCGGGCCCTTCCAGCCGCACCCAGGTGCGGCCCTCGGGATCGAGCGGCAGGGAGGCGATCAGTTCCGCGTCGGCGGCCGTGCGCCGGACGAAGTCGAGGAGTTCGGCCTGGGTGGGTCCCGCGCCGACGGCAGGGGAGGCGGCAGCGGACAGGGAGGGGGAGGGGACAGACACGTGCACCGTCCTGGAGCAGGTTCGCGGACACGGGCGCGCGACGGCGCCCGGAAAGGGGAGAAGAACGCGAATTCAGCAGGACGGGCGACACACGCAGCCCGCGTAGCGGACGAGATCCATATGGACCCTCCGCCACAGGCGCACACAGGTGTCGGTCACGATCCGGAGTACAGCACGCTGCCGCACTCGGGTCAACCGACAGTCACTCTGTGGACGGGGGGTGAGGGGCGCGCGCTCAGCGCGCGCCCGAACCCGCTTCCGCCCCCTGCTGCACCGCGCCGCCCAGCGTGGCCTCGGCCGCCGCGTACAGGTCGGCCGGGCGGACTCCGCTCAGGGCCGTGACCAGGTGACCGTCGGGGCGTACGAGCAGCACACTGTGCGCCGGCGCACCCGGATAGCTCTCGGCGACCAGCAGCTCGGCGGGGTGCGGCAGCGCGGTCACCGCCGCCGCCAGCCGGGGCATCACCCCGGCGGACATCCAGTGCCTGCGGTCCCAGACACCCGTGCCGGGCGCGATCAGGACGACGAGCAGCGCCCCGCGGTCGAGCCGGTCGCGCAACCGGACGAAGGACCCGTCCTCCGCCGTGACCCGGACATCGGTCACCGGCGCGCCGGGCGGGGTGCCGACCGCGATCTCCGCCTCCAGGCGCCCGGGGGCGAGCGGCGAGCCGGCGTACGACCCGGGACCGCCCAGCGGGCCGCGCCCCAGGTGACCGTCCGTCAGCAGCGCGTCGTGGCTCCGGGCGGCGCCGGGGACGATGTGGCGCAGCCCGCCCCCGCCGCGCAGCACCGGCAGCGCCTGGTCGGCGGCGCGCAGCCGGGCGGCGACCACCGCGCGCCGCTCGGTCTGGTAGCTGTCCAGCAGGGCCTCGTGCGGGCCGTGATGCCAGGCCGCGGCCAGCTTCCAGGCGAGGTTGTCGGCGTCCCGGAGGCCCTCGTCGAGCCCATGCGTACCGAGCGCGCCGAGCAGATGCGCCGCGTCCCCCGCGAGGAAGACCCGGCCGGCGCGCCACCGGCGGGCGAGGCGGTGGTGCACCGTGTGGACACCGGTGTCGAGCAGGTCGTACACCGGCGCGGAACCGTCCGACCAGCCCGCGAGGGTCTCGCGGACGCGGGCCAGCAGGACCTCGGGCGTGACCAGGTCCTTGCCCGGCGGCAGCAGCCAGTCCAGGCGCCACACACCGTCCGGGAGGGGGCGGGCGGTCACCTCCCCGGCCGGGGGCCCGGACTGCCGCCACGGCGGCATCCGGTGGAGCAACGCGTGAGTTTCCCAGGGGAGTTCCACCCGCAGCGCGGCGACCGCGTGCCGCTCCACCGCCGTACGGCCCGGGAAGCGGATGTCCTGGAGCTTGCGCACGGTCGAGCGGGGGCCGTCGCAGCCCGCCAGGTAGCTGCCCCGCCACCAGGTGCCGCCGGTACCGCGGGTGCGCGCGGAAACGCCGGAACGCTCCTGCTCGATGGCGTCCAGGCGGCTGTCGACGGCCACCCGTACCAGCGGCTCGTCGGCGAGGGCCGCGCGCAGGGCGTTGGTGAGAACGTGCTGGGCGATGTGCAGCGGGGCCGCGGGACCGGCCTCGTCGAAAGTCACCTCGCTCATCACCTGCTTGCGCCGCAGGGACCGCCATCCGGCCCAGCGCACGCCCTGCTCGGCGAGCGCGGCCCCGGTCAGCCGCTCCAGCAGGGCGGCCGTGTCCTCGCGCAGGACGACGGTCCGCGCCGGGCGGGGTTCGTCCTTGCCGGGGCCCTCGTCCAGGACGACGGCGGGCACGTCCTGACGGGCCAGCAGCAGGGCGAGCGTGAGTCCGACGGGCCCCGCTCCGACGATGATCACCGGGTCCATGACGCGGCGCCCCCTGCCCGTGACGATGCCCTGACGGAGACGAGTGAACAGGAAGGTGGAGCGGGGTGCACGATCACACAAGGTATGCAACCCATTGGCAAGGTTTGCGTCAAGCGACCGGAGGCAGTGGCGATCACGCCACTGCCTCCTGGTGGTGCATTCGGGTCTGACCGGGCGTCAGGCCGCCTTTCGGGTTGCCGCGGTACCCGCGATCTCCGCCACGTCCTGGGCGCCGAGCACCGCCCCGGTCGACTTCTTGCGCCGCCGCAGCCGGCCCTCCAGCCAGCTCGCGAACGAGGTCAGCGAGAAGTTGATGATCACGAAGATCAGGGCGACCACCGTGAACGAGGCGATGGTGTTGGCGCCGTAGTAGCCGCTCATCGTGTTCGCCGCGGAGAGCAGTTCGGGGAAGGTGAGGACGGCGCCGCCGAGCGCGGTGTCCTTCACGATGACCACCAGCTGGCTGACGATCGCCGGCAGCATCGCGGTGACCGCCTGCGGCAGCAGGACGAGCCGCATCACCTGGTTCTTGCGCAGGCCGATCGCCATGGCCGCCTCGGACTGGCCCTTCGGCAGGGTGAGGATGCCCGCGCGGACGATCTCGGCGAGCACGGACGCGTTGTACAGCACCAGGCCGGTGACGACCGCGTACATCGGACGGTCGTCGGAACTCACGTCGGTGTACTGGCTGTACAGCTCGTTGCCGAAGATCATCAGGATCAGCACGGGGATCGCGCGGAAGAACTCGACCACGATCGTGGCCGGTACCCGCACCCACACATGGTCCGACAGCCGGGCGATGCCGAAGACGGCGCCGAGCGGCAGCGCGATGACCATCGCCAGGGCCGCCGCCGTCAGGGTGTTCCGCAGGCCGGGCCAGATGTACGTCGTATAGGCCTCGGAGCCGAAGAACGGCTTCCACAGCGCCCAGTCCAGCTGGTGCTTGTCGTCGAGGGCGAGGTACACCCACCAGACGACGGCCGCGAACGCGACGGTGAAGAGCGCCGTGTACAGCACGTTGCGCCGCTTGGCGCGCGGCCCCTGGGCGTCGTACAGGACCGAGGTCATCGCTTCACCGCCACCTTCTTGCCCACCCAGCCGAGGATCAGACCGGTCGGCAGCGTCAGGCAGCAGAACCCGAAGGCGATGACCGCGGAGATCTGCAGGAGCAGCGCCTCCTTGTCGAGCATCTCCTTCATCAGGGTCGCCGCCTCGGCCACGCCGATCGCGGCCGCCACCGTCGTGTTCTTCGTCAACGCGATCAGCACGTTGGTCAGCGGGCCGACGGCCGCCCGGAAGGCCTGCGGCAGCACGACCAGGAACAGCACCTGGCTGAAGCTCAGGCCGATGGCCCGCGCGGCCTCCGCCTGGCCGACCGGCACGGTGTTGATGCCGGACCGGATCGCCTCGCACACGAAGGCCGACGTGTAGAGGGTCAGACCCAGCACGGCCAACCGGAAGTTGAGCGCGTCGGTCTCGTGGGTGCCGAGGGTGACGCCCAGCGTCGAGTAGAGACCGAGCGACGAGAACAGGATGATCACCGTGAGCGGGATGTTCCGCACGATGTTCACGTAGGCGGTGCCGAAACCGCGCATCAGCGGCACCGGGCCCACCCGCATGGCGGCCAGCAGGGTGCCCCAGACCAGGGAGCCCACGGCGGACAGCAGTGCCAGCTGTACCGTCGTCCAGAAGGCTCCCAGTACGTCGTAACCTTCAAGAAAGTCGAACACGATCTCCCGCGCTTCCGCGTGTAGGGATGCCGGACGCGCCGCCCTCACGGACGGCGCGCTCCCCGGGCGTTGCCTCAGCTCTTGATGTCGCCGATCTTCGGCGCGGGCTCGTTCTTGTAGCCGGCCGGGCCGAAGTTCTTCTTCACGGCCGCGTTCCAGGAACCGTCGGAGACCATCTGCTCCAGCGCCTTGTCGATCTTCGCCTTGAGGGCGCTGCCCTTCTTGACGCCGATGCCGTAGTTCTCGTTGGTCATCTTCAGGCCGCCCAGCTTGAACTTGCCCTTGAACTGGGCCTGGGAGGCGTAACCGGCGAGGATCGAGTCATCGGTGGTCAGGGCGTCGATCACCTTGTTCTGGAGACCGGTCAGGCACGCGGAGTACGTCGGGTACTGCTGGAGCTGCGCCTTGGGGGCGAGCTTCTCCTTGACGTTCGTCGCCGAGGTGGAACCGGTGACCGAACACAGCTTCTTCTTGTTGAGGTCGGACGGCGACTTGATGCTGTTGTCGTCCGCGCGGACCAGCACGTCCTGGTGGGCCAGCAGGTACGGGCCGGCGAAGTCGACCAGCTTCTGACGCTCGGGCGTGATCGAGTAGGAGGCGGCGATGAAGTCGACGTCGCCACGCTTGAGCATGGTCTCGCGGTCGGCGCTCTTCGACTCCTTCCACTCGATCTGGTTCGCGCCGTAACCGAGCTTCTTGGCGACGTACGTGGCCACGTCCACGTCGAAACCGGTGTAGCCCTGCGGGGTCTTCTGGCCGATGCCCGGCTGGTCGAACTTGATACCGATGGTGATCTTGTTGCCGCCGCCGGAGGAGCCGTTGCCGTCCTTCTTGCCGCCGCCGCACGCGGTGGCGGACACGGAGAGGGCGAGGAGGACGGCCGAGGCGGCGGTGACCTTGCGGAGCTTCATGCTGAACATCCTTTGGTGGTGAGGAACGAGGCCCCTGAGACGCGGGTGAGGCGCCCGGGGCGGTACCGCGGCGACGCCGTCAGTGGTGCAGGATCTTGGACAGGAAGTCCTTGGCCCGGTCGCTGCGCGGGTTGCTGAAGAACTGGTCGGGCGCGGCCTCTTCGACGATCCGGCCGTCGGCCATGAAGACCACGCGGTTCGCGGCCGACCGTGCGAAGCCCATCTCGTGCGTGACGACGATCATCGTCATGCCCTCCCGGGCGAGCTGCTGCATCACCTCGAGGACCTCGTTGATCATCTCGGGGTCGAGGGCGGAGGTCGGCTCGTCGAAGAGCATGACCTTCGGGCCCATCGCCAGCGCCCGCGCGATCGCGACACGCTGCTGCTGGCCGCCGGAGAGCTGCGCGGGGTACTTGTCGGCCTGGCTGCCCACGCCGACCCGGTCCAGCAGGGCGCGCGCCTTCTCCTCGGCCTGCTTCTTGTCCGCCTTGCGGACCTTGAGCTGGCCCAGCATCACGTTCTCGAGCACGCTCTTGTGCGCGAAGAGGTTGAAGGACTGGAAGACCATGCCGACGTCCGCCCGCAGCCGGGCCAGCTCGCGGCCCTCGTCCGGCAGGGGCTTGCCGTCGATGGTGATCGTGCCCGAGTCGATCGTCTCCAGGCGGTTGATGGTGCGGCACAACGTCGACTTGCCGGACCCGGAGGGCCCGATGACCACGACGACCTCGCCGCGGGCGATCGTCAGGTCGATGTCCTGGAGCACGTGCAACGCGCCGAAGTGCTTGTTGACGCCGCTCAGGACGACCAGGTCGTCGGACGTGGCCACGTCTTCCTTGGCCACCGATACTTTGGTCATCGCTCTCAGGCTCCGTCCTCCTCGGGTTTCCGAGGACAGTAGTGAGCGGCTGTGACCTGCGTCATCACATCTGAGGGGAACTTGAGCATCACGATCCGATAGCAATCGGACACGTGTCGTAGTATGCGCCGCGCACATATCGGCCGGGTAACGGAAGCGGCGGGCAACCCGGACGCTCTTGACGCCGTCCTCTCCATGGGCGTCACTGCCTTGGTGCACGCGCGCGCGTGCGGCACAAGACCCCGCGACCACCGGGACCGTACGACCACTGAAAACGGAGGGGGCCGGAATGAGACTGCTCCTCGTCGAGGACGACAACCACGTCGCCGCGGCCCTGTCCGCCGTCCTCGCGCGGCACGGCTTCGACGTCACCCACGCGCGCAGCGGCGAGGAAGCGTTGCAGGCACTGGTCCCCGAGAGCGACGGCTTCGACGTCGTCCTGCTCGACCTCGGCCTGCCCGACCAGGACGGCTACGAGGTCTGCGGCAAGATCCGCAAGCGCACCGCCACCCCGGTGATCATGGTCACCGCGCGGTCCGACGTCCGCTCCCGCATCCACGGGCTCAACCTGGGCGCCGACGACTACGTGGTGAAGCCCTACGACACCGGGGAACTGCTCGCCCGGATCCACGCCGTCAGCCGGCGCAGCGTCCACGAGGACCCCGCCGCCGGCGGCGAGGACGCCCTCCTCCTCGGCTCCGTCCGGATCGAGCTGCCCACCCGTCAGGTCAGCGTGGACGGCTCGGTGGTCCAGCTGACCCGCAAGGAGTTCGACCTGCTCGCGCTGCTCGCCCAGCGGCCCGGGGTGGTCTTCCGGCGCGAACAGATCATCAGCGAGGTCTGGCGCACCAGCTGGGAGGGGACCGGCCGCACGCTGGAGGTGCACGTCGCCTCTCTGCGGGGCAAACTCCGCATGCCCGCGCTGATCGAGACCGTACGCGGCGTCGGCTACCGGCTCGTCGCCCCGGCCGCCTAGCGGGGACGGGTGCGCACACGCCTTCTGCCGCTGCTCATCGTCCTGCTGGCGGCGGTCCTGCTCGCGCTCGGCGTCCCGCTCGCCGGCAGTTGGGCCGCCGCCCAGCAGCAGCGGGTGGTCGTCGACCGGATCGACGACACGGCACGCTTCGCGGCGCTCGCCCAGTTCGTCACCGACGGACCCAGCGGTTCCCGCCGCACCACCACGGACGAGCGCCAGGAGAGTCTGCGCAGCGAACTGGAGAGCTACTACGGCGTCTACGGCATCCGCGCGGGCGTCTTCTACCGCAACGGCTCGGCGATGGCGAACGCGCCCGGCGACTGGTTCGTACCGCAGGCCGGGGAGGTCCGCAGGGCGTTCGACGAGGCGCTGCTCAGCCGGCGCAGCCACGACCCGCGGCAGGTGTGGCCCTGGCAGCGCAGCCGGCTCGTCGTCGCCTCACCGGTGATCCGGGACGGGGACGTCGTCGCGGTCGTGGTCACCGAGTCACCCACCGGGCAGATGCGCTCCCGCATCCTGCGCGGCTGGCTGCTCATCGGGGCCGGTGAGATCGCGGCCATGCTGCTCGCCGTCGGCGCGGCGCTGCGGCTGACCGGCTGGGTGCTCAGGCCGGTACGGGTCCTGGACGCCACCACCCACGACATCGCGACCGGCCGCCTGAAGTCCCGGGTCGCGGTCGCCGGGGGGCCGCCGGAACTCAGACGGCTGGCCCGTTCGTTCAACGAGATGGCGGACAACGTCGAGGCCGTGCTGGAGCAGCAGCGCGCCTTCGTCGCCGACGCCTCGCACCAACTGCGCAATCCGCTCTCGGCGCTGCTGCTGCGCATCGAACTGCTCGCCCTCGAACTCCCCGAGGACAACGAGGAGATCGCCTCCGTCCGCACCGAGGGCAAACGCCTCGCGCAGGTCCTGGACGACCTGCTCGGCCTGGCGCTGGCCGAACACGCCGAGGCGGATCTCCGGCTGACCGACATCGGCGCGCTGGCCGGGGAACGGGTGGCCGCCTGGTCGCCGACCGCCCGCGCCCAGGGCGTACGGCTGACCGGGGACTGTCCGCCCACCACGGCCTGGGCCGACCCGATCGCCCTGTCCAGCGCCCTCGACGCGGTGATCGACAACGCCGTGAAGTTCACCCCCGAGGACGGCACGGTGGAGGTGGCCGTCCGGGCCGACGGCGACACCTCCACGGTCGTCGTCACCGACACCGGCCCCGGCCTCACCGACGAGGAACTCGCGCGCGTGGGCGACCGTTTCTGGCGCAGCGGCCGGCACCAGAACGTACGGGGGTCGGGCCTGGGCCTGTCCATCACCCGCGCCCTGCTCGCGGCGGGCGGCGGCTCGATCGACTACGCCCACCACGAACCGCGCGGACTGCGCGTGACGGTCACGGTCCCGCGGCACGCGGAACACCGTTAGGCAGCCGCCCAGCCGCCCAGCCGCCCAGCCGCCCAGCCGCCCACGGGCCGCGGGCCGCGGTCTAGGGTTTCACCGACCGGTAGTAGCGCCGGGCGCCCTCCTGGAGCGGGAGCGGGGCGGTGTAGATGGCGGTGCGCAGGTCCACCAGCTGGGCGGAGTGGACGTGGGCGCCGATGCCGTCCCGGCTCCTGATCACCGTACGGGTCAGCCACTCGGTGAGCCGGGGGTCCAGGTCCGTCCGGGTGATCAGTACGTTGGACACCGCGATCGTCGGCACCTGCGCGCCCTGCTGCGCGACCGGGTAGGCCGACTCGGGGATGTTGGTGGCCCGGTAGTAGCGCGCCGCCTCGCCCTCGCTGTGCAGCCGGGCGATGAGGTCGTCGTCGATGGGCACGAACCGGAAGGCCGCCTTCTTCGCCAGCGCGGCCAGCCCCTTCGTGGGCAGTCCGCCCGACCAGAAGAACGCGTCGATCTTTCCCCGCTGGAGCTGGTCGGGTCCGGTGTCGATGCCGTCCGACACGGGGGTGATGTCCTTGACCGGGTCGATCCCGGCGGCGCGCAGCACCCGGCCGGCGATCAGCCGCACCCCCGAGTCGGGCAGCCCGGTCGCCACCCGTCGGTGGCGCAGGTCCGCCACGCTTCTGATGCCGGAGCCGCGGGGCACGACGAGATGCACGTAGTCGTCGTAGAGCCGGGCCACCCCGCGCAGCCGCCCGGCGCCCTCGCCGTGCCGCAGCTCGTACGTCGCCACCGCGTCGGCCGCCGCGATGGTGAAGTCCGCCCGCCCGGTCGCCACCCGCTGGACGTTCTCCTGGGAACCGGCGCTGTTCAGCAGCTTCACCTTCAGGCCGGGCATGTCCCTGGCCAGCTCGGCGCGCAGCCGCTCGCCGTACTCCTGGTAGACCCCGCGGGGGGTACCGGTGCTGAACACGATCGTCCCGCTCGGCGGCTTCTCGCCCAGGGGCAGCAGCCACCACAGCAGCAGCCCGAGGGCCACGGCACCGGCGGCCACGCCCTGGAGCGCCCGGCGCCTGCTGATACGGGGGAACGTCTTGGACATGCTGGCGATCCTGCCAGCCGATGCGCGGCACTGACCAGGGCCGTGGCCGTTCCGGGGGCCGGCCGCGGCCGACGGCCCTGTCAGTGGCGGCCGTTAGAGTCGCCGTATGAGCACTTCGCCCGCCGGTCTCGTCCGTGAGTTCCACCGTGCCTTCGGCCTCGACGCCCGCAGCACGCCGACGGAGGTGGACCCCGCACTGGCGGCCCACCGCGGGGAACTGCTCGCCGAGGAGGCCGCGGAGGTCGCCGAGGTCGCGGTCGGGGGCCCGCTCGACCGGCTCGCGCACGAGCTGGCCGACGTGGTGTACGTGGCGTACGGCACGGCACTGGTGCACGGCATCGACCTCGACGAGGTGATCGAAGAGATCCACCGGGCCAACATGAGCAAGCTCGGCCCGGACGGCCAGGTGGCCCGCCGGGCCGACGGCAAGGTCCTCAAGGGCGAGCACTACCGGGCACCGGACGTGTCGGCCGTACTGCGCCGCCAGGGCTGGATACCGGGCGGAGCGGCCTGACTTCGGCGGCGAGTGTCCGTAGGCGGCGGCCGGTGAGTCCCGGGCAGGCCCCGAGGTGACCTGCCCCGCGAGGGGCCGGCGGGCCGGTGCCCGTCAGCCTCCCCAGGCCGGTGCCGGAGGTCCCGCAGCGCACGGCGGCAGGCAATCGACCGGGCGGCGCCCACCGGACCGGACCGGTCGCCCCGCCCGGTCGCCCCGCCCGGCCGCCCGGACCGGTCGACAGCGGGGCGAACACCGGGCGACGTCCGGGCCGGCCGTTCACCCGGACCGGGGAGCACTGCTTCCCGAGGTCGGTGGGGGAACGGCGGGGAGGGGGCCGGGTGGACGTCGCGGAAGTGACCGCGCCCGTGGTCGCGGTCGTCGGAGTCGTCGGGACGCTGCTGTCCGCGCTGCTGACCCAGCGGGCGGCCGACCGCGGCCGCCGGCGGGAACAGGCGCGGGTCGAGGAGGCGCTGGAGCGGCGCCGGCAGGCCCAGGAACTGCGGGCCTGCTACGTCGGCCTGAACACCGCCGCCCGGCAGTATCTCGCCGTGCTCACCGACCAGTTGCACGCGCTGGGCCGCACCGCTGAGCTGCGGACCGTACGGCAGCGGCTGACGGAGGCGCGCGACCAGTACCGGGACGTCCACGCGGAGGCCCAGATGCGGGTGCCGGAGCAGGTGCTCGACCTCGCGGGCGGCCTCAGCCACGACCTCGGCGCCGTCTACGGCATGGTCCGGCGCCTGGACGACGGCGTCCCGCGCGCCGGCGACTCGCCGGCCGCCGTGCAGGAGAGCATCGACGAACTGTGGGGCCGGCTGCGGCGGATGCGGCGTGAGATGCGCACCGAACTGGGCGTGTTCCGTGCGGATTCGGGCGTTGACGAGGACAGGAGCCGAATCCTCTCGCGGGGGGAGCCGTGCGTCGGCATCGTCGGCACAGGGCGCTGATCCCCGCGGCGGCGCCGGGCCCGGGACGGAGACGGCGCCGGCCACAGCGACCGTGAGGGTGGCGCGGCGACGACGGAGGGGAGGCCGGTGTGGACGAAGGGGGCGCTGGATCGGCGGAACGGCTGCTCGTCCTGATCGGCGAACACCGCGACACCATCCGCGAGGCACCGGACGACGAGCGGTACGTGCTGCTGGTGTCCAGGCTGACGGCACTCGCCGAGACGGCACCGGACGACGACAGGGCGGTCCGCAGGGCACTCCAGGGCGTCCGTGTGGCGCTGCTGCAATTGCCGCCGGGCCATCCGGTACGCGCGGAACTGGACTCCCTCCGCGCGGTCGCGGTGTCGCCCGGACCGGAGGCCGTGGCCGTGGCGCTGCCCTGTGCGGTCTCCCCGTGTCAGCGTCTCGCGTCGCTCCATGCCGCCCCGTGAGAGGTTGGTGGCATGACGAAGCACGTCGCGCTCCTGCGCGGGATCAACGTCGGCGGCCGTACACAGATCGCCATGGCGGACCTGCGCGGCCTGTTCACCGCCCTGGGATGCGAGGCCGTCCAGACGTATCTGCGCAGCGGCAACGTGGTGTTCGGCGCCCCGGCCGGGCAGACCGACGCCGAACTGGCCGCACGCATCGGGGAGCGGATCGCCGACGACCTCGGGGTGTCGGTCACGGTGCTGCTGCGCACCGCCGAGTCACTGGCCCGCACCGTGGCCCGCAACCCCTACCTCGGCCAGGAGGACGACCCGGCCAAGCTGCACGTCACCTTCCTCGCGCGGGAGCCGACCGCCGAACAGGCCGCCCGGCTGGAGGTGCCGGCCGGCGAGACCGCCGTGTTCACGCTGGCCGGCGACGAGATCCACCTGCACGTCCCCGACGGGTACGGCAGGACCAGGCTGGACAACGCCTTCATCGAGCGCCGCCTCGGCATCCCGGCCACCACCCGCAACTGGAGGACGGTCACCGCCCTGCACGACCTGGCGGCGCGGGACTGAGCCACGGCCGGGGACCGGGCCGCCGCCCGGCCGCACGGCGTGGTCCGGGCCGGCATGACCGGCCCGGACCACGCCGGGTGACCTCCTGACCGTCGGCGGGTGAGATCGTCGCCGGATGTCGTGCGTCAGGTGGTGCCCTGTGCCGTGACGCAGCCGATCGAACCGGCGGGGAAGTCGTTGCCGGTCGAGGTGGCGGTGAAACCGAAGGTGACGCTTCCGCCGGCGGGGACGACCCGGTTGTGGTCGGCGTTGCGGACCGTGACCGTGCCGTCGGCGCCGGTCGACTGAGTGCCGTTCCACAGATTGCTGATGCTGGTGCCCGCGCCGGGCTTCCAGGCCACGGCCCAGCCGTCGAGCGGGGCCGTGCCGTGGTTCATGACCTCCACGGAGGCCTGGAAGCCACCGCTCCAGGAGTTGGCCACGGAGTACGTGGCCATGCAGGAACCGGTGTGCGGATCCGTCGGGGTCGGGGTCGGGGTGGGGGTAGGAGTCGGGGTGGGTGTGGGGGTCCCGCCGGGGGTGCGGATGCCCGTGACCTCGCCGTGGCCGCCGTCGAAGACGACGTCGGAGCAGGAGAAGAAGTTCTCCTGGCTGTCCGAGCGGACCCACTGGATGAAGACCAGAGCGTTCCCGGTGCGGCCGGAGGGCAGCTTCAGGTCCCAGGAGTAGTGGCCGCCCTCGGTGCCGGGCGACCCCTGTTGCGGCGGGTTGGTGACCGTCTGGATCAGATCCAGGTCGGCCCAGCGCAGGGCGGAGGTGGGTGACCAGCCCTGCTTGGTGAGGTAGACGCGGAAGTCACCGGGGTGCGCCGCCCAGTTGCTGTACTGCGCCTGGATGGTCGCCCCGCTGGTCAGATGGGTCCGCGGCCAGTCCGAGCGGGCCGCGTTGTAGGCGGAGAAGTCGTACGGGGACCGGTCGCCCGCGCTGCACAGGGTGCCGTCCGGGACGTAACCGGAGCCGCGGCCACCCGCGTTGGAGTCGAGCACGGCGAACCAGTTGTACAGCGCCGTCGCCCCGCTCTTCGCCAGCGCGTCCCGGCAGGCCGGGTTGGTGGGATCCAGTCCGCCGGTGGTGGTGTGCGCGTCCAGGTAGCACAGGTAGGTGCGGGAGCCGGGCAGCATCGCCACCCCGTGCGCCTGTGCGCTGCCCTGCCCCAGGAGGGTCAGGGCGAGTGCCGCCAGCAGCGTCGACAAGGCCGCTGCCACCGACAGGAGTCTGCTGCGTCGGACCATGTGGTGCTCCTTCCGTTCGGATCGGGCGGGTGGTGCGCCCCGGACGGGTGCCGGTGCCGGGGTGAGCATGAGCCGCGGGAGCGTCCGTGCCGTGAGCCGGGGCGTGTTCAGCTGCCGGCGCAGTGCGGCACCGGTGTGCCCGCGGAGCCGTTCGCGGTGAAGCCGAAGGTCGTGGTGGCGCCGGGGATCAGGGAGCCGTTGAAGGCGGCGTTGCGGACTGTGGCGTGGCCCTGCGCCGTCGTGAGCGAGCCGTTCCACAGGCTGGTGACGGTGGAGCCGGCCAGGTCCCAGTCGACCGACCAGCCGGTCAGCGGTGCGGACCCCGTGTTCTCGACCGTGATCTCCGCCTGGTACCCGCCCTGCCACGCCGACGCGGTACGGAACCGCGCGGTGCACGCGCCCGGGGTCGGTGTGGGGGTCGGCGTCGGCGTCGGGTCCGTGCCGGCGTACGTCAGCCCGTACCCGTAGGGGAAGAGCGGGTCCTTGCCGTCGCCGTCGTTGACGGGTTCCTGCGCGGTGCTCTTCGGCCAGCTCATCGGCAGCTTCCCGGTGGGGGCGCGGGTGCCGAACAGGACGTCGGACACACCGGCGCCCTCCGTGCCGGGCAGCCACGCGGCCAGCAGGGCCTTCCAGCCGGGCAGTTCGCCGGCGATGTCCAGCGGACGGCCGGAGACCAGGACCACGACCACCGGCACCCCGCTGGCCTTGAGCCGGGCGAGGGTCTGGAGGTCCTCCTGGTCCAGGCCAAGACCGTTCGGCCGGTCGCCCCGGCCCTCGGCGTACGGGGTCTCGCCGACGACGGCGACGGCGGCGCTGTAACCGGAGTCGATGCCGTTGCCGTAGCGGTCGTAGGTGACCCGGGAGGGGTCGGTGACGGCGGCGCGGATGCCCTGGAGCACGGTGGTGCCGTCGGTCACGGGACCGCTGCGGCCCTGCCAGCCGACGGTCCAGCCGCCGCTCTGGTTGCCGATGTCGTCGGCGGACTTGCCGGCGACGAACAGCCTGGCCGACCTGGCCAGGGGCAGGATCCCGCCGTCGTTCTTCAGCAGCACCTGGGACTCGCGTACGGCCTGCCGGGCCAGCTCCCGGTGGGCGGCCGAACCGACCGTCGACGTGTACGACCGGTCGGTGAAGGGATGTTCGAACAGGCCCAGCTGGAACTTCTTGGTGAGGATGCGCCGGTTGGCGTCGTCGATCCGCGACTGCGTGATCCGGCCCGCGGTCACCTCGCCGCGCAGCAGGGTGAGGAACTTCTTGTAGTCGTGCGGCACCATCACCATGTCGACGCCCGCGTTGACGGCCGTCGTGATCTCGGTGCCGGTGAAGCCGCTCTGTCCGTCGAGCTGGTCGACCGCGGCCCAGTCGGACACGACGAACCCGGTGAAGCCGAGTTCGCCCTTCAGCACGTCGGTCACCAGATAGCGGTTGGCGTGGGACCGGACGCCGTTCCAGCTGCTGTACGACAGCATCACCGCGCCCACGCCCCGGCGCACCGCCTCCTTGAACGGCGGCAGGTGGACCGCGCGCAGCTCGGCCTCGGAGACCCTGGTGTCGCCCTGGTCGACCCCGCCGGCGGTGCCGCCGTCACCGACGTAGTGCTTGGCGGTGGCGAGCACCGACGCCGGCCCGGCGCCCAGGGTCTCGCCCTGGAGTCCGGTGATGAACGTGGTCATGGCCGTGGGCAGTTCGGGCGTCTCGCCGTACGACTCGTAGGTGCGGCCCCAGCGGTCGTCGCGTGCCACGCACAGGCAGGGGGCGAAGTCCCAGTCGATGCCGGTGCCCGACACCTCCTCGGCCACCGCCCGTCCGACGCGCTGCACGAGCGCGGGGTCCCGGGTGGCACCGAGGCCGATGTCGTGCGGGAACAGGGTGGCCCCGCGCACCGCGTTGTGGCCGTGCACGGCGTCGATCCCGTAGATCACCGGGATGCCCAGCGGCGTGGTCAGCGCGGTACGTTGCAGCGAGTCGTACGTGTCGGCCCAGGTCTGGGCGTTGTTGGGGCTGACGGTGGAGTCACCGCCGGACAGCACCGAACCGATGCGGTAGGCCGCCAGATCGGACGGCGGGACGAGGGAGTCCTTCTCGATCTGCGTCATCTGGCCGAGCTTGTCGTCGAGCGTCATCCGGGACAGCAGGTCGGTGACGCGGTCCGGCACCGGTAAGGACGCGTCCTGGTAGGCGAGGGCTGCCGTCGCGGAGGCGGCCACGGGCTCCGGTGCGGCGGCGGCCGGCACCGTGAGGGCCAGCGCCGCGACACACAGGGCCAGGGCCGTCGCCGGACGGCGGCGGACGGGCGGGAGGCTCATGCGGGTGGGCCTTTCCGGAAGGGCCGGTGCGGGGCCGTGCGAAGTGGAACCGGGACCCGGCCGATCGGCGTGTGGGAGACGGGCGGGTCCCGGGGCAGGTGGGCGTGGAACGACGCCCGCGCGGACGGCGGCGTCACGCGGCTCGCGCGGGCGGTCGTGTCACGCGGTGTGCGGGGGCTGTGTCAGGCGGTGGTGCAGGCGGCACCGTTCAGGCTGAAGCCGGCCGGTTTGGCGAAGGTGCCGCCGTAGGTGCCCTGGAAGCCGAAAGAGGCCTTGCCGCCGGCCGGGACCTGCGCGTTGTAGGCGAGGTTGCTCGCCGTGACCGCTCCCGAGGACGGCGTGACACCGGCGCCCCAGGCGCTGGTGATCCGCTGCCCGGCGGGCAGGGTGAAGCCCAGCTTCCAGCCGTTGACGGGGGTGGAGCCGGTGTTGGTGACGGTGACGTCGGAGGTGAAGCCGCCCTGCCAGACGTTCGTCGCGTACGCCACCGTGCAGGCCGCGGAGCCGCCGGGGCCGCCCGGGTCGCCGCCGCCGGTGTTGACCGTGGAGGAGAACGAGGTCACGGCGAGGCCGGTGCCGTTCTGCCAGGGCTCGAAGCCCGCCTGCACACTCGTCAGGTACCAGCTGTTCTGTGCCAGACCGCGGGCGACGGCCTCGTGGGCGAAGTCCAGGACGTCGAAGTTCCAGCTGGTGATCGCCGACGGGGCGACGAAGGACAGCACGTCGTTGGAGCCGTTGTTGCCGGACCAGACCTGCCACGAGCGCCCGGCGACGGTGGCGGTGCCGACCGGCGAGCCGACGGGCTGGATGGACCCCACCTTGTTGAACCAGATCATGATCTCGGTCTGGTTGACGCCGTCGGTGCGGGGCGTGGAGTCGAGCCAGATGTCGTACGCGGCGTCGTAGACCGCGTTGCTCACGTAGCTGTAGGAGATGCCGGTGGGCGCACTGGAGATGGAGCTGAGCCGCGCCGGGAGGCTGGTTCCGGGCGAGCAGTTGGTGTAGTGGCAGCCGTTGAAGACGGACGGGTACGACTTCGGGGCGCCGTTCGTCGGGACCGAGCCGTCGGCCTGGGTGATCCGGAACCCCGAGTCGGTGGCCGTGATGCACTGGGTCTCGCTGGTGCCCCAGCGGTTGTTCTGGACGACGTAGCGGCCCTGGATCGTGGTCGACCCGAACGCCTCGCAGATCGCGGTGTCGGCGTGTGCCGCCGGGGCGGTGGTGAGCAGTGCCGCGAGGGCGGCGAGGGCGGTGAGCAGCGCGCCCAACAGGCCGCGCGTGCCACGGGCAGGGTGCGTGGACGGTCGCATGCGGGTCCTCTCCGGGACGGTCGGTGCGATGCGGGAGCGCTCTCACACGCACGATGATGGGAGCGCTCCCATTCCTCCGTTCGGCAGGGACTGTAGGGAGAGTTCATGACCCTGACAAGACTGTGCGCGGGGGAAGTGTCGAAGGGGTTTCGAAAGCGCAGGTGGCGGCCGGTCCGTATCGGCATGCGGAATGCTGGGAGCGCTCCCGACGGACGGCCGGGCACCCCTACGGGTCAGGTGCCGGGGGCCTCGGGCCGACTCGCGCAGCACCAGTTCCGTACGGCCGGGGTACCCCTACGGGTCAGGTGCCGAGGGCCTCGGGCCGACTCGCGCAGCACCAGTTCCGTACGGCCGGGGTACCCCTACGGGTCAGGTGCCGAGGGCCTCAGGCCGACTCGCGCAGCACCAGTTCCGTACGCAGGACGACGTGCCGCCAGGCCACGGACGAGTCCTCCGTCTCCGCCATCTCCTCCAGCAGGAGCCGGACCATGGCCCGCCCGATCTCCGCCACCGGCTGCCGCACCGTGGTCAGCCGCGGCTCGGTCCGCTCCGCCAGCGGGAAGTCGTCGAAGCCGATGACGGCGACGTCCTGCGGCACCCGCCGCCCCGCCGCGCGCAGCGCCTGGAGGGCACCGGCGGCCGTCGTGTCCGACGCGGCGAGGACACCGTCGATCTCCGGGTGCCGCTCGATCAGCCGGGCCATGGCGCGACGGCCGCTCTCCTCGGTGAAGTCGCCCTCGGCGATCAGGGACCGTTCGGTGGCCAGGCCGGCCTGCGCCAGGGCCTCGCGGTAGCCGCGCAGCCGGCACTGGGCGACGTACATGTCGGGCGGCCCCGTGATCGTGGCGATCGTCCGCCGGCCCGAACCCAGTAGGTGGGAGACCGCGCTGCGGGCCCCGCCGACGTTGTCCGCGTCGACGTGGCTGACGTGCTCGTCGCCCGAGCGGCGGCCCAGCAGGACCGTCGGCAGCCGCGCCTCGGCGAGCATGTCGGGCAGCGGATCGCCGGCGTGCACGGACATCAGCAGCACTCCGTCGACCCGGCCGCCACGGGCGTACTCCAGGAAGCGCCGTCGTTCGGCGTCCGAGCGCACCAGGGTCAGCAGCAGCTGCATCCCGGTGTCGGCCAGGGCGTCACCGAGCGAGCGGACGATCTCGGAGAAGAACGGCTCGGCGAACAGCCGCCAGTCCGGTTCCGTCATGACGAGGGCGACGGCGTCCGCCCCGCGCCCGGCCAGGGACCGGGCCGCGAGATTGGGCACGTAGCCCAGTTCCGCGATGGCGCGCTGCACGGCCATGCGCGTCGAGTCCTTCACCCCCGCCGCGTTGTTGACGACGCGGGAGACCGTGCCACGGCCCACTCCGGCACGGGCGGCCACCTCCTCCAGCGTCGGCGTGCCCGGGCGCCGCCTGCCCATGACCACCTCCCCCCGAGATCACCGATCTTACGGGCCCCGCGACAGCCGGCCCACAGCATCTTCGGCCTCTCCGGACGAACCGCCGCACTCACCGGCCCCGTCGCACCGGCCGGGCCCTCGATCACCGGTACCTCCGCATCGCACGGCCCCGGGTCACCGCCACCGCCGGACCATCGGGCCCCGGACCACCGCGGCTCGGCGCCCTCGGCGACCACCTACCCTTGAGGCATGACCAGCAGCAGCGACCGGAGCCCCGCAGTGGACGTTCACGCACCCAAGAGCTACGAGATCCGCACCTACGGGTGCCAGATGAACGTCCACGACTCGGAGCGGTTGTCCGGACTGCTCGAAGAGGCCGGTTACGTACGGGCGCCCGAAGGGTCGGACGGCGACGCGGACGTCGTCGTCTTCAACACCTGCGCGGTCCGCGAGAACGCCGACAACCGGCTCTACGGCAACCTCGGCCGGCTCGCGCCGAGGAAGGTCTCCCGCCCCGGCATGCAGATCGCGGTCGGCGGCTGCCTCGCGCAGAAGGACCGCGACACCATCGTGAAGAAGGCGCCCTGGGTGGACGTCGTCTTCGGCACGCACAACATCGGCAAGCTGCCCGTCCTGCTGGAGCGCGCCCGCGTCCAGGAGGAGGCGCAGGTCGAGATCGCCGAGTCGCTGGAGGCGTTCCCGTCCACGCTGCCGACCCGCCGCGAGAGCGCGTACGCGGCCTGGGTGTCGGTCTCCGTGGGCTGCAACAACACCTGCACCTTCTGCATCGTGCCGGCGCTTCGCGGCAAGGAGAAGGACCGGCGGCCCGGCGACATCCTCGCCGAGGTCGAGGCGCTGGTCGCCGAGGGTGTCTCCGAGATCACGCTGCTCGGGCAGAACGTCAACGCCTACGGCTCCGACATCGGTGACCGCGAGGCCTTCAGCAAGCTGCTGCGCGCCTGCGGGAACATCGAGGGACTGGAGCGCGTCCGCTTCACCTCCCCGCACCCCCGCGACTTCACCGACGACGTGATCGCCGCGATGGCCGAGACGCCGAACGTGATGCCGCAGCTGCACATGCCGTTGCAGTCCGGCTCGGACACGGTGCTGAAGGCGATGCGCCGCTCGTACCGCCAGGACCGCTACCTGGGCATCATCGAGAAGGTACGGGCCGCGATCCCGCACGCCGCGATCACCACCGACATCATCGTGGGCTTCCCCGGCGAGACCGAGGAGGACTTCGAGGACACGCTGCACGTCGTCCGCGAGGCCCGGTTCGCGCAGGCCTTCACCTTCCAGTACTCCAAGCGGCCCGGCACCCCCGCCGCGACCATGGAGAACCAGATCCCCAAGGAGGTCGTCCAGGCGCGCTACGAGCGGCTGGTCGCCCTCCAGGAGGAGATCTCCTGGGAGGAGAACAAGAAGCAGGTCGGCCGCACGCTGGACCTCATGGTCGCCGAGGGCGAGGGCCGCAAGGACGGTGCCACGCACCGCCTCTCCGGCCGCGCCCCCGACAACCGGCTCGTCCACTTCACCAAGCCGGAGCAGGAGGTGCGCCCCGGCGACGTCGTCACCGTCGAGATCACGTACGCCGCGCCGCACCACCTCCTCGCCGAGGGTCCCGCCCTCGCCGTCCGCCGCACCCGCGCGGGCGACGCCTGGGCGAAGCGCAACGCCGCTGAGCCCGCCAAGCCGGCGGGCGTCATGCTCGGCCTCCCGAAGATCGGCATCCCGGCCCCCCTGCCGGCCGCGACGACGGGCTGCGGCTGCGACTGACCGGAGCGCACCCGAAGGGGACGGCCACGGGCCGTCCCCTTCCTCGCGGGGGTCATGAGACCGTCTGGTCGTGCCGGAGATGACGGATGGGTGGGAGGCGGCCCTGGCCGAGGCGTCGTCTGCTTCGTGGACACGACGTGTCCGTGCCGGGCGCGGCCTCGCTTCCCTCGCCGATGTTCCTGAGGTTGCGGAAGCGCTGGTGCGGCTGCTGCTGGATGCCGAGGACACCGCGGTTACCCGACGGACGGCGGAGGCCCTGGCCCGGGCGGGGACGCCGGCCGCCGTGAAACTCATCGCCCGCGCGGTCGCCGGGGCGGACGACAATCAGGCCGACTGGCTACGGACCGGGGTGCAGGACGCCCTGGCGGACCGGGACGGTGTACCCGACTTCGCGGCGGCCTGCCGGGAACTCGCCCGGGACCCGGAGGAAGCCGTCCGCCGGGGCGCCGAGGACCTCTCGGCGTGGACAGACGACCCGGGCCACACGCAGTGCTGACTTGGACCGACCTGCCCGCGGGCCGGCGGGGCTCTCGTCGTCGCGTCCGCTCGGCGCCGAGCCCGCGTGCCAGCTGGAGCCGCGCCCGCGTGTGGGCTGGAGTCGCACGCGCGCCCGCCCGGGGGTCGTACCCCGCGCCGCGCGTCCTGCCGGAGTGCCGGTCCGGGGGGTGGCGGCGTTACTCTGCCGATCATGCTTGTCGCCGCCGCCGTCTGCCCCTGCCCGCCGCTGCTCGTGCCCGAGGTCGCCGCGGGTGCCGCACCCGAACTGGACACCGCGCGCGCGGCATGCGCGGACGCGCTCGGTGTGCTCGCCGCCGCACGCCCCGACCTCCTGGTGGTCGTCGGTCCTGCCGGGCAGGACGGGGCCGGGCCGTATCCCCAGGGCGCCCCTGGGTCCTTCCGCGGTTTCGGGGTCGGCATGGACGTACGCCTGGGCTCCGCCGCCCCGGACGCCGTCGTCCCCGCGCGCGGGCTGCCGGCCTCGCTGTCCGTCGCCGCCTGGCTGCTGGAGCGGACCGGCTGGGCCGACGCACCGATCGAGGGACTGGGGATCGACGCGTCGCTGGCGCCCGAGCGGTGTGCCGAGGCCGGCAGGGATCTGGGGGCCCGGGCGGCGCGCGTGGCGTTGCTGGTGATGGGAGACGCCAGCGCCTGCCGCACGCTGAAGGCGCCGGGATACCTGGACGAGCGGGCGGCGCCCTTCGACGCCGCGGTGGCACGGGCGCTGGGAGCGGCGGACCTCGCGGCCCTGCGGGCCCTCGACCCCGGGCTGGCCCGCGAACTCAAGGCGTCCGGCCGCGCTCCCTGGCAGGTCCTGGCCGCCGCGGCCGACGACGCCGGCCTCTCGGGCGCCCTGCTGTACGAGGACGCCCCGTACGGCGTGGGCTACGTGGTCGCGACCTGGTCCTGACCTCGGCGCCGCAGCCGCCCTACGACGACGGCGGACGGCCGGGGAGAGATCCTCTCCGCAGCCGTCCGCCGACACGGGACCGGGCACACCCCGCCGGGACCGGGGACATTCCGCCGGCACCAGGGACACCCCGCCGGCACCAGGGACACCCCGCCGGCACCAGGGACACCCCGCCGGGGCCGGGGCGCCCTCAGGGCGTGAGGCGGTCAGGAGACCGGCGGCGGGCCCTCCGGCCGGGTGGGCGGCATCGGCTGGGTGGCCGACTTCGGGGTCTCGGGGCCGTCCTTGTGGGCGAGGCGGTCCACCGCGCCCTTGGCCTTGCCCGTACCGGCCTGGATCTTGTCGCTGTACTTACCCTTGGTCCGCTCGTCGACAGCCTTCGCGGCCCTGTCGATCCCGTCCTGGACCTTGTCCCCGTGCTGCCGCGCGAGGTCCGACACCTTGTCCTTCGCCGGTCCCACCTGGCCTTCACGTTGTCCATCAGACCCATGATCCACCTTCCCTCGCACCACGCTCACCTGCGGGCGCCGTCGCCGGCCTCACTGTCGGCGGCCTCCTCGGCGGACTGCTGCCGAGGGATCCCGGCACCCTCGGACGCGTCGTCCGCACCGTCGTCCGCGCCGGTATCCGTACCCGTCTCCGCCCGCGCCGCCCCGTCCTCGTTCCCGTCCGCGGCCGGGCCATGCGCCTCCGTCCGCCCGGCCCCCTTCGCCTCGGCCGGCTCCGGCTCCGGCGCTGCCTCCGCCTCCGGCGCTGCCTCCGCCTGGCTCCCGGCCGGCTGCGCGTCGGTCCGCGTCTCGGCGGCCGACGCCTCCCGAGTCGCCTTCGACCTGCCGAGGAGTCGTGCGAACATGCCCATTTCCACTCCATACGGTACTCGTGCGGGCGAATTCCCGCGTCACCCGGTGCATAAGGTCGTGCCGCCCGGGTCACCGCCTCCGGCAGTCCCGCAGGAGGCACCTCGCAACGGGCAACGACCCGCCGTGCCCGCCGTCACGTAACTCGTTCGGGACCATGCCGCGAGGTTTGCGAGACTGGTGCGGTGAGCAGTGCATCCCCCGCCCCCCGCGTCATCGCCGTCGTCGGTCCGACCGCGGCCGGAAAATCCGATCTCGGTGTCTTCCTGGCCCAGCGCCTCGGCGGTGAGGTCGTCAACGCCGACTCCATGCAGCTGTACCGGGGGATGGACATCGGTACGGCCAAGCTGACGCCGCAGGAGCGCGGCGGCGTCCCGCACCACCTGCTGGACATCTGGGACGTGACGGTCGCCGCGTCGGTCGCCGAGTACCAGAAGCTGGCCCGCGCGCGGATCGACGCCCTGCTCGCCGAGGGCCGCTGGCCGGTCCTGGTCGGCGGCTCCGGCCTGTACGTCCGCGGAGCCGTCGACAACCTGGAGTTCCCCGGCACCGACCCCGACGTCCGGGCCCGACTGGAGGAGGAGCTGACGCTGCGCGGCCCGGGTGCGCTGCACGCCCGGCTGGCCGCCGCCGACCCCGACGCCGCCCGCGCGATCCTGCCCGGCAACGGCCGCCGTATCGTCCGGGCCCTGGAAGTGATCGAGATCACCGGGCGGCCCTTCACGGCCAACCTGCCCCGCCACGACTCCGTGTACGACACCGTCCAGATCGGGGTCGACGTGGCGCGTCCGGAGCTCGACGACCGCATCGCGCGGCGCGTCGACCGGATGTGGGAGGCGGGCCTCGTGGACGAGGTGCGCGCACTGGAGGCGCGCGGCCTGCGCGAGGGGCGCACGGCGTCCCGCGCGCTCGGCTACCAGCAGGTGCTGGCCGCGCTCGCCGGGGAGTGCACCGAAGCGGAAGCGCGGGCCGAGACCGTCCGTGCGACCAAACGCTTCGCGCGCCGTCAGGATTCATGGTTCCGGCGCGATCCTCGGGTGCACTGGTTGAGTGGGGCCCTCGCGGACCGCGGGGAACTTCCGCAGCAGGCCCTGGCGTTGGTCGAACGACCGGTCACAGCCTGATCACGTCATGGCATCGGGATGCGCCGCCGGTCATCCCGGCCTGTGGCGCCGTGCCATCATCGAGCTTCGATCGACCAAGTGGAGCCTAGTTGGGAGGGCGCGTGGCGATGGAGGCCGGCCCTCGCGACACCGCACGAAGTGCCGAGCACGTCACTACGGAGAGTGACGAGCCGGGTCAGGCCGAAGACGGTCCGGCCATGGAGGATCTGACTGCGGACCACCTGGCTGCGGACGATCTGTCCACCGACGGACTGGCCATGGACGGACTGGCCGTGGACGCTCTGATCGCTGACGGATCGGTCGTGGACCGGCTGGCCGACGACGGGCCCGACGAGACGGTGGGCGTCGTCACCGCCGACGGACCCGACCCCGAGGAGATGTACCCGGTCGGGCCGGAGGTCGAGGTCGAGCTGCGCCCGCAGCGCCGGCTGCGCATCTGGCAGCTCGCCCCCATCGTGGGCCTCTCCGCCGTCGGCTCCCTGATGTTCGCCTTCCCGCTCGCCTTCGACTTCGGCGACAGCGGCGCGGTCATCGCCATGCTCGGCCTGCTGATCTGCTCGTGCGCGGCGGGCTGGGGCATGATGGCCGCCCGCCGGGTGGGCTACACCTGGCCCGGCCTGCCCCCGCGCGGCTCCGGCCGCCGACCCGACTGGCGGGTCGTGCTCGGCTACCTCCTGCTGGTGGCCCTGGTGGTCGTCCTCGCCGTATGGCGCGTGGCAAGACTCCGCTGAGACGCCCCTCGCGCGCGGAACGCCCCGCGAAGGGCGCCGGGAACCGCTCCACCGGCCCCGCCGCACCCCGCTCCCGTACGATCGAGGGATGAGCACACGGATCGCCTTCCTCAAGGGGCACGGCACCGAGAACGACTTCGTGATCGTGCCGGACCCCGAGAACGCCATCGAGCTGCCCCCGGCCACCGTCGCCGCCCTGTGCGACCGCCGGGCCGGTATCGGCGGCGACGGCGTGCTGCACGTCGTGCGGTCCGCGGCGCACCCGGAGGCCAGGGCGATGGCCGCCGAGGCCGAGTGGTTCATGGACTACCGCAACGGCGACGGCTCGGTCGCCGAGATGTGCGGCAACGGCGTGCGTGTGTTCGCGCGCTACCTCCAGCACGCGGGACATGTGGCCGCAGGAGACCTCGTGATCGCCACGCGCGCGGGCGTCAAGGCCGTCCACATCGCGAAGGACGGTGACGTCACCGTCGGCATGGGCCGCGCCCGCCTCCCCGGGGGAGACGTCACGGTGACCGTCGGCGAGCGCAGCTGGCCCGCGTGCAACGTGAACATGGGCAACCCGCACGCCGTCGCCTTCGTGTCCGACCTCGCGCACGCCGGCCACCTGCTGGCCCCGCCGCCGGTCGGCCCGGCGGACGCCTACCCGGACGGGGTGAACGTGGAGTTCGTCGTCGACCGCGGCCCCCGGCACGTGGCGATGCGTGTGCACGAGCGCGGCTCCGGCGAGACCCGCTCGTGCGGCACGGGCGCGTGTGCCGTCGCCGTGGCCGCCGCCCGGCGGGACGGCGCCGATCCGGCCGTCACCGGCACCCCGGCGACGTACACCGTCGACGTGCCCGGCGGTCGCCTGGTCATCACCGAGCGACCCGACGGCGAGATCGAGATGACCGGTGCCGCCGTGATCGTCGCCGAGGGCGAGATCGACGGCGACTGGCTGGAAAACGCCCCTCGCTGACCTGGGGGAACAAGGAGGACGAGGTGTCCCGCGCCCGGGTTCACCGCCTGCCGGCGGCCGGGCCGTTCGAAACCGCGGCCGAGCGCCGTGCAGGTGGCGCAAACTCTTAAACCTCGTTTCCCTCGCTCGAATGGGTGATCCGTTTCACGCTCGGCGAGAGGCGGTCGGCCGCACGTGGTGGGCTCGGTAGCATCAAGCACCGGCACGGACGGGGGAACGTCGCCATCCCTGAGCCGCGTACGCCCTGGGGGCCCCGTCCGCCGGTAAGAGAGCCGGAGGTGCCCATGAGTGCGGAGGCCACGAACCCTGCGACCCCTGGCCCGGCAGCGCCCACGGCGCTCACAGCCACGGCGGGCCGCAGGAAGTCCCGGCCCCGGATCGACCTGCGCCGGCTCGGCCGGGCCGCGCTGCTCGGCCCCGCCGCCCGCGACAGGCTGCCCGACGCCATCGGCCATGTCGTGGAGGCCCACCGCGCCCACCACCCGGACGCGGACCTCGAACCACTGCGCCGCGCCTACGTCCTCGCCGAGTCCTCCCACCGCGGCCAGATGCGCAAGAGCGGTGAGCCGTACATCACCCACCCGCTCGCCGTGACCCTGATCCTCGCCGAACTGGGCGCGGAGACCACCACGTTGACGGCCTCCCTGCTGCACGACACCGTCGAGGACACCGAGGTGACGCTGGAGCAGGTGCGGGAACAGTTCGGTGAGGAGGTGCGTTACCTGGTCGACGGCGTCACGAAGCTGGAGAAGGTCGACTACGGAGCCGCCGCCGAGCCGGAGACCTTCCGCAAGATGCTCGTCGCCACCGGCAACGACGTGCGCGTGATGTCGATCAAACTCGCCGACCGCCTGCACAACATGCGCACCCTCGGTGTGATGCGCCCCGAGAAGCAGGCGCGGATCGCCAAGGTCACCCGTGACGTCCTCATCCCGCTCGCCGAACGCCTCGGTGTGCAGGCCCTGAAGACCGAACTGGAGGACCTGGTCTTCGCCATCCTCCACCCCGAGGAGTACCGGCACACGCGCGAACTCATCGCCGAGAACGCCGCCCGCTCCGTGGACCCCCTCGCCGAGGTCGCCGACGAGGCCCGCGGTGTGCTGCGGGAGGCGGGCATCCCCGCCGAAGTCCTCATCCGGCCGCGGCACTTCGTCTCCGTCCACCGCCGCGCCCGCAGACGCGGACAGCTGCGCGGCACCGACTTCGGCCGGCTGCTGGTGCTGGTGAACGAGGACGCCGACTGCTACGGCGTCCTCGGCGAGCTGCACACCTGCATGACGCCGGTCGTCTCGGAGTTCAAGGACTTCATCGCCGTACCGAAGTTCAACCTGTACCAGTCGCTGCACACCGCGGTCGCCCGGCCGGACGGCCAGGTCGTCGAGGTACTCATCCGTACCCACCAGATGCACAAGGTCGCCGAGGCCGGCGTCGTCGCGCTCGGCAACCCGTACGCCCCCGCGACCGACACCCCGGGCACCGACGCCCCCGCGGCCGACGCCCCCGCCGACGGCGAGCGCGCCGACCCCACCCGCCCGGGCTGGCTGTCCCGGCTGCTCGACTGGCAGCGCGCCGCCCCCGACCCGGACACCTTCTGGTGCACCCTGCGCGAGGACCTCGCCCAGGACCGGGAGATCACCGTGTTCCGCCCCGACGGCGGCACCCTGGGCCTGCCCGAGGGCGCCACCTGCGTCGACGCCGCGTACGCGCAGTACGGCGAGGACGCGCACGCCTGCATCGGCGCCCGGGTCAACGGCCGCCTGGCCACGCTCAGCACGGTCCTGGGCGACGGTGACACGGTCCAGCTCCTCATGGGCCAGGACCCGGCCTCCGAGCCCTCCCGCGAGTGGCTGGAGCACGCCCACACCGCTGCCGCCCGCATCGCCATCCAGCGCTGGCTCACCGCGCACCCCGGCGGCGGCACCGGCGGCGAGGCCGCGCACGGCGGCAGCACCGGGCCCGCCGACGGCGCCACCCGCGCCGGAACCGCCGAGGCCGCCTCCGCCGCCCGCCCCGCGGACGGCGCCCCCACCGCCCGCCCCCGGCGCGCCGACGTCCTCGTGGACCGGCCCGGAGCCGCCGTACGGCTCGCCGGATGCTGTACGCCCGTGCCGCCGGACGAGATCACCGGGTTCGCGGTCCGCGGGGGAGTGGTGACCGTGCACCGCGGGGAGTGCGCCGCGGTGGCGGACATGAAGAGCCGGGGGCGCGCGGAGATCGGTGTGCGCTGGGGGGACACCACCGAATGCCGGGTGACGCTGGTCGCCGAATCGTTCGGCCGGCCCCATCTGCTCGCCGACCTCACCGAGGCGATCGCCCTCGAGGGTGCCGAGATCGTCTCCGCCACCGTCGAACCCCCGAGCCAGCAGCGGGTGCGCCACACGTACACCCTCGAGCTGCCCGACGCCGCCCGCCTCCCCGCGCTGATGCGCGCCATGCGGGACGTACCCGGCGTGTACGACGTGAGCCGCGCCCAGCACCAGGCGCCCGGCTCCTGAGGACGGCGCCCGGCGCCCGCCCCGTTCGGGTGGGCCGGGCGCGAGTCGCCGCCGTGGCGCGGGCACGCCCTGGTAGCGGTGGTCCATGCTGCTCACCCCGCGCCACCGGCCCCGGATCTCCCGGCACCGCAAGGCGGCCCTGCTCGCCTGCGCCGTCTCCGTCTGTCTCGTCGCCGCCGCGGCCCCGCCCGAGCCGCTGGGCGTCGGCGACCGCCTCTACCCGTACCTGGGCAATCCGGGTTACGACGTGGCATCGTACGACATCTCCCTCACCTACCCGGGCACCAACGACAAGCCGCTCCAGGCCGTCACCACCATCGACGCCTGGACCACCGACGACCTGGACCGCGTCAACCTGGACTTCGCGCACGGCACCGTGCGGTCGGTCGAGGTCGACGGACGGCCCGCGAGCTTCACCAGTGCCGGCGAGGACCTGGTGGTGACGCCGCGGACCCCCCTGACCGAGGGCAGCTGGACCCGGATCACCGTGCGGCACACCAGCGACCCCGTCCCCGCCAAGGGGCAGGACGGCGGCTGGGTGCGCACCGTGGACGGTCTCGCCATGGCGAACCAGGCCAACGCCGCCCACCTGGTCTTCCCGGGCAACGACCACCCCTCCGACAAGGCGATGTTCACGTTCCGCATCACCGCCCCCAACGGCTACACCGCCGTCGCCAACGGCCTGCCCGCCGGCGCGGACCGGGCCGGCCGCACCACCACCTGGACCTACCGCACCCAGCACCCCATGGCCACCGAGCTCGCCCAGGTGTCCATCGGCCGCTCCGCCGTGGTGCACCGCGCGGGACCGCACGGGCTGCCCCTGCGGGACGTGGTGCCCGCCGCCGACCGCAAGGCCCTCGAACCGTGGCTAGCCAGGACGCCCGACCAGATCGCCTGGATGGAGAGCAAGGTCGGCCGGTACCCGTTCGAGACCTACGGCGTGCTCATGGCACAGGCCGCCACGGGCTTCGAACTGGAGACACAGACCCTGTCGCTCTTCGAGAAGGACCTGTTCACCGAGCCCGCCTACCCCAAGTGGTACATCGAGTCGGTCATGGTGCACGAGCTGTCCCACCAGTGGTTCGGGGACAGCGTCACCCCGCGCACCTGGTCCGACGTGTGGCTGAACGAGGGGCACGCCACCTGGTACGAGGAGCTGTACGCCGAGGAGACGGCGCACCGGCCGATGGAGGACCGCATGAAGGCCGCCTACGGCGCCGCCGACCGCTGGCGCGAGGCCGGCGGACCGCCCGCCCGGCCCGAGCCGCCCGCCCCCGGCCAGAAGATCGGCATCTTCCGGCCCGGCATCTACGACGGCGCCGCACTGGCGCTCTACGCGCTGCGGCAGGAGATCGGCCGGCCGGCCTTCGAACGGCTGGAGCGGCTCTGGGTCCAGGAACACCGGGACACCACCGCCACCACCGCCGACTTCGTCCGGCTGGCCTCGGCCGTCGCCGGCCGCGACCTGCGGGGCTTCCTCGATGCCTGGCTGTACGGCGAGAAGACCCCGCCGATGCCCGGCCACCCCGACTGGAAGCCGACGGCCCAGGCCTCGCCGTCCGACCCGCACGCCACGCGATAAGCCGGTGACGAGACGTGCCGTACCGTGCGACCATCTACGCGTCGGCGCGCACCGGGGGACACGGGAATCTCCCGGGGTACCCGCGCGTTGTACACCACGAGCGGTCGAGTCGGCCGCCGTACGAACGCCGTAACGGCACTCTCATCGACGTAAAGGATCAAATGACCTCCTCTTCTTCCCCTTCCCAGGACACCAAGCGCCTCGCGCACGCCTACCCCGAAGGTCTTCGGGCCGATGCCCTGATGGAAGAGGACGGCGCCTGGAGCTCCGAGATCGACGGCGAGCGGGACGGCGACCAGTTCGACCGTTCGGAGCGTGCGGCCCTGCGCCGTGTGGCGGGCCTGTCCACCGAGCTGGAGGACGTCACCGAGGTCGAGTACCGCCAGCTCCGTCTGGAGCGGGTCGTGCTCGTCGGCGTGTGGACCACCGGCACCGTGCAGGACGCCGACAACTCGCTCGCGGAGCTGGCCGCCCTCGCCGAGACCGCGGGCGCGCTCGTCCTCGACGGCGTCATCCAGCGCCGCGACAAGCCCGACGCGGCCACCTACATCGGCTCCGGCAAGGCCCTGGAGCTGCGCGACATCGTCCTGGAGACGGGCGCGGACACCGTCATCTGCGACGGTGAGCTGAGCCCCGGCCAGCTGATCCAGCTGGAGGACGTCGTCAAGGTCAAGGTCATCGACCGTACGGCCCTGATCCTGGACATCTTCGCCCAGCACGCCAAGTCCCGCGAGGGCAAGGCGCAGGTCGAGCTCGCGCAGATGCAGTACATGCTGCCGCGGCTGCGCGGCTGGGGTCAGTCGCTGTCCCGGCAGATGGGTGGCGGCCGCGGCGGTCTCGCCACGCGTGGCCCCGGTGAGACCAAGATCGAGACCGACCGGCGGCGGATCCGCGAGAAGATGGCGAAGATGCGCCGGGAGATCGCGGACATGAAGACCGGCCGCGAGGTCAAGCGGCAGGAGCGCCGGCGCAACAAGGTGCCGTCCGTGGCGATCGCGGGCTACACCAACGCCGGGAAGTCGTCCCTGCTCAACCGCCTCACGGGCGCCGGTGTCCTGGTCGAGAACGCCCTGTTCGCGACCCTGGACCCGACCGTCCGCCGGGCGGAGACCCCGAGCGGCCGGCTGTACACCCTGGCGGACACCGTCGGCTTCGTCCGGCACCTGCCGCACCACCTGGTCGAGGCGTTCCGCTCCACCATGGAGGAGGTCGGCGACTCCGACCTGATCCTGCACGTGGTGGACGGCTCGCACCCGACCCCGGAGGAGCAGCTCGCCGCCGTCCGCGAGGTGATCCGGGACGTCGGTGCCACCGGCGTGCCCGAGATCGTCGTGATCAACAAGGCGGACGCGGCCGACCCGCTGGTCCTCCAGCGGCTGCTGCGGGTCGAGAAGCACTCGATCGCCGTGTCGGCCCGCACCGGACAGGGCATCGACAAGCTGCTCGCCCTGATCGACGACGAGCTGCCCCACCCCTCGGTCGAGGTCGACGCGCTCGTGCCCTACACGCACGGCAACCTGGTCGCCCGCGCCCACACCGAGGGCGAGGTGATCTCCGAGGAGCACACCGCGGAGGGCACCCTGCTCAAGGCCCGGGTGCACGAGGAACTGGCGTCGGACCTGGCACCGTACGCCACGGTCGCCACGGCCTGACCCACGGCACCGAGCCACGAAGGCCCGCCACCCCCTCGGGGGCGGCGGGCCTTCGCCCTGCCGTGACGACGCGGCCGGCTACCGGCCGGCGAACTGCTTGCTCACCGAGTCGTACACGCCCTTGGCCACCTCGCCCAGCCGGGGGCCGGCCAGCCAGCCCGAACTCACCGGGCCGATGGACGTGTTGGACACCAGCGCCGGCTTGCCGTCGGCGCCCGTCTCCACCCAGCCGCCGCCGGAGGAGCCACCGGTCATCGTGCAGCCGATCCGGTACATCGTGGGGTCGGACCGGTCCATGGACAGCCGGCCCGGCCGGTCCTGGCACTGGTACAGCAGCTGACCGTCGTACGGCGCCGCCGCCGGATACCCGGACACGGTGAGACTCTGCACCTTCGGCACGGCCGGCGCGTCGAAATCGACCGGCAGCGCCCCGCCGACGGTCTCCTCCAGCGACTTGCCGCCGCTGCCCCGCTCCGGGGTCACATGGATGACGGCGAAGTCGTACGAGGCGCCGTTGCCGCCCGTCGCACCGCCCTCGCTGATCCACTGCTGGGAGGTCTTCGCCGCGTCGGCCCACCAGACGCCGTACGGGGCGGCCTCGGAGCGGCCGGCGTTCTCCAGCTCGGCGGCCGACCTGCCCTGGTCGTTGTACGACGGCACGAAGGCGATGTTGCGGTACCAGCCGCCCTTCTTGCCGGCGTGCACACAGTGGCCGGCCGTCCAGACGAGGTCGGACTTGCCCGGGTGCGCGGGGTCCGTCACGACCGTCGCCGAGCAGACCATGGTGCCCTCGGGGGCGTCGAAGAGCAGCTTGCCCGAGGTGGCCGCGTTGCTGTGGTACGGCGGGGCGACCGTCCGCGCCCGCACGGGCTGCGGCGCCGGGTCCGTCACGCCCTGGTCCCCGGTGATGTCGTTGTCGTCGACGCCCTTGTCCGGGTCGTCGGCGTGCCGCATGCGGTCCGGGTTCCACAGGCCCTTGATCATCGGGTTGACGAAGTCATTGGCCTCGCGCAGCCAGTCCTGCTTGTTCCAGTTCCTCCAGGCGCCGTTCTTCCACTTGTCGATGTCGATCCCGTGCTCCTTGAGCCTCTGCCTGAGGTCGTCCGGGATCCTGAGTCTGCCGTCGCCGGAGCCGCCCGCGGTCGCGCCCGCGGAGGGCTTGCCGTCGGCGTTGTCGTCCCCGCCGCAGGCCGTGGCGGTCATCGCCAGCGCCGAGGCGAGGGCGACCGCCGTCAGCGCGCGGGAGGTCCGGTGCGGGACCCTCCCCCGCCGAACGGTGAACGACGGCCGTATGGATCGCATGCTTCTGACTCCCCATGCTGTGAAGGAACTCGGCGATGAGGACGCGCAACCGGCCTGCCCCCTGGGTGGAGTTCATGCCGGGCCGCATCCTTGCGGAACGGCATCACACCCTATGCGGTCGCCGCGGGGGAGTTCCGACGGGACGGCAACGGTTCGGCTACAAGCCGCCTGACCTGCTACGTCTGCGTGCTCACCAGGCCGGGGTGAGCGTGACGACGGAGGTGAACAGGGTTTCGTCGCGCTGCACGGCGGTGACGCGCACCCGTTGTCCGGTGGCGCCCTGTCCGGTGGCGCCGGCGGGTTCCCGGGTGGTCTCGATCCAGCACGGCGCGTCCAGCTCGACGTAGCGCCTGAAGTCGGCTTCCAGGCCGGTCACCACCATCGGCTCGGGGTGCGCGGCCCGGTGCGCGGCCTGCCGCGCGGCCTCCAGCAGCAGCATGCCGGGAACGTGGTCCACCGGGTGGTCGAAGAGCACCGGGTGGGACAGGTCCACCCGCAGCCGGCTGCGGCCGGGCTCCCCGGTGGCCGCCAGGACGACGTCGGCGGACCGCCGGCGCGCGACCTCACCGGGCGTCATCGGGTGCGCGGGGGGCACGGCTTGCGCGGTGGCCCGCTCGAGGTCGGCGTAACGGCCGCGCAGCCGCCGGTAGACGGCCGGCGGGTGGTTGTGGAAGGCCAGCTCCGCGGTGCCGAGCGGCAGGCCGTCGCGGACCAGGCCGACCCGCATGGTGAGCGAGGCCAGCCGTCCGGCCCGGCGCACCACGTCGGTGCAGGAGATGCGCAGTTCTGTGCCGGCCGCCGTCGCGCCGTCGGTCAGGGTGGCGGGGAGGAGCGTCTGCCGGTAATGGTCCCAGGACTGGCGGTGCCCGAACGGCACGTCGTAGGCGACGTGGCTGAGCAGCGGGACCGCCTGACGAATCGATTCCGCTGCGAACAGCGGGTCGGACAGGCCGTTGACGGGGCCGTAGAAGGCGTGGTCGGCGGGCCGGCGGGCGGTGACCAGGAACGTGTCGGGGGCGACCGTCCGGCATCCCGTCAGCAGCACCTCGGAGTCGGCCAGCTTGTGGACCAGCTCCCGTGGTACGCGGTCGAGGACGGGTGTGGACCCCGGCGCGCTGCGCCCTTCCCGGCTGGTGATGACCGGCATGTGAATCCCCCTGGGCGCGAACGTCGGTTACCACCTGACTGCGCCCACAACATAAAGAGTGGTCGTTTTGTTGTGGGTAAAGTGACGGTAAATAAAAGGTGCCGGCGCGGCGGAATCCGGTCTCATGCAAGGCTGTGAGCGGGGCGACCTGCTCGTTGCCGCTTAACATAGAGAACGTTTCATTTGATGAAGGAGGGGACGTCGTGGGGCAACCCAGGCAGGAGCGGGCGATCCAGACGCGCGGGGCGCTCATCCTCGCGGCGGCGGAGGTCTTCGACGAGTACGGCTTCGCGGGCGCCAGTATCAGCCGCATCCTCAAACGGGCCGGGGTCACGGCGGGAGCCCTGTACTTCCACTTCGAGTCCAAGGAAGCCCTCGCCAAGGCCGTGATGAACGCCCAGTCCGACACGATCCTGCCGTACCTGGAGTCCCAGGGCCTGCAACGGCTGGTCGACATCACGCTGATCTGGGCACGCCGGCTCCAGACCGACCCGCTGTTGCGGGCCGGGGTCCGGCTCACCGGCGAGCAGACGACCTTCGGACTGCGCGACTCCAGCCCCTACCGGGCATGGAGCCAGATCATGGAGGAGTGTCTCCGGGCCGCCCGGGACAAGGGGGAACTCCAGGCCGGTGTCGAGCCGTGGGAACTCGCCCAGCTGATCGTCGAGGCCTGTACCGGCATGCAGATGTACGCGGCGGCCGAGACCGGACGCGCCGACCTGTCCGACCGGGTGGTGCGGATGTGGCGGCTGCTGCTGCCGGGCGTCGCCGTGCCGACCGTGGTCGCCCGCACCGCGGTCGATCCCGCCCGAGCCCTGGCGGCCGAGGAAGCACCGGCTCCCGTCGGCGCCCCGGGTGGTGCCACCGGCTGAGCCGGCCCGCCCCGAGCAAGATCACCCACCCCCGCGGCCGACGGGGCACCTGCACGTAAGGTGTCCCGCGTCGTACGCCCTGTCTCCCGACAGGTCTGTCCCGCGGGGCCGTTCGGGCACCTGACGGGGTTCGCGCCACCGTAGGGGGAGTAACCCATGGTCCACACGCTCAGCCGGCTACGCCTCGCCGCGGTCAACATCGACGGCGTCCTGCTCAACGACACCTTCAGCCCGGTCATCCACCGCTTCCTGGTCGACCGGGGCTGCGCCTACACCGCCGAGCTGGAACGCAGCATCTTCTCGCAGCCACGCGCGGTCGCCGGCCGGCTCCTGGCCGAGGCGATCGGCGGATCCGTCACCCCGGAAGGAGCGCTGGAGCTGTACTTCCGGGAACGCGCGCAGTACGTGGAGACCCACCCCGTGCGGCTCAACGAGGGCGCGGTGGAACTCCTGCGGCGGCTGCGCGCCGCCGGCCTGCGGACCGTCTGCTACGGCGGCCTCGGCAAGGGCCACTTCGACACGTTCCTCGGCCCGCACGCGGACCTCTTCGACCACCCCGGGTACATCTGCACCGACGCGTTCCGCCCCGGCATCCACGAGATCGTCACCGAGTACTTCGGCCTCAAGTACGACGAGGCCGTCTTCATCGACGACGTGGCGAACGTCGGCCGTGCCGCCAGAGAGCTGAACGTGCCCTTCATCGGCCATCCCACCGACTTCCGGCACAGCTTCCAGCCGCAGCTGATGCGCGAGGCCGGGGTGCGGCACATCGTGGACTCCCTGCACGCCGTCGACGAGGAACTGCTGCGGACCCTGGACGAAGAAGCGGCGCTCGGCACCGTCTGGCGGGACTGACATGCTCAACGGCAAGGTGGCCATGATCACCGGCGCGTCCAGCGGCATCGGCGCCGCCGCCGCCCGGCTGTTCGCCGAGGAGGGCGCCGCCGTGGTGCTCATGGCCCGGCGCGGGGACCGCCTCGGACAGCTGGTGGCGGAGATCCGGGCGGCGGGCGGACGCGCGCTCGCGGCGCAGGGTGACGTCTGCTCGCCCGAGGACGTCGGACGGGCCGTCCGGGCCGCCGTCGACACCTTCGGCAGCCTCGACGCGGCGTTCAACAACGCCGGTTACGCCACCGTCGGCACGCCCCTGCTGGAGATGGACGACGAGGACTACGCCCGCACGATGGACGTCAACGTGCGCGGCGTCTGGAACTGCCTGCGCCGCCAGATCCCGGCGATGCTCGCCTCCGGCGGCGGAGCCGTCGTGAACACCTCGAGCGTCGCCGGGGTACTGGCCTCCAGCGCCTCCGCCGCGTACGTGGCCGCCAAACACGCGGTGATCGGCCTGAGCCGGGCCGCCGCACGCGAGTACGGCGACCGCGGGATCCGGGTCAACGCGCTGGTCGTGGGCAGCACGCGCACCGAGATGATGGACCAGGTCATCGGCGGGTCGCGGGAGCTGGAGGAACGCTTCGAGGCCCGTACGCTCCGCCGGCGCATGGCCTCGCCCGAGGAGATCGCCCAGGCCGCGGCCTGGCTGTGCAGCGACCGGGCGGCCTTCGTGACGGGCGCGGCGGTGCCGGTCGACGGCGGCCGGACGGCGGTCTGAGCCGGCGAGGCCGGCGCCCGGCCGGAACACCGGGCGCTCTGAGGGGCGGCGGGGCCTGCACGAGTTCGGCTGGGAGGCCGGAGGCTTCGTGGGGGCCCGGGGCCTGCACGAGTTCGGCCGGGGGACCGGGGGCTCCGTGGGGCCTGCACGAGTTCGCTGGACAGCGGCGTCCTCCAGCATCCTGCTGGTACGCGACCAGGCCTGGATGAGTCCGCTGGTAGGAGGCCGCGCCGGGATGAGCCTGCTGGTACGAGATCGCGCCGGGATGAGTCCGCTGGTACGAGATCGCGCCGGGATGAGTCCGCTGGTACGAGACCGCGCCGGGATGAGCCTGCTGGTACGCGACCACGCCCGGATCAGCCCGCTGGTACGCGACCACGCCCGGATCAGCCCGCTGGTACGCGACCACGCCCGGATCACCCCGCTCGGCCAGCGGGCCGTCCACCTCAACCCGCCGGATGACAAGGCCGAGAGCACCACGCACGCTCCTGGGCACCCCTCTCCGGACCACCCGCCGCTCCGACGCCCTCAAGACCGCGGCCTCGCCGCTGGCCCTCGGCCGCGAGGACGCGGGCGAACGGGTCGACGGCCGCCACCCCCAGCCCCGGTACACGGCCGCCCGCATCACCCGGGACCCGGACCCCCCGACCCGCTCGCCGGCCCCGATCCTCTCGACTTGCTCGCCCCGGGACGGGCAGGCACAGATGCACCTGAAGCTGGTTCTCCTGCAACCGGCCACCGCCACGGTCGGCATCGACACGCTGCCGGACGACGTCGTGGCCGCCGCCGCGCAGGTGCGGGAGTTCGCGAAGGGGCGGACCCCGCAGACGGCACACTGAACGGCCCTCCGGTCCCGCCCCGGACGGCGAGCCCACGCCCGGCCGGACCCGGACCGCGCCCGCACGGCACGGACGCCGCGCCGGAGCCGCACGACGCCTTCCGGCAGTCACGGCACCGATCTCGACGCAACCCGTAACCCGCTGAACGGTCCGCGGTTGTAGGCGGTGGGGGGACTGCCGGCTTCGCCCGGTCCCCGCGGATCAACTCGCCTCTGGACAGCGGGGAGGACAGCGCGCCGTGGCCGTTACGGAGTCGGTGGCAGGAGGCACACCCGGGCAAGCGCGGGCCGTGCACGAGGGCATTCTCAGACGCCAGTCGGCGCGTGAGTCCTCGGCGCGCACCTACGCCCGCGCCCTGCCGATCGTGCCCGTCCGGGCGCGCGGGCTCACCATCGAGGGCGCCGACGGACGCCGCTACCTCGACTGCCTCTCCGGCGCCGGCGCCCTCGCGCTCGGCCACAACCACCCGGTGGTGCTGGAGGCCATCCGCGCGGTCCTCGACTCCGGCGCCCCCCTCTCCGTGCTCGACCTGGCCACGCCCGTCAAGGACGCCTTCGTCACGGAGTTGTTCCGCACGCTTCCGCCCGGCCTCGCCGGCCGTGCCCGCGTGCAGTTCTGCGGACCGGCCGGCACCGACGCCGTCGAGGCCGCCCTCACCCTGGTGCGGGCCGCGACGGGCCGTACCGGCATGCTCGCCTTCACCGGCGCCTACCACGGCATGACCGCCGGCGCCCTGGCCGTCTCCGGTGGCGCCCCCGACGTCCGGGTCACCCGCCTGCCCTACCCGCAGGACTACCGTTGCCCCTTCGGTGTCGGCGGCGCGCGCGGCGCCGAACTCGCCGCCCGCTGGACGGAGTCCCTCCTCGACGACCCCAAGTCGGGCGTCCCCCTGCCCGCCGGGATGATCGTCGAACCCGTCCAGGGCGAGGGCGGCGTCATTCCCGCCCCGGACGACTGGCTGCGGCGCATGCGACAGCTCACGGCGGACCGGGCCATCCCGCTGATCGCCGACGAGGTCCAGACCGGAGTCGGCCGGACGGGCAGCTTCTGGGCCGTCGGCCACAGCGGCATCACCCCCGACGTCATGGTCCTGTCCAAGGCCATCGGCGGCAGCCTCCCCCTGGCCGTGATCGTCTACCGCCAGGATCTCGACGTCTGGCAGCCCGGCGCCCACGCCGGCACGTTCCGCGGCAACCAGCTCGCCATGGCCGCGGGCACCGCCACCCTCGCCTACGTCCGTGAGAACGGCCTCGCCGACCGCGCCGCCACCCTCGGCTCCCGCATGCTGTCCCGACTCCGGTGCCTGGCCGACGAGTTCGCCTGTGTGGGTGACGTGCGGGGGCGGGGTCTGATGATCGGGCTGGAACTGGTCGACCCCGAAACCGACGGACCCGCCCCAGGCTCCGGACCCGGCCCCGATTCCGGCTCCGTACCCACCCCCGATGCCGGCTCCGTACCCGCCTTTGGCTCCGGCTCCGGACTGGCTGCCGGTTCCGGACCCGCCCCCGGCGGGCGCGGCGCCGCACCGGCCGGACGGGAACCCACCCGCGCTCCGCACCCCGCCGCGCCCCGACTCGCCGCCGCCGTACAGCGCGAGTGCCTCCAGCGGGGCCTGATCGTCGAACTCGGGGGCCGTCACGCGTCCGTGGTCCGGCTGCTCCCCCCGCTGACGATCAGTGACGAACAGGCGACGGCCGTACTCGACCGCCTGGCCGACGCGGTGGCGGCCGTCGCCCGCCGGCACGAGACCCACGGCCCACGACACCAAGGCCGCCACAGCCCCGCCGAGCGCGCGGGCTGAGCACCACCCGCGCCCTACCCGGCCCCCCCGTCGCCACCCCTCACGCCGACACTCCGTCCCCTCACCCCACGCCCCCTTTCCCGGACATCCGCGCCGACGCCGCCCGCCGGCACAGACCGCAAAGCCTTCTCGTCCACATTCCGTTCTCCGGGCCCACCCGCTCCGGAAACCACCCCCCAGGGGACGCGGCGACCGAGCGGCCGGCCGACCGAGCCGCACCACCTCACCTCCAGCCCCGAGGAGCCGTCATGAACGCCACACCCACCCCCGACGGCCACTCCGGCGCCCCCGAGGAACCGGGAGGCTCCGGCGCCCCGGCGACACCCGTACCGCTCACCGAGTCGGTCCCCCAGCAGAAGCGGCGGGACACGGACCTGACGCGACGGACCGATCCCGGCGCCGATCCCCTGGAGAGCCCCGATCCCCGCACCGCGGCCCAAGCCGCCGCCGTGGAGAACCTCCTGCGCTGCTGGGTCCGCGAGACCGGCCTCGCCGCCCCCACGACCGGCAGCCTCCACCTCCCGCTGCCCGCCAGCGGCACCGCCCTGACCGTGCCGGTCCGCTACTGGTCCCCGACGGGCTGGCACCGCTTCGGTCCTCCCCGCTTCACCGCCGCTCCCGAGACCGCGCCGCCCGTCGACGCCGTCACACTCGCGGCACTCCTCGTCAGGGAACCGGCAGATGACCAGGGCAGTGCCATCCGCACCCCGCAGCACACCGCCGCCGGCCCCGGCGACGACGACCTGGTGGCGCGAGTGGCCGACTCCGTCCGCCGCACCGCCGCTTTCATCCGTCACCGGCGCGAGCATCCCGCCGACGCCCCCGACCTCTTCCTCAGCGCCGAACAGTCCCTCCTTCTCGGCCACCCGCTGCACCCGACCCCGAAGAGCCGGGAAGGCCTGACCGAGGCCGAGGCCGACCGGTACTCACCCGAGCTGCACGGCTCCTTCCCTCTGCACTGGCTGGCGGTCGCCCCCTCCCTCCTCGCGACCGACTCCGCCTGGACCGAACGCGGCCGTCCCGTCCCCGCAGGCCACCTCGTCCGACGTCTCGCCGGAACCGGGCTCCCGCTGCCCGACGGCTACACCGCCCTGCCGCTGCACCCCTGGCAGGCCCGTGAGGTACGGCACCGCCCGTCCGTCGCCGCACTCCTCGACTCAGGACTCCTGCGCGACCTCGGCCCGCTCGGCGCTCCCTGGCACCCCACCTCCTCCGTACGAACCGTCCACCGGTCCGGCGCCCCCGCGATGCTCAAGCTGTCGCTGGGCCTCCGTATCACCAACTCCCGCCGCGAGAACCTGCGCAAGGAACTGCACCGCGGAGTCGAGGTGCACCGGCTGCTGCGCACCGGCCTGGCCGAGCAGTGGCAGGCCGTGCACCCCGGCTTCGACATCGTCCGCGACCCCGCCTGGCTCGCCGTCGACGACCCGGACGGGCTGCCCGTGCCGGGCCTCGACGCGGTGATCCGGCACAACCCGTTCGCCCCGGCCGACGACGCCGGCTGCCTCGCCGGACTGCTCTCGCCCCGTCCCTGTGCCGAGCAGACCGCCATGCCGTCGCGGGGACAGGCGACCTGGCCGATGCGCTCCCGGCTGGAACGACTCGTCGGGCGGCTCGCCGCACGCACCGGCCGACCGGTCGGCGCCGTCGCCACGGAGTGGTTCCTCCGTTACCTGGAGCACGTCGTGCGCCCCGTGCTCTGGCTGGACGGCGAGGCCGGCATCGCCCTGGAGGCCCACCAGCAGAACACCCTGCTCCTGCTCGACCGTGACGGCTGGCCCGCCGGTGGCCGCTACCGTGACAACCAGGGGTACTACTTCCGCGAGTCCCGGCGAGCCGAACTGGAAGCCCGGCTGCCCGGCATCGGTGAGCACAGCGACACCTTCGTCTCCGACGAGGTCACCGACGAACGCTTCGCCTACTACCTCGCCGTCAACAACGTGCTGGGCCTCATCGGCGCCTTCGGCTCCCAGCGGCTCGCCGACGAGCGGCTGCTCCTCGCGGCCTTCCGCCGCTTCCTCACCGACCTCGCCACGGGACCCGCCCCGCTGCGCACCTCCCTGCCCGGCCGCCTGCTCGACTCACCCGTCCTGCGCTGCAAGGCCAATCTGCTGACCCGGCTGCACGGCCTGGACGAACTCGTCGGCCCGGTCGACACGCAGTCCGTCTACGTCACCATCGCCAACCCCTTCCATTCCTGAGCGCAACGCCCCGAGGCGCCCCCTGGGCGGAGCGCACCCCGGGCGAGCCGCGCCGTCTTCCCGCACATCCGAGGAACATGACCACCTCGTCTCCTGAGAGGAGCGCACCGTGCCTCCCACCGACGCCGGCGCCGCAACCAGCCCCGCCCCTGTCCGCCAGGGCTGCGCCGGCCCCGGAGCGGACACCGCGGCCCCCCGCAGCTCACGCTTCCGCGGGTTCACCGTCGAGGACGACGACCCGGACAGCGAGGACACCCTGGACCTGCGTCTGCCCGCCGACTTCATCGCCTTCTGCACCGGAACGACGGTCGGTCTGCTCGACCGGCCCTCAGCCTGGGGGCCGGTCGCCACCTCGGCCGGCACCTTCCGCCTCATGCCCGTACACATCGAGCACGACCTGCCGCTCGTCCACCGCTGGATGAACGACCCCGCCGTCGCCCCCTTCTGGGAACTGGCCGGACCCCCCAGCCGGACGGAGGACCACCTGCGGACCCAACTGGCCGGCGCCGGACACAGCGTGCCGTGCCTCGGCGCACTGGACGGCACCCCGATGAGTTACTGGGAGATCTACCGCGCGGACCTGGACCCACTGGCCCGCCACTACCCGGCCCGTCCGCACGACACCGGGATCCACCTCCTCGTCGGTGATGCCGCCGACCGCGGGCGGGGACTGGGATCCGTCCTGCTCCGGTCCGTGGCCGACCTGATCCTCGACCGGCGCCCCGTCTGCGCACGTGTCGTAGCGGAACCCGATCTGCGCAACACCCCCTCCGTGGCCGCGTTCCTGGGCGCGGGCTTCCGGTACGCGGCCGAGGTCGACCTGCCTGCCAAGCGGGCCGCCCTCATGATCCGGGACCGGGTCCTGCGCCATGTCTTGTAGCACTGGGTCATCGAGCACTCACCATGAGATACGAACGGCGGGTCCGCGGTGTTCCCGCGACCGAAGAAATCTCCCACTTCGCCGATCGCACCTCGAGGACCCCTCCACGCGACCCGTCTGTCCATCCCGGCCCTCGATCCCACCCGCCACCGCCAGGAGCCCCCGGTCGTGATCCCGTCCCCCCTCCCCGTCACGAGACCCCGTTTGTCAGTGCAGGGCCGTAGGGTGGTCGGGCTATGACGAAGCCCTCACTCCCCGAACTCCTGCATGCCGCCGTCGCTGCCGTCGGCGGTACGGAGCGTCCCGGCCAGGTCACCATGGCCGAAGCGGTCGCCGAGGCGATCGACGACGGATCCCACCTGCTGGTCCAGGCCGGCACCGGCACCGGAAAGTCGCTGGGCTATCTCGTGCCCGCGCTCGCGCACGGAGAACGGGTGATCGTCGCGACGGCCACACTCGCCCTCCAGCGCCAGCTCGTGGAGCGCGACCTGCCGCGCACGGTCGACGCCCTGCACCCGCTGCTGCGCCGCCGTCCGGAGTTCGCCATGCTCAAGGGCCGGTCGAACTACCTGTGCCTGCACCGGCTGCACGAGGGCATGCCGCAGGACGAGGAGGAGGGCCTCTTCGACCAGTTCGAGGCCGCCGCTCCCACCAGCAAGCTGGGCCAGGACCTGCTGCGCCTGCGGGACTGGGCGGACGAGACCGAGGACGGCGACCGGGACGATCTCAGCCCCGGTGTCTCGGACCGCGCCTGGGCGCAGGTGTCGGTGTCGTCGCGGGAGTGTCTGGGCGCGTCGAAGTGCGCGTACGGCGCCGAATGCTTCGCGGAGATGGCACGCGAGCGCGCCAAGCTCGCCGAGGTCGTCGTCACCAACCACGCCCTGCTGGCCATCGACGCCATCGAGGGCGCCCCGGTGCTGCCCCAGCACGAGGTGCTGATCGTGGACGAGGCGCACGAACTCGTCTCCCGTGTCACCGGTGTCGCCACCGGCGAACTCACGCCCGGCCAGGTCAACCGTGCCGTGCGCCGAGCCGCCAAGCTCGTCAACGAGAAGGCCGCCGACCAGCTCCAGACCGCCGCCGAGGGCTTCGAGCGGCTCATGGAGCTGGCTCTGCCGGGCCGCCTGGAGGAGATCCCGGAAGACCTCGGCTACGCCTTGATGGCGCTGCGCGACGCCGCTCGTACGGTCATCTCGGGGATCGGCGCGACGCGCGACAAGTCCGTCCAGGACGAGGACGCGGTCCGTAAGCAGGCGCTCGCCTCCGTGGAGTCGGTGCACGACGTGGCGGAGCGGGTCGTGAACGGCTCGGAGTGGGATGTCGTCTGGTACGAGCGGCACGACCGCTTCGGCGCCTCCCTCAGGGTCGCCCCCATGTCGGTGTCGGGGCTGCTCAGGGAGAAGCTCTTCGCCGACCGTGCCGTCGTCCTCACCTCGGCGACGCTCAAGCTGGGCGGCGACTTCAACGGGGTCGGCGCCTCCCTGGGGCTCGGGCCGGAGGGCGCGGAGGGCGAGGACCTGCCGAAGTGGAAGGGCGTCGACGTCGGCTCGCCCTTCGACTACCGCAGACAGGGCATCCTGTATGTCGCCAAGCACCTGGCGCGCCCCGCGCGGGACGGCGACCGGACCGACATGCTGGACGAGCTGACCGAGCTGATCCAGGCGGCCGGCGGTCGCACCCTCGGACTGTTCTCGTCCATGCGGGCCGCCCAGCTCGCTGCGGAGGAGTTGCGCTCCCGGATCCCCGAGTTCCCGATCCTCCTCCAGGGCGAGGAGACGCTCGGCGAACTGATCAAGAACTTCGCGGCTGATCCGAAGACCTGCCTCTTCGGCACGCTGTCGCTCTGGCAGGGCGTCGACGTCCCGGGACCCAGCTGCCAGCTGGTCGTCATGGACAAGATCCCGTTCCCGCGCCCCGACGATCCGCTGATGAGCGCGCGCCAGAAGGCGGTGGAGGACGCGGGAGGCAACGGGTTCATGGCGGTGGCCGCGACACACGCGGCCCTGCTGATGGCGCAGGGCGCCGGCCGTCTCGTACGGGCGTCCGGCGACCGGGGCGTGGTCGCCGTACTGGACCAGCGGCTGGCCACCGCGCGATACGGCGGCTATCTGAAGTCGTCCCTGCCGGACTTCTGGTACACCACCGACCGTAACCAGGTCCGCAGGTCGCTCGCTGCGATCGACGCGGCGGCGCAGCAGGCAGAGACCCGGCAAGCAGAGGCGGAGCACGCGGCGACGTGACCGTGGGGTGGTCCGACCGAGCCGCACCACGTCGTCGCCGGGGCGTACCTCGGTGTCACCGAACGCGGCGAGGTCGAACGGGG